>NZ_JAFCLR010000001.1:0-360612 GCF_018131065.1 Bradyrhizobium sp. AUGA SZCCT0431 | reverse complement strand
GCCCTCCAATGAGAGGGCGCAGGGAAGACCGGGTGCGCGCTGCACCCGCGGTCCCGTGTGCGGTTTGCACAAAACAAAATGCACACGAGCATACAGGTCCAGCGGAGAACACCCGGCCTTCCCTGCGCAATGGCTTTACGGCTTATATCGTGCTCTCCCTGGTGAACGGGCTTTCTTGCCACCATTGCCCGCAAGAAGCGTTTGGCTCCTCACGAACGTGACGCCAGCAACGGGGCGCCAGGACCACACGACTTCGCCGTACGCTATCCGCCACGTTCGTCGTCGCGACATCAGCGTCCACCGCAACCCGCCCAACGTCCGTGACGACGGCCGACGCCCTCTGAGTGGGACGGGATGGCCAAACATATGCCCCTGATTTGCCTTCTGGAAAAGCGAAATATTTTTTATTTCAGGGCTTGACACGACTTCCGAAAATCAGAACTGATTTGCCCGTCGGGTTGTTTTGTCGCAGTTCCCGTCATTGCGAGGAGCGAAAGCGACGAAGCAATCCAGAGCCGCTATGCCGCGCTATGGATTGCTTCGCTTCGCTCGCAATGACGATTTTCGCGGGCCACGAAACTCTTGCCCGCAGCACCACCTACCGCTGCGGCAGCCGCTCGAAGCTCGGCATGCCCTCGGGGACGTGGTGGTAGGGCTGCTTGTCGACGGTGTAGATCGCGATCTGCGGGCCGTCGAACAGCGAGGGGTCGTCGAGCGTGCCGACTTTCACCACGACACCCGGCAGTCCCGGTGGCCGCGTCACGACATGGGTGCCGCATTCGGCGCAGAACTCCCGCGTCACCGCGCGTTCCAGATCGGTGCGCTTGAACTGCTTGGGATTCTCTTTGGTGTATTTGAAACCGGCGATCGGCATCACCAGGAACATGTTGGTCGAGCCGCCGGTGATATACTGGCATTCGCGGCAATGGCACTGCGCCTTCATCATCGGGTCGCCCTCGGCCTGATAGCGCACAGCGCCGCAATAGCATCCGCCTTCGAGTTTCATGACGTCCTCCCGGTTATCGTTGCGGTCAATTCTGCGCCGCGTGCCGGATTTGGCAATGCTTTTTTAGCTCTGGTTTCTGTTCCATCGTGATTTCTGCCGTTCCCGGACTAGTTTGTGCGCGACGCCGGAAGGCGTGCCCGATGGCAGGAGCATCTGATGGACGAGGACGGTTTTTGGAAGATCGTGCAGAGCGCGCACGATAATTCCGGCGGCGACATGGATCAAAAATGCGATGCGCTGCGCCAGCAAATCGCAGCGCTGCCGAAGGACGAGGCGCTTGAATTTGCGCAGCACTTCGATGGGATGATGGACAAGGCCTATTGCTGGCCGCTGTGGGGCGCCGCCTACATCATCAATGGCGGTTGCAGCGACGACACCTTCTCCGATTTTCGCGCTGCGTTGATTTCCAGGGGACGTCAGGCATTCAAGCGCGCGCTGTCGGATCCGGACTCACTGGCGGATGACGGTTTTGATGAATTGGACTGGTTCTACGAAGGCTATCAATACGCCGTCACTGACGGCGTCGAAGCGGTTGCCGGCAATCCACCGCAGCGGAATGCGCCGGCTCAGCCATCCGGAACCGAGTGGCAAGAGGACGAGGTCTACGACCTTTTTCCGAAACTCAGCGCGAAGTTTGGGTAATGCGCGTTGGGTGGCAAATTGCGCGGGCGAAATAGCAGCCCGCCTTGTTCAGCCGTCTCCGAACAAAAAGAAAGGGGCTCCAACTTGCGCTGGAGCCCCTCAACGGTCAGGGCATTGCCGGGTATGTGCCCGAACCGGAGTTGTGGGTGCGACCCCTTGGGATCGCAGCCCGGGAGAACTCACATATTGTAGGCGCGCTCGGTGTGCTCGGTGACATCGAGGCCTTCACGTTCGGTCTCGACGTTGACGCGCAGGCCGACGATGACATCGACGACCTTGAAGAGGATGGCAGACCCGATGCCCGACCACACCAGCGTGGTGCAGACGCCCCAGAACTGCGAGACCATCTGGGCCGAGAAGTCGTATTCCGCGATCTTGCCGATGGTGTAGTCCATGACGCCGGTACCGCCGAGCGCCGGGTTCACCAGGATGCCGGTGCCGAGCGCGCCGACGATGCCGCCGACGCAGTGGACGCCGAACACGTCGAGCGAGTCGTCATAGCCGAGCGCATTCTTCACCACGGTGCAGAAGAACAGGCAGACGATTCCGACCACGAGGCCGAGCACGATCGCGCCCATCGGACCGGAATAGCCGGCCGCAGGCGTCACCGCCACCAGGCCCGCCACCGCACCCGACAACGCGCCGAGCACCGAGGGATGACCCTTGACGATCCATTCCGCGAACATCCAGGCCATCGCCGCCGCTGCGGTTGCAACGAAGGAGTTGGTCATGGCGAGCGCGGCGCCGCCGGAGGCTTCGAGGTTCGATCCGGCGTTGAAGCCGAACCAGCCGACCCAGAGCAGCGAAGCGCCGATCATGGTCATGGTCAGCGAGTGCGGAGCCATCAGGTCCTTGCCGTAACCGACGCGCTTGCCGATCAGGAGCGCACCAACGAGACCGGCGATGCCGGCGTTGATGTGCACCACGGTGCCGCCCGCGAAGTCGATCGCGCCCTTCTTGAAGATCCAGCCCTGGTCGTCTCCGAACGCGGTCTTCGCCGCATCGAAGGCGGCCTGCGCAGCTGCCTTGTCCGTCGCGGCTTCGAAGGTCTTGAGCGCGGCAGAGATCGCGTCCGGTCCGGCCCAGTACCAAACCATATGCGCGATCGGCAGATAGATCAGGGTTACCCAGAGCGGCACGAACAGCGCGACAGCCGAGAACTTCATGCGTTCGGCGAAGGCGCCGACGATGAGTGCGGGGGTGATGCACGCGAAGGTCATCTGGAAGCAGATATAGATCAGCTCGGTGATGTTGACGTCGGCGGAGAAGGTCGCCGCCTGAGCGTCGAGAATCGTCTTGCCTTCCGGCGCGATCTTCAGGAACGCCTTGGAGAAGCCGCCGATGAAGTCCGATCCGCCGGTGAAAGCGAGGCTGTAGCCGTAGACCGCCCAGATCAGGGTGACGATGCAGACGGTGTAGAAAACCTGCATCAGGACCGAGAGCATGTTCTTGGAGCGGACCAGACCACCATAGAACAATGCAAGGCCGGGGATCGTCATCAACAGCACCAGCACCGTCGACGTGAGCATCCAGGCGTTGTCGCCCTTGTTGACAGTGGCTTCCGCGTAAGCGGAGGTTGCGGCGAACATGCCGACGGCGAGGGCCGTCAATCCCGCGCTATAGGGACGTTTGAACGTCATTTGTTGTACTCCTGAGTGTCTGGGTTGAGCGCGAGATCAGAGTGCCGCGGCATCCGCCTCACCGGTGCGGATGCGAACCGCATGGTCGAGGTTGATGACGAAGATCTTGCCGTCGCCGATTTGTCCGGTTTTTGCTGCCGAGGTGATGGCGTCGATGGTCTTGTCGACCTGGTCCGAGGCCACAGCGACCTCGATCTTGATCTTGGGCAGGAAGCTCACCGCGTACTCAGCGCCGCGATAGATTTCCGTGTGGCCTTTCTGCCGACCATAGCCTTTGACTTCCGTCACCGTGAGACCGTGAACGCCAATGGCGGTCAGGGCGTCCCGGACTTCTTCGAGTTTGAATGGCTTGATGATCGCCATAACAATTTTCATGGGTCCTATCCCCGCTTGGCCCGGTTCAGACAGACCGGGCGTTCTCGACTGAGGTTCACCACGCGGAGAAGTTCACTTCGCGGGCACAGCCAAGACCCTTAGAATCAAATGCCGTGCCAGAACGGCGGATTTCCCTAACGGTTTATGAATCCGGGGCTTTTCGGGGTTTCGGAGAGGGGAACCAAACTGCGCTATTCCGTCGCGCTTAAAAAATAGGCATGTCTGGTCAAGGCGCGGGCACGCCAGACTCCGGACATAATCCTGCCCAGTGCGAGGGCAGGAAGGCGGTATCTAGATGGGTAGTTCTACTGAAGCGCCTCGCCGTGCTGCGAAATATCTAGGCCTTCGAGCTCCTGCTGCAGTGACACCCGCAGCGGCACGAACACGCTCACCAGTTTGAGCAGCACGAAGGTGACGCCGCCCGACCACACCAGGGTGACGCCGATGCCGAAGAGCTGGATCAGCACCTGCTGCGGGTGGCCTTCGATCAGGCCGCCGGTGCCGCCGATGGCGGCGGTGGCAAACACGCCGGCGAGCAGGGTGCCGGTCATGCCGCCGATGCCGTGGACGCCGAACACGTCGAGCGAATCGTCATACTTGAAACGGTGCTTGAGCCAGGTGCAGGCCCAGAAGCAAACCAGACCCGCCACCAGACCGATGATGATTCCGTGCCACGGTGCGACGTAACCGGAGGCCGGCGTAATTGTGCCGAGGCCTGCAATCGCGCCGGAGATCATGCCGAGCACGGAGGGTTTGCGACGCGTTGCCCATTCGATCGCGCCCCAGGTCAGCGCGCCGGCGCAGGCAGCCAGATGCGTTGCGGTGATGGCCATGACGGCGCGCGAATTCGCCGCCAGCGCCGAGCCGCCATTGAATCCGAACCAGCCGACCCACAGCAATCCGGTGCCGATGACGGCGAGCGACAGGTCGAACGGGGAAAGATTGTCGCTGCCATAGCCGTGACGCTGTCCCATCACCTTGGCGGCAACCAGACCGCCGATGCCGGCTGACAGATGCACGACGAGACCGCCGGCGAAATCCAGCACGCCCATGGTGGCGAGGAAGCCGCCGCCCCACACCCAATGCGCCAGCGGCACATAGACGAACATGAACCAGCCGATCGAGAACAGCAGATAGGCCGAGAACCGCATCCGGTCGGCGACCGCGCCCGCCACCAGCGCGACCGTGATGATCGCAAACGTCATCTGGTACAGCATGAAAAGCGCTTCCGGAATGGTCTTCGCCGCCGGGTTGACGCTGTCCATGGTGATGCCGATGAGGAACCAGCGGTCCAGCGTGCCGATCCAGGGACCGTCGCCGACGAACGCCAGCGAATAGCCGAAACAGACCCAGAGAATGGAGATGATCGCGACCGCAGCTAAACTCTGCGCCATCGTCGCCAGCACGTTCTTCTTGCGCACCATGCCGGAATAGAACAGCGCCAGGCCCGGTATCGTCATCATCAGGACCAGCGCGGTGGCGACGATCATCCACGCGGTGTCGGCGGCGTTGATGGTCGATGTCTGCGCAAAGGCCGGCGTCGCCGGCCAGACGTTCATCGCAAGAATGCTGAGCGCAGCGATCTTCGCTGCACGAATCGAGAGTGCCCCCATGGAATTTCCCCGGCCTGTTGTCGTTCTGTTGTCGTTTTTTGTTCGCGCGTCAGGCGTCGTTGCCCGCGCGCGTTGAACTGAAATGAAAACTTTAGAGCGCGTCGCTGTCGGTTTCCCCGGTGCGAATGCGAAGTGCGTGATCGATCGGCGTCACGAAGATCTTGCCGTCGCCGATCTGGCCGGTGCGCGCATGCGCGGTGATGACCTCGACCGCCTTGTCCGCGACGTCGGAGGCGACCGCGATTTCGATGCGCAGCTTGGGCAGGAAGTTCACGACATATTCGGCGCCGCGATAGATTTCGGTATGGCCCTTCTGGCGGCCGTACCCCTTGACCTCGGTGACGGTCATGCCGTGCACGCCGATGGCCGTCAGCGCCTGGCGCACCTCGTCAAGCTTGAATGGTTTGATGATCGCGACGACGAGTTTCATGGTCAGGCCTTCATTTCTCTTGGGATGCACTCTTGGAAGTTAGTTCTCTTGGAAGTTCCTTGGACGGCCTTTCCAGACGTTGTCTTTGACGACCTTTTTGACGTTCTTTCGGCGTGTTCGGCAGGCTGGCCGCCCGGCGGCTCGCTGCCAAAATCCAAATCTGGCATCTTTCTATGCAAATGGCACAAAAAACTTGCAGGTTTAAGGGGAAAACATTTGCAGCTGGTGACCTCGGTCACTGTACAGGGAATATGATCCTCCGACAGAATGGGTTTTTCGCCAGCCGCCCCGCCGGCTTCCCCCGTTTCCACGACCAAAGGGATTAAAAATGTCGAACCGATCGTGGTTTTATGCAGCGAACGGCCAGCAACAGGGGCCCTTTCCGGAAGCCCAGCTGCGCGATCTCATCACAAGGGGGACGGTCAGGGCCGATACGCTGGTCTGGTCCGAGGGAATGTCCGGCTGGCAGCGCGCGGGCGAAATTCCCGGCCTGATGCCATCGGGTGGGGCCCCGCCGTCCGTGACCCAACCGGGCGGCCCGCCGCCGATGAGCAGCAGCGCTGGCGGCGGTTATGCGGGCGGAGGCGGTTACGCCGGTGGGCCGCTGTCGATCGATTTCGGCATCCTGGAGTTTGTCTGGCGCAGCCTCGTGATGATCATCGGCGGGGTGCTGATCATCCCGACGCCGTGGGTGCTGGTCTGGTACCTGAACTGGATCGTGCCTTGCATTAAGGTGCCGGGCCGGCCGAATCTCAGTTTCACCGGCAATGCGATGACCATCGTTCCCTGGTATTTTGGATTTATCGCGATCGTTATTGCCGTCGCCTTCCTCGGCAGTGACATTCTCAGCAATCTGATAAACCTTCTCCAGATCGTGCTCTATTGGCTGTTCGCCAAATGGTTCATCGCGAACCTCGCGTCTGACGGACAGCCGCTCGGGCTCAGCTTCACCGGCTCGGTCTGGGCCTTTCTGGGATATTCGATCCTCGGGGTGCTCGCGATCTTCACGATCATCGGCTGGGCCTGGGTGTATACCGCGATGATGCGGTGGTTCTGCCGCAATATTCAGGGCACGCAGCGCGAAGTCCTGTTCATCGGCAGCGGCCTGGAGTTCCTGTGGCGTGCGATCGTGGCCGGACTGGCTTCGTTCTTCATCATCCCGATTCCATGGGTGTATCGATGGATGTGGCAGTGGCTGGCGTCGCAGACGGTGTTGGCCGAGCGAGGCGCGCAGCCGAACGGGTAAGCTATGCCCGGCGCTGGCGGATCGAGCCTTCCTGGGCCACCGACGCCACCAGCGTGCCGTCGGGCTTGAAGATCAGGCCGCGGGCCAACCCGCGGCCGCCCTGTGCGCTCGGTGAATCCTGCGAATAAAGCAGCCATTCGTCGGCGCGGAACGGCCGGTGAAACCACATCGCGTGATCGAGGCTCGCCGGCATCACGTTGCTGTCGAACAGCGTGCGGCCGTAGCGCGCCATCACAGCATCGAGCAGCGAGAAATCCGACGCATAGGCCAGCGCGCACATATGCAGCGCCGGATCGTCGGGGAGTTTTGCCGCGGTACGGATCCAGACATTGATGCGGCCGTCGTCGATCTGTTCGCCGAAATAGCGGCCGAGTTCGACCGGACGCAACTCGATCGGCCGGTCCATCTCGTAATAGCGCTGGATGAACTCCGGCATCTCCTTGAACACCGGCTGTTTCGCCACTTCTTCGGCGGAGAGTTTTTCCGGCGGCGGCACGTCCGGCATCTTGTCCTGGTGGTTGAAGGCGCCTTCCTCCTCGGCATGGAATGAGACCATGATCGAGAAGATTGCGTTGCCATGTTGAATGGCGGTGACGCGGCGGGTCGAATAGCTCTTGCCGTCGCGTAAGCGTTCGACCTGGTAGATGATCGGGACCTGCGGGTCGCCCGGCAGGATGAAATAGCAGTGCAGCGAATGCGGCAGCCGGCCTTCGACGGTGCGGCACGCCGCCACCATCGCCTGTCCGATCACCTGGCCGCCGAACACCCGCTGCCACGCGGTTTTCGGGCTGTTGCCGCGAAACAAATTCACCTCGATCGGTTCGATGTCGAGGATCGAAATCAGGTCGGTCACGCTTGCGGACATGGCGCACTTTCGGTTGCTTGGGTCATTCCGGGGCACGCGTCTTCGCGTGAACCCGGAATCTCGAGATTCCGGGTTCGATGCTGCGCATCGCCCCGGAATGACGGATAAAGCCCTTGTTTCTCACCTCTGTTTCACCCAGCTAATATCAGGTAGCAAGGGTCGTCTGAGGGCGTAACCGGGTTTAAGGATTGCATGCCGGCACAGCGAAGTATTGTCATCTGCGGCGGCGCCTTTGCGGGGCTGGCGCTGGCGCTGGCGCTCCGTCAGGGCCTGGGCCGCGATATTCCGGTCATCGTGGCCGATCCGGCGCTGGCCTCAAGGCCGAGCCGCGATCCGCGCGCCACCGCGATCGTCGCCGCCTGCCGGCGGCTGTTCGAGGCGCTCGGCGTCTGGGGCCAGATCGCGCCCACCGCGCAGCCGATTCTCGACATGGTCGTCACCGATTCCAAGCTTGATGACGCCACCCGTCCGGTGTTCCTCACCTTCGCCGGCAATGTCGAGCCCGGCGAGCCCTTCGCGCATATGGTCGAGAACCGCTATTTGATCGATGCGCTGGTGGCGCGCACCGAGGCCGAGGGCATCGAGCTGCGCGCGACCGCAATTGCCTCGTTCGATTCACGCACTGACGGCGTCGACGTGACGCTCGCGGACGGCACGATCATCGAAGCGAGTCTTTTGGTCGCCGCCGACGGCGCGCGCTCAAAGCTGCGCGAACGCGCCGGGATCGCCACCCATGGCTGGGACTATGATCAATCCGGCATCGTCGTCACCGTCGGCCATGAGCGCGATCATGGTGGCCGCGCGGAAGAACATTTTCTGCCCGCAGGCCCGTTCGCGATTCTGCCGCTGACCGGAAAGCGCTCGTCGCTGGTGTGGACCGAGAACCGCACCGAAGCCGCGCGCATCACCGCGCTCGGCGAAGACGAATTTCACGGCGAACTCGAACAGCGCTTCGGCCTGCATCTCGGCGAGGTCAAGGCGCTCGACAAGCCGCGCGCGTTTCCGCTCGGCTATTTCGTCGCGCGCTCCTTCATCGCCGAACGGCTGGCGCTGATCGGCGACGCCGCGCATGTGATCCATCCCATCGCAGGGCAGGGTCTCAATATGGGGCTGAAGGATGTCGCTGCCTTGGCCGAAGTCGTGGTCGATGCGGCGCGGCTCGGCATGGATCTCGGCCAGGCCGACGTGCTCGAACGGTACCAGCGCTGGCGCCGGTTCGACACCATGGCGATGGGAGTTGCGACCAACTCGCTGAACTTCCTGTTCTCGAACGAATCGACGCTGCTGCGCACCGTGCGCGACATCGGATTGGGCCTGGTCGATCGCGCGCCGCCGCTGAAAAGCCTGTTCATCCGCCAGGCCGCGGGATTATCAGGTGAAGTGCCGCGGCTGCTGAAGGGCGAGGCCCTGTAGCTCTCGTCGTCCCGGCGAAGGCCGGGACCCATAGCCACCGCAGTCAATAATAATAAGTAAGTAAGAAGGTGTCGGCTTGCCTGCCTGAACGAGAAGTCACGGCGTATGGGTCCCCCGATGCGCAATTGCGCATCTGAGATCGCGCTTCGCTTGTCCGGGACGACATAGACTAATCGATCTTCCTGGCCTCTTCCGGCAGCATGATTGGGATGCCGTCGCGGATCGGGTAGGCGAGCTTGGCGGAGCGCGAGATCAGTTCCTGCCGGGAGGCGTCGAACTCCAGCGGGCCCTTGGTGATCGGGCACACCAGGATTTCAAGCAATTTCGGATCGACGGTGCTGTCGAGGCGTTCGGTCGAATTCATTTGTGATCTCCAGCTTGGCCGGTCCCTTAGCACACCAAATTTGTCATCGCGAGGTGGCTATCCGCAGCATTTCGTCGAGCATGGCCTGTTGCTGCGCTTTCGGCAGTGGCTGGTCCGACAGGGCAAAACCGAGAAACGCCCAATAGAGGATTTGCGCGCGGGCGCGGGCCACCTCCGCGGATAATCCGGACTGCGTCAACAGGCTCTCGACATAGCCGAGCCTGCGGCGGTCGATCGCCTGCACCGCCGCCCGCGCCGCGGAGTCGACGCTGGCCCAGGTGCGGACCGCGTTTTCCAGCGCCAGCCTTGCGCCGAACACCCGGCGCAGCAGCACCTCGAGCGGATTCTCGTCGTTTGATGCGGCCTCGACCCCGGCGATGATCTGTTCGGCGGCGATTTCGCGCCATTGCTCGAGGATCGCGGCATGGAACGCGGAAATATCCGCGAAATGCCAATAAAAACTGCCGCGCGACACTCCCATCGCCTTGGCCAGCGGTTCCGCCTTCAGCGCCGTGAAGCCGCTTTTCGCCAGCGTCTTCAGACCCTGGTCGACCCAATCCTGCCCCGAGAGTTGATCGCCCATGTTCCCGTCCTGCGACATCCACCATACACTACTGTATTGACAGCCGCAAAGCGGCACGTCATAACCATACACAACTGTATGGAGGCTGTATCCGATGCGCGATATCATTCTGCAATGCGCCGGCGTCGCCGGAATAGCGGTGTCCCTGATTCACGGCGTGCTCGGGGAAACCAAGGTGTTCGCCAAAGCGACCATCCAGCCCGAGAGCTTGCGGACCCTGATCCGGCTGGTGTGGCAGGCCGGCACCGTGGCGTGGATCGGCGGCGCCGTGCTGCTGATTGCAGCTCCTTCCTTCGACTCCGAGAGCGCCCGGCACTGGATCGTCATTACCGTGATCGCGATCTACGCCTTTGCCGCCGCGGCGAATGCGTGGTGGTCGCGCGGACGTGGTTTTGGATGGAAGGCGCTCACCGCCGTCGTCGCACTGGCGGTCGCGGGATACTAGGCACCTTCCTGCGCCGCCGTGGAAACGGAGATGCCCATGTTCTGGGTGGGAGCAAGGAGAAGGGCCATGGAGGATCGGGTCAAGGTCACCATCGAAAATGGTGTTGCCGATGTCAGGCTGAACCGCGCCGACAAAATGAATGCAGCTTGATGCTGACATGTTCACGGCGATTGCCGAAGCCGGCGCGCGCCTCAAGCAAGACAGAAGCCTGCGCGCCGTCGTGCTGTCCGGCGAGGGCAGCGCATTCTGTGCCCGGTTCGACGTCGAAAGAACTGTCGCCAATTTTGTGCAACACATTGTCTGGCTCTGGCGCGAGCTGCCCGTCCCCGTGATCGCCGCCGTTCACTGCATTGCGCTGGGCGGTGCTTCCAACTCGCCTTGGTGCTGATATGCGATACGTCGAGCCGGGCACGCGCCTCGGCAATATCGAGGCGAGGTGGAGATTGTGGTGCCGGATATGTCCGGTACCCAACTGAGACGTCATCTTGCGCGCGAAGATGTGATACGCGAGCTGACCTATACCACGCGAATTGCTCGTCAGCGCCGAGCGCGGTCCGTGCAAATGTTAATCAGCGCAGCGAACGCATCCAAGGCCCGCTGCCGCAGCTCCGTATCACTACGGGGGCAAGCTCCGTACCACTACGGTCGCATCGTCGCGAGTTCCATTTCGCTGCGCGATAAGCAGTTCCGCGAGCGGTTCCGGATCGGGCGATTCAATCAATCAAATGCCCATTAACGGGCAGATAGATCGAGATTTTCCGTAGAATCCCTGATGTATTCAACCATTATACATTCGCTCTTTACGCGCGGATAACTACGCCTTCGGAAGCTGCAAGAAAATTAAGGAGTCGAATAGTCAGCGCGGGTAACCATGGTGAGGTACAACCATGGCCGAATGACATGTTCCGCGTTCTTAGCTGCCTTACCGTCGAACACGACTGGCGACTGGTTCTCCTCGCCGGCCTCGTCTGCTTCATCGCAAGCGTCGTCGCCATCCATATCTTTCATCGCGCGATCTCGTCCCATGCGAGGACGCGGCTGATCTGGATTGCAATTGCGGGCGCCGCGATCGGCTACGGGATCTGGGCGACGCACTTTATCGCGATGCTCGCCTACGAGCCCGGTGTCACGACCGGGTACGGCGTGGCCTTGACGGCACTGTCGCTCGCCGCGGCAATGATACTGACTTCCGGCGGGTTCGGCTTCTCCGCCAATGCGCCCGGCCGGTGGCGTGCGCCCATCGGCGGCGGAATCATCGGCGCGGGCATTGCCAGCATGCACTATCTCGGCATGTGGGCGCTCGAAGTCCCGGGCCGGGTCACCTGGTCGCTCGATCTCGTGTTCGCCTCCATCATTGTCGGCATGATGTTCGGTTATGCGGCGCTCGCGTTCGCGGTCCGCTACAAGGATTTGTGGGGAACATTTGTCGCTGCGCTTTTCCTGACGCTCGCAATTGTCTCGCATCATTTCACGGCAATGGGCGCGGTAGAAATTGTCCCCGATCCGACGCGGGCACCTGACGAGATGTCACTTTCTCCCGCCTTTCTCGCCGTGGCGATTGCGGGCGTGGCTCTGTCGGTGCTCGGGATGAGCCTGGTCGGCGTGCTGGCGGATCGCCGCCTCGCCAACCGGACGCGCAAATTCGAGGAAATCATCGATCAGCTCTCGCTCGCGCGGCAACAGGTCGAAGGCTCCCAAAGGGAATTGCAGGAGCAGAAGCTCAGGCTGGATTCGGCGATCAATAACATGGGCGAGGGTCTCTGCATGTTCGATGCGGAGAAGCGGCTTGTCGTCTGCAACGATCGTTACGCCAAAATGTATCAGCTGCCGCCGGAACTGTTGCGGGCGGGAACATCACACCGAGAAATCATCGAGCATCGCATCAGCAACGGCATCCTCAAGGCTGGCACCAATGACGGCGCCGCAAAGGTGATGTCGGCCCTGAACGCGCTGCCAACCAACGTCCCGGCAAGCCGCGTCGACGAGCTCGCCGATGGACGATTGATCTGCGTTACGAGGCAACCAATGCCCGGCGGCGGCTGGGTGGCGACGCACCAGGACGTCACCGAGCAGCGCAGGTCCGAGGCCAAGATCACGCATATGGCCCATCATGACGCGCTGACCGACCTGCCAAATCGCGTCCTCTTGAGGAAGCGATTGGAGCTCGCCCTTTCCATCACGCGCAGGGGTGGCGCCGATCTCGCGGTGCTCATGCTTGACCTTGACCGCTTCAAGGAGGTCAACGACACGCTGGGGCACCCCACGGGAGACGCGCTGCTGCAAGCCGTTGCTGCGCGGCTGCTGGGGTGCGTCAGGGAAACGGCGATGGTCGCGCGGCTGGGCGGCGACGAGTTCGCCGTCATTGAGTGCGTAGAAAATCCGCTGGTGGAAGCCGTGGCGCTCGCCGAACGAATCAAGGCCGAGCTTTGCGAACCTTTCGATCTTGGCGATCACCGGGTCACCGTCGGAACGAGCATCGGCATTGCCGTCGCGCCACGCGACGGAACCGATTCCGATGAAATTCTCAAGAAAGCGGACCTCGCTTTGTACTCCGCCAAGAATGGCGGGCGTGGTTCCTTCCGTTTCTTCGAGCCGGAACTCGACGAACTCATGCATGCCCGCCGCAACCTCGAACGGGATATGCGCAGCGCGCTTGCCAATGATGAGTTCGAACTGCGCTACCAGCCGATCGTCAATTTCAAGAACGGCAAGATCAGCGGCTTTGAGGCGTTGCTGCGTTGGCATCATCCCGAGCGCGGCTGGGTCATGCCCGGCGACTTTATCCCGCTTGCGGAAGAAACCGGCTTGATCGTGCCGATCGGAGAGTGGGTACTGCGGACGGCGTGCGCGGAGGCGGCAAAATGGCCGGCCCATCTCAAGATCGCGATAAATCTGTCTCCGGCTCAATTCAGAAGCAAAGACCTGGTTCGGGTCATTATCAGCGCCCTGGCGAGTTCGGGAATTGCGCCACCAAGACTTGAGCTCGAGGTGACCGAAACGGCCATCATGCACGACAGCGAAGCCGTGTTCGCTGCGCTCGGTCAGCTGCACGAACTGGGCGTGCGAGTTGCCCTGGATGATTTCGGCACGGGTTACTCATCGCTGAGCTTTTTGCAAAAGTTCTCATTCGACAAGATCAAAATTGACCGCAGCTTCGTCAGCGAGCTGACCAGCCCACTGGAAGAGTCCCGCGTCATCGCGCGTGCGGTGGTTCGATTCGCCGTAAGCCTCGGCAAGACCACCACGGCCGAAGGCGTGGAAACCCAGGAACAATGGGACATCCTCCGCGGAGAGGCCTGCGTCGAATCGCAAGGCTATTATTTCAGTCCGCCGGTAACGAGCGCCGAAGTAGCGAAAATGGTGCGCTCGCGGGTCAAGGCAGCCGCGAACGCGGCGTAGCCGGCGCGGTTTACTGCAGCCCCGTATCGCCGCCGCTGGTGCGCTTCTTGGCGAGGTCCATCTCGGTCACCGCGATCAGGATTTCCGCGCGCGTCTTCAAATCGGGCGCTTCCAGCATCGCCTGCTTTTCGGCGGGGCCATAGGGCGACATCATCGCCAGCGCATTGACCAGCGCCTCGTTGGGCGCGCTCTCGATGCCTTCCCAATCCACTTTCAAATTGTTGGCGTTGAGAAAATCGGTCAGCACCTCGAGCAGCGCCTCGCGGTCGACGGCCTCTTCGCCCTTGCGCGCAGTGAAGTCGTCAACAAAGGGGAAGAAATTCACCTTGCATTGCCGGTACGCGGTCAACACCGTCAGCTCTTCGACCACCCGAAAGCGCGAGACGCCGGTGAGTTCGAGGATGTAACGGCCGTCGCCGGATTCGGCGAGCTGGGTGATGCGGCCGACGCAGCCGACCTTGAACAGCATCGGCCGCGCTTCGTCCTTGCTGTGGGAAATATCCGGCTGGATCATCCCGATCAGGCGGTGGCCGTCGCGCAGCGCGTCGTCGACCATCGCCAGATAGCGCGGCTCGAAGATGTTGAGCGGCATCTGGCCGCGCGGCAGCAGCAGTGCACCCGGCAGCGGAAACACCGGAATGATTTCGGGAAGCTCGCCGGGTCCGCGGTATTCGGCATTGATCGGCATCTGCGGCCCCGGCTCTACTGCATGAGATGTCTATGTCTTGTGCGTATTCTTATCGCAAAACCGGTGTCCACGGTTGCGGAATACGCAACTCACGAGAACAGAATCGTCGACAGGCGCCTGCGTCCATCCACGGTCGCTTCATCGGCGCCGCCCCACGCTTCGAAGAACTGCACCAGCTGCTTGCGCGCGCCATCCTCGTTCCACTTGCGGTCCCGCTTGACGATTTCGAGCAGCTGGTTGGTCGCTTCGGCACGGTTGCCTTGGGCGTTGAGCGCGGTCGCCAGATCGAACCGGGCCTGATGATCGAGCGGGTTTGCGGCGACTTTCTGTTCCAGCTCGGTGACCGGGCCGACCGATTGCGCCTGTTCGGCGAGATCGATCGAGACCTGCACGGCCTTGACGGCGGCGTCATTGCGTTTGGATTCCGGCACCATCGCGATGGTCTGCTTGGCCTGCTCGATGGCACCTGTCGTCACGTAGCATTTCGCGAGACCCGCCAACGCGGCGATATTGGTGGAATCGATCGACAGCACCTCGGCATAGATCTGCGCCGCGGCAGCCGCATCGCCTTCCGCCAGCACGGCTTCGGCCTCCTGCAGAATTTCGGCAATGTTCGGTTCGCCCGGTGCGGCCATGCCCTTGGTGAGCTTGTCGATGAAGGCGGTGACCTGGCTCTCCGGCACCGCGCCCATGAAGCCATCGGCGGGCTGGCCGTTGACGAAGGCGATCACGGCCGGGATCGACTGGATTCCCATCTGGCCGGGGATCTGCGGATGCTGGTCGATGTTCATCTTGACCAGCTTGACCTTGCCCTTGGCGGCGCGGACGGCCTTCTCGATGATCGGCGTCAACTGACGGCACGGACCGCACCACTCCGCCCAGAAGTCGATCAGCACCGGCTGGCGCTTCGATTCCTCGATGACGTCCTTCACGAAGGTCTGGGTGGTGGTGTCCTTGATCAGATCGGGTACGGCCTGCGGCGCCGGGCCGCCGCCCTGCTCAATTATCGTCACGGTGTATCCTCGCCTGATGTCTTGAGAATTGGTCTCGGAATGCTGTCTTGAGAATGGGGGCCCTTCTAGCACGGAAGGGCGCCAAGTTCTCATCCGCTAGATGGCGGCTGGGTCACAAAATTCAATCGGCCCGGCCGCGTCCGCCGGTTCCCAAGGGGCCAGAGGAGGGGGCCAGGAGTGGGCGGTCTCCGACCCCAAGTCCGGCGCGACGAATTGACCGACCGGCGGATCGGCGCGTCCGGGAGGAAGTCCGAATCGCAGCGCGATACGAGGGCAATTTGACACAAGGACTGCCCAAGGGTTGCCACTGACGGAGCCGGGGGACCGATTAATGCGGTTTGGGCGTTGTTTCGGACCGATTCGCGCCAATTTGTTAAGAAAACCTGCCTATCGGGGTGGTTTCGGCCGTGTGCTGACTGTTGCATTCATGGCCTGCATTTGGCATAGGTCTGCCGTTGCCGGCGAGCGATCGCCGACATCTCGGATGCGGGTGTAGCTCAGTGGTAGAGCACGACCTTGCCAAGGTCGGGGTCGAGGGTTCGAGCCCCTTCGCCCGCTCCAAGATTTCTCGCATGCCAGAGCAATGATTGAACGACAAGCCGCCGTCAGGCGGCTTTGTCGTTTGTGACGGTGGGCGACCTGCCGCCGCGGCCTGCTTCTTTCCACCGAACCTGCATGCCATCTTCCGATACCAAAGATTGCAGCGTCGTCTTGTGCCACGCCGCAAGGGTCGTGACACGAGCGAGGCTTACAATTGTTTGAACGGGGATATCGGCAGCGCCTTGAGGCGGACCTGGTCAGGTGGGTCGCAGAGGGCGTGATTTCGGGCGACGCGGCCCATTCCATCCGCAAGGCGCGATTTGGCGAAGAGGCGGTGTCGCGCCTGCCCGCCATCTTCGCGATGCTTGGCGCCTTGATGCTGGCCGCCAGCGTCAGCGCCTTTGTTGCCGCGAACTGGCAGGAGATTCCACGCCTGGTCAGGCTGGTCGGCATCCTCTCGCTGATTGCGGCCTGTTTTCCGATCGCCCTTCTACTCGGCCGGCGCGGGATTCCATGGGGCGCCGATGCCGCCGTGACATTCGCCACGCTGTGCTTTGGCGCGGGCGTGGCGCTGGTCGGCCAGATGTATCATCTGCCGGGCGATTGGCCGGCGGGCGCTATGCTGGTGGCGATCGGTGCTGTGATCGCGGCCGCGTTGACGGGCAAGAGCGGTCCGCTGGTGATTGGTTTTGCGGCGATGACGGCCTGGTCGTTCGGCAGATTCGACGACGCGCAATGGCGCGAAATCCATTGGCCGTTTTTCCTGCTGTTCGTTCCGGCATTTGCGTTGGCGCTGGGCCGCGAAAATCGCCTGGTGGCGCATGCTGCAGCTCTGGCGCTGGGCGTCTGGCTGGCCACACTGATGTGGGCGCCAGCGGATCGCCTGATCCATGGCGGCATTGCGTTCTCGGTAGTCTACATCGCGATCGGGCTGCTGGCGCTGGACCGGGACTGGCCCGCCGAGTTCCGGGCGCTCCTGCCATGGGGCGGCTGGGCCTTTGGCGTGTTTCTCTGCTTTGAAATCGAACTCGTTCTGGAAAAATCAGTCCGCTTCGCGCACGCCATCGATGCGCATCTCGGCCTTGCCTATGTCACGGCGGCGCTCGCACTTGCGGCCCTCGCGGTACTGGCACGGCACAGGGACAAGGGGCGGCTTGTGATCATCGCGGCCTGCGCCATTGGCTTGACGATTCCGCTGATGCTGGCGGGCGGCCCCGCAATTCCGAGCCGCGTGCTGATCCCCATCGCCGTGCTCGTCAGTGCGGTGGCCTTGATCGCAGGCGGCCTGCTGGTCGGCTTGCGGACATTTGTCGTGGTCGGCTACGCGGTGTTCGGCGTTTCGATATTGATCCTGCTCTGGCGCACGGTCGGCACATTGCTCGACCAGTCCCTGTTCTTTCTTGCCGCCGGCGTGGTGCTGCTGGGCCTCGCCTTGGGGGCGCGCAAACTCGCAAGCTGGTCAAGACGTGCCAACGAGCAACCCTCAGGGAGTGCGGCCTGATGAGTACCGTCGACAGCCTGATCGGGCGCGTGCCGTTGCTTCCGCGCTACATCCTCGCCGCGCTGCTGCTCTGCGGACTGATCCTCGCGATGGTCTATCAACGCGCGGAAATATTGCGAAACGGCCGGGAAGTCCGGCTCGAGATCGTGCCCGTCGACCCGCGCGACCTGTTTCGCGGCGATTATGTCGTTCTCGATTACCGAATCTCGTCGATCGACCTGCCGAAGGAGTCAACGAACGCCTTCACACGGGGACAAAAAGTATTCGTCACCCTGCGGCCCGACGAGACCGGCAAGGCGAGGGCGGTCGCGATCGCATCCGAGCGGCCGGCAGTGTCCGGCGCCGATATCGTCATTCTGGGCACGGTGGACGCGGGATCGGTCTGCCCGCCCAACGAGCAGGGGCTCAGGGTCTGCAAGCCCGGAATCCGCGCCGCCCTCGTGAAATATGGGCTCGAGAGCTATTTCGTGCCGCAGGGCGAGGGCAAGAAGATCGAGACGACCGAAAAGGCACGGCTGGAGGTGGTTGCGGCCGTGACGCCTTCCGGCCAGGCGGCGATCAAGCGCCTGCTGATCGACGGCAAGCCCGTCTATGACGAGCCGCCGTATTGACGGGCGGCGCCCTGCCCGCGGTATGCTTCTCTATTCGAAGAGAACGTGGCAATCTTTAGTACCCTAGGTTGCATGTTCCTTTCATGCCGCGGGCGAGGCATGTCCCATGAGCCGAAAAATCATTCTGCTGTCCGACGGCACCGGTAATTCCGCGGCCAAAGTCTGGCGCACCAATGTTTGGCGCACGTTCGAGGCGCTGGATCTTTCCGGCAACGACCAGGTCGCGTTCTATGACGACGGCGTCGGCACCTCCTCGTTCAAGCCGATGGCGATCCTCGGCGGCGCATTCGGTCTCGGCCTGCGCCGCAACGTCATCGCGCTCTACAAGTTTGCCTGCCGGAATTATCGCGACAAGGACGACGAACTGTTCGGCTTCGGCTTCAGCCGCGGTGCCTTCACCATCCGGATCCTGATGGGGCTGATCGACAGCCAGGGGCTGGTCAAAGCCGATAACGAAGCCGAACTGCATAGTCTCGCGAGTGCGGCCTACCGCGCCTATCGCCGGGACCGCTATCATGATCTGAGGCTGGAAGCGCCCTACCAGTGGTTCCGCAACAAGTTCGGTCCGCACTACCCGCCCAGGGAGGTTCGCAGGAACGTCAAGGTCAGGTTCATCGGCGTTTGGGACACGGTTGCCGCCTACGGCATGCCGGTCGACGAAATGACCCGCGGCATTCATAAATATCTCTGGCGGCTCGAGCTGCCGGGCAAGCATCTGTCCGCGAGCGTCGCGCGCGCTTGCCAGGCGCTGGCGCTCGACGAGGAACGCACCACCTTCCACCCGCAGCTCTGGGACGAAACCGCCGGCACCAATGGCGGCGCGGCGGTGGCGGATCCCACAGCAAAGCGCTTCATCAAGGACGAACGTATCAGCCAGGTCTGGTTCGCCGGCGTGCATACCAATGTCGGCGGGGGCTATCCCGACGATGCGCTGGCCCACATCCCCTTCGTCTGGATGATCACCGAGGCGCAACGCTGCGGGCTCAAATTCAAGTCGGATTATGCGGGCCAGCCGCCGAGCCCCGACCACATGATTGCCGATCCCGATACATTCAAGAACGCGATCTCGAAGCGAGACAAGGACGGACGGCTGTACGATCCGCGCAAGGGGATTGGCGGATATTACCGCTATGGACCGCGCAAGCTGGTGCCGGCCTTCTATCCGAAGAAGCTGGAAGAGGACGAGGTCGACGTCATCAGCGCCAAGATTCACGAAAGCGTCTTCAGGCGCATCGAGAACAACGCGCATGGCTACGCGCCGGTCGGCCTGCCGCCATATTACGACGTCGTCAAGGAGGACGGCGAGATCGTCGCGCCCGACAAGTTCAGCATCGCGCCCGCCACACAACCCTTTGAGACGAGCGCCGCCGCGGCGCAACGCGCGCTGGCGCAGGAGCATGTCTGGAACTGGGTCTGGCTACGCCGCATCACCTATTTCGCCACCGTCGGCGCGACGCTTTGGCTGCTCGTCTTCCCGCTCATCAGCAGCGCGCAACGCTACGATGAATATACCAGTCCGATCCGCTGGGTGTCCCACCTCGTGCGCTTTGTCGGCGGATTTCTGCCGGACTTTGCGACGACCTGGATCGACGGTTACGCGCGCGCGCCGGGCTGGTTCGCCTTCATCGCTGTCCTGGTCACAGGCCTGCTGGTTCTGTCCTCGAAGATCGCAGCCCGCACGTCGAACCTGATGGCCTCGATCTGGCGAAAGTCGGCGGAAGCCCCATCGGGCCTGCCTGACAACTGGATTTATGATCTGCGCAGCAGCCCGCTTTACATCCGCATCCAGGACACTTTGAAACAAAGGATCGCACCAGGCTTCTTCGCGGCGGTGTTCGTCTATCTCGGATTTGCGCTTGTCAGTCATCTTGCTTACGACGGCTGGGACATGGCTGGATATACCTGTGTGCATCGCGATACCGATCCGAAACCTGCGGTGCTGGCCGTCAACCAGACCGCGCGCGTCGAATTCAAGGCGTCGGATTTGTGCAAGGCGACGGGCATCCTGCTGCAGCATCGCGGCCGCTATTATGTGACCATTCAACCCGGCGGCAAAAACGGCGAAGACAAGCAATGGTTCAATGGCCTTGCCCGCATCGGCACGCCGGTCGGGGGCTTTTCCAGCAAAGAGCGGCCGCAATGGTACGAGCGTGTCTATCTCTCGCTATTGCTGCCGATGCGGCGGGAATTATCCAAGGACTGGTTCCGCATCGTGCTGCGCTTTGGCAATGTCGGCGGCGAGGAGGACTCCTACGAGCCCGACCCCTATGACGACATCATCCAGTTCAATATCACGCCGACGATTGCGCCCAACGGCAAGGAAGAATTGTTCGTCTTCGTCAACGACGCCGTGATCGGCATTCCCGGTCTTTACGATCTGCTCTACCGCAACAACCACGGCACCGCCGTGCTGTCGGTAACGCGAAGAAGGTAACGGGACGGTCGCGCGCGAGGTGGACCACGATTCCGGCGATCCGACGTCGCGGGCAATCGCATCGCGCCAAATTGACCAAGCTTTTTCGCGGACACGCCAGATCGCCCCAGACCGAACAATTGATGCCCCAACCAACGGGTTGCCGCACCCACGGCAGAGCCGGTCAGGCCTGTCCCACCGAGCACGAACGCGCGCACGATCTGCCTGTTTTGTGGAAGCCCGCCGATCGGGACGCGTACCGTTCGATCCGGCCGCGGCGCTGGCTTCAAACGAATATTGCGGTGCAGCGCGTCCTTTGAAAAAAATCCGAAAAAATTTCTTCGCAATCTATTTCCGTCTGACAGGGCAGCGCAGCCTACGCTTCTCTCCTGCAATGGATGTGCTACCATTTTACGGTCTAGTCCACCTCACCAGACCAAGTTCGCCTCTCGAACGTTCAAAATAATAACAGGCGCAGCCCCCAAGGCTGCATAGGGAGTGACGCGATGAAATCGGCTTTCCATCAATCTATTCTTGCGCTCACGGCGATCCTCGTTGTCGCGGGGGCCAGCCAGGCCAACGCGCAACAGAAGCCGCTCAAGAAATACGAATCCGGCACCAAGGAATTCTGGACCAACCCGCCGCCCGACTGGTTTCTCGGCGACGAGACCGAGGCGCAGAAGGGGCAGGCGCCGCCGTCCGGCCCGCCGACTGGCGCGACCGACGCCGAACTCGCCAAGCTGATCCCGAAGATCAAATTGCCGGCGGGCTTCAAGATCGAGGTCTACGCCTCGGGCGTGCTTGCGGCGCGGCAGATGGCGTGGGGCGACAAGGGCACGCTGTTCGTCGGTTCGTTCGGCCTCGGCAACGTCTATGCGATCAAGGACAATGGCGGCAAGAAGGAGGTCAAGACCATCCTCAAGGGCCTCAACATGCCCACCGGCCTCGCGTTCCGCGACGGCGCGCTCTACGTCATCGCGGTCGACAAGCTGATCCGCTACGACAACGCCGAAGCCAATATCGACAATCTCGGCGCCGGCAAGGTGGTGTATGACGACATGCCGTCCTACGCCGCGCATGGCTGGAAATACATCGCGGTCGACAAGGAGGGCTGGTTCTATCTGCCGTTCGGACCTCCCTTCAACATCGGCATTCCGCCGACCAGCGTCTCGCAGATCCGCCGCGTCGATCCCAAGACCGGCAATGCGGAAATCTGGGCGCTCGGCGTCCGCAACAGCGTCGGCGGCGACGTCGATCCGCGCACCGGGCGGCTCTGGTTCACGGAAAACGCCCGTGACTGGATCAGCGACGACATGCCGAGCGACAAGCTCAACATGATCTCGAAGATCGGCGAGCATTTCGGCTATCCCTATTGCCACCAGGGCAATATGCCGGATCCGAAATTCGCGATGGGACACAAGTGCTCGGAGTTCACCCCGCCCGTGCTCAATCTCGGCGCGCATGTGGCGCCGCTCGGCATGAAGTTCTACACCGGCGATCAATTCCCCGCCGAGTACAAGAACAACATCTTCATCGCCGAACACGGCTCCTGGAACCGGAAAAAGTACCAGGGCGCGCGGATCAAGCGCGTCATCGTCGGTCCCGACGGCAAGAACGCCAAGCAGGAAATCTTTGCATCCGGCTGGCTCGAAGGCGACCAGGGCTATCTCGGCCGTCCCGCCGATATCATCCTGGCCAAGGACGGCTCCTTGCTGATCGCCGACGACTGGGCCGGTGCGATCTATCGCATCAGCTACGCCAAGAAGTAAGGCGCATAGCGTTTTCGAGCGAAGTGGATACCGGTTCGCGTGAAGAAAACGCGTCAAACAGGAGACGAGACGATCAGGGGCTGCGGTTGCTCGGGAACGAGTGGCCGCAGCTTCGCGTTTTGGAATGGAACATGCTCGTCATGCCCGGACTTGATCCGGGCATCCATCAACGCAAAATTTCTTGAAGAGAGATGGATGGCCGGGTCGAGCCCGGCCATGACGACGGGAGAGCTATGATGCGACTTGCGTTTACTGGAAGCCTGCTAGCAGCAATGATGATCTGCGGCCCCACCCATGCCGCCGATATCGCCGCCGGCAAGGCGAAGGCCGAATTGTGCGTCGGCTGTCACGGCGAGAACGGCATCTCGCAGATGGAAAACATTCCCTCGCTGGCGGCGCAGCCGGACATGTTCATCCAGTGGCAGTTGGTGTTCTACCGCGCTGGTGCCCGCAAGAACGAGCAGATGCAGCCGATCGTCGAGCAGCTCAACAACGAGGACATCCGCAATCTCGGCGCCTATTTCGCGCAGCTCCCGCCGCCGCAGGCAAAGCAGCCCGACGACAATCCGGATCTGTCGAAGAAGGGCGCGCAGGCGGCTGCGGGCGGGCGTTGCGCATCGTGTCACCTCGACAATTACGCCGGCACCAAGGCGGTCGCCCGCGTCGCCGGGCAGCGTCAGGATTATCTCGCGAAGGCGCTGCACGACTACAAGTCAGGGGTGCGGTCCGGCGGCGGCATGGCGGCGATGGCGAGTGTCGCCTATTCCCTCAGCGAAGAAGAGATCGAAGCGCTGGCGCATTATCTGGCGCACCTCTAACCGTCGTCCCGGCGAAGGCCGTGACCCATACCCCGTGACACTAATTGTTTTAGAAGGCGTCCAACGTCAGCGTTCCCGCCGACAGGCCGCGGCGTATGGGTCCCGGCCTTCGCCCTAGGCCATGCACACATCTTCTGGAGTCTTCTCAACGACTTGGCGCAAGAACGCAGAGAAATGATGCATTTTTGCTGAGCTGCACTCGCGAAATTTCGTCACCCTGTAGCGACTAAGTCCTTGATCAAGAGTCAATTTTTTGACTCGAAAAGATGTGTGCATGGCCTAGGGCCTTCGCCGGGACGACAATAAATTTAGATGGCGGTGCTCGCGCGCCTCACCCCCGCTGCTTCTCATACGCCTTGAGATGGGTGTAGGCGATGCGCAGTTTTGGCACCGGAATTTTCGCGGCGTCGGCACGAGCGACGAGATCGCCGATGACGTGATCGGCTTCGACCGGGAATCCCGCCTTGACGTCGCGGAACATCGACGCGGTCATGGGCGAGCCTTCCGCGGTCAACAAACCACGGGTGCGCTGGAAGAACGGTCCACCGGGGGCAAAGCTTTCCGCTGTTGCGACCGCGCTGCATTCATCGAGCATGCCGAGCAGGAAATCCTTGCCGCCCGTCACCGCCAGGATGTTGCCCACTGAAGTGCGCATCAGGCAGGTCGAGGCCGCCAATGAGGCGAGGAATACCCACTTCTCCCACATGTCCTGCATGATGTGTTCGCTGGCCACAGCGCCAATGTTGCCGCTGGTGAAGATTTCAGAGATCGCACGGACGCGATCCGACATCTTGCCGTCGCGTTCGCCGAAATTGAGCGACTGCATCGGCGCCAGCTGCACCACCTCGCGCGCCTCGTTGAGCGTCGCGGCAATCGCGCAGAGGCCGCCCAGCACGCGCTCCGCGCCAAATCTTTCGTCGAGCACGTTCAAGTGCAGCATGCCGTTGAGCAGCGGGATGATCGAGGTATCTGGGCCAACCGCCGGCGCAAAGGACTTGATCGCGTCCTCGAGGTCGAACGCCTTGCAGCTCAGCAGCACCACGTCGAATTTTTCGCTGAGCCTGTCGGCCTGCACCGTCGGCGGATTCTTCAGCGTAACGTCGCCGGCAGGGCTCTTGATGACGAGGCCGGCGGAGGCGAGTTCAGAGGCCCGCTTCGGCCGCACCAGAAACGTCACGTCGCGCCCGGCCTGAAGCAGCCTGCCGCCGAAATATCCGCCGATGGCGCCGGCGCCGACCACGAGAATGCGCATTGTTCAGTCTCCCGTACAGAACTCACTCTGTCATGCCCGGACTTGATCCGGGCATCCACGTCTTTATTCGGATGGCAGCAATGAAGACGTGGATGGCCGGGGTGTCCAGCCAAGACGCGCTTCGCGCTTTTGCCCGGCCATGACGGAAAGAGCGTCCTACCACTTCTCCCCGAACGGACGAATCTCCAGCTCGAACGTCCAGGCGCTGCGCGGCTGCTGGTAGAGCTGCCAATAGGACGCCGCGACCGAGGCCGGCGGCATCAGCAAATCCGGATTGTTGAGGGCTTCCTTGCCCCAGAGCTGTTCGCGGCGCTCGCGCACCCAGGCGGTATCGACGCCGGAATCGATGACCAGATGCGCAACATGGATGTTTTTGGGGCCGAGCTCCCGCGCCATCGATTGCGCCACCGCGCGCAGGCCGAATTTGGCGCTGGCAAAGGCAGCAAAACCGCTGCCGCCGCGCAGGCTCGCGGTAGCGCCGGTGAAGAAGATGTTGCCCTGGCCGCGCGGCAGCATCAGCCGCGCCGATTCGCGGCCCGCCAGGAAGCCGGCCCAGCAGGCCATTTCCCAGACCTTTCGAAACACGCGGTCGGTGGTTTCAAGAATCGGGAAATTGACGTTGGCGCCGACATTGAAAATGCAGACCTCCAGCGGCGCGTGCTGGTCGGCGTCGTTGAGGAAGGCGGCGACCTCGTCCTCCTTGCGCGCATCGAGCGAGCGCGCCACGACCGACCCGCCTGCTGCCTCGATCTCCTTCTTCAGCGGCTCCAGCTTGGCGCCGTCACGCCTTCCGGCGAACACGGTGAAGCCTTCGGAAGCGAATTTCTTGGCAATTTCGCCGCCGATGTAGTCGCCGGCGCCGATCACGGCCACAGTTGCGTTGCGTTTTTGCATTGGTGAACTCCGCTGATTCTGTGTCGCCGTCATTCCGGGATGGTCCGAAGGACCAGACCTCAGGTGCGCAAATTGCGCACCGGGGAATCTCGAGATCCCGGGTTCGCTTCGCGCCCCGGGATGACGACTGCGTCGTCAACTGCCCGAAATCATCTCCTCGACTTCGCGCAACTGTTCCTTGCCGAAGAACATCTCCTTGCCGACGAAGAACGTCGGCGAACCGAATGCACCGCGCTCGACCGCGGCTTGCGTGTTCTCGATCAGCTTTGCCTTTACATCCGCGTCCTGTGAGCGGGCCAAAAGCTTGCCTGCATCGAGGCCGGAGGAGGCCAGCGCCTTCGCCGCGACTTCCGGATCGTCCATCTTCTTCGGCTCGACCCACATGTGATGAAACGCAGCTTCGACGTACTTCTCGAACACGCCTTCCATTTGCGCGGCGACCGCTGATCGCATCAGGTTCAGCGTGTTGACGGGAAAAAATGGATTCCAGGTGTAGGGCTTGACGCCAAAGCGCTTGACGAAGCGTTCGGTCTCGATCGCGTGGAACTCGCGCTTGTTCTTGACGCCGGCGAGCGTTTCGGCCGGCGACTTGTTATTGGTGGCCTTGAAGATGCCGCCGAGCAGCACCGGGACATATTCGAATTTCGCGCCGGTCCGCTTTTCGATCGCCGGGATCGCCTCGTGGCTGAGGAAGGCGTTGGGGCTGCCGAAATCGAACAAGAATTGCGGATTTGGGCTCACGGCGGTCTCCCTCGGATGGTTCTTATATGATCCCTATCATTTCAATCAACCTAGCGGGTCCGATCAGCCGGATCAACCGGACTTCGTCTCAAGCTTCGCGATGAAATGCCGGAACTGCCAGCCTTGCAGCATGGTCCCGCACATCCGCGGGCCATTCGGCGATCAATTGCTCGAAGCGGGGTGCATCACCCGCGAACAGCGCGCGGATCGCTTCCTCGAAATGCGGCCGGTTGCCGGCCATGGTCGACATGAAACGATAGGCGGCCTCCTGCGCGAGGCGGATGCGATCGCTGCCCTCGTTGTTGCGGCGCGCCTCGTCGACCAGTTTCCGGATTGCGACCGAGGCGCCACCCTTTTGCTGCGCCAGCCAGTCCCAATGCCGCGGCAACAGCGTGATCTCGCGCGCGACCACGCCGAGTTTCGGGCGGCCGGGACCACGCGGGGCGGCTAGGGCGGTATCTTCATCGGTGGCCGGTGGCTCCGGCAGCGGAATCCGCGCCACGACGTCGTCGACCGAGCCGCGGAAGTCGACATCGACCAGCGCGCTGGTCCTGCCGTTGAAAATCAGGATCGAGGCCTGCGGCTGCTGCCCGAGCGCTTGCCTGGCGGAACGGGCGACCTCGTGCAGATCGCCCGATCCGACGCAGCGGTCTCCTTCAAAAGCGATGTAGGCGGCATCCGGTGTGGGATTCACGGCTGTTCCTCGATTCTACTTGGATATTACCCGGGTAAATTATGCCTGTCAAAGCCCATAACCCGTCTTGAAGCCATCTCGACTTTCCCGTGCCCGGCTGGCACCAACGCGGCGTTCAATTTGGGGAGCGGCTATGCTGACGGTGCACCATCTCAACAATTCCCGATCGCAGCGCGTGCTGTGGCTGCTCGAAGAGCTCGCCGTGCCCTACGAGATCGTGCGCTATCAACGCCAGGGCGACATGCGCGCGCCGAAAGAGCTGCGCGCCATTCACCCGCTCGGCAAGTCGCCCGTCATCACCGACAACGGCAACACCATCGCGGAATCAGGCGCGATCGCCGAATACATCATAGGCACTTATGGTAATGGCAAACTGATCCCGGCGCCGAATACGCCGGAGCGGCTGCGCTACACCTATTGGCTGCACTATGCGGAAGGATCCGCGATGTCGCCGCTGCTGCTAAAACTGTTGTTCACGCTGATGCCGAAACGCGCGCCGGCCCTGTTGCGGCCACTGGTGCGCAAGGTCTGCAATACGGCGCTGACCACACTGGTCAATCCGCAGCTCAAGCAGCACATGGATTACTGGGAGAGCGAACTGGCGAAAAGCGAATGGTTCGCCGGCAGCGAATTCACGGGCGCCGACATCCAGATGAGCTTTCCGCTGGAAGCCGCCGCCGCGCGCGGCGGGCTGGAGGTCGGTCACCCCAAGGCAATGGCGTTCCTCGAACGCATCCACGCCCGTCCGGCCTATGCGCGCGCGCTGGAAAAGGGCGGGCCGTATGTGATTGGGAGGTGACGTCGTCATTCCGGGGCGATGCGTAGCATCGAACCCGGAATCTCGAGATTCCCCAGGGCGCAATTGCGCCCCTGAGGTCTGGTCCTTCGGACCATCCCGGAATGACGACTCACGGCCCCACCACCGCAATCACTTCCTTCACCAATCGCGCGAGCCCGCCGATATCGCCGGTCGGATCGACGCTGTCGCCGAGGCGCACCACGACGAGGCGATGCGACGGGATGATCACGATGCGCTGGCCAAGATCGCCCGCCGCGCCGAACGCGTCGCGGGGAATTCCGAGCCGCACGCGTTCCTTGGCGTGTACATGCTCGCTGCGATTGGTCCAGAACCCGGCGCCATAGTCGGTGTCGAGTGTCGCGGCGGCCGAGAAATCCACCCAGTCCTCGTGCAGCAGGCGTTTGCCGCCGACAACGCCGTCATTGACAAACAGCAGCCCGAACCGCGCCCAGTCCCGCGCGCTCGCGAGCATATGGGTTGATCCCTGCAGCGTGCCTGTCGCGTCGAATTCGAGTGTGACGGTGCGCATGCCGAGCGGATTGAACAATTCGCGCCAGGCAAACGCCAGGGTCTGCTCCGGTCCGCCGACGGCATCGCGGATGATCCGCGCCAACAATTGCGTGGTCGGGCTGGAATAGGCCCAGCGCGTGCCCGGCGGCGCGACGACGGCGGCGTTGACCACCGAACCCGCCATGTCGTCCTGCAGATAGACCATCCGGCCGAAGCTGCTGGTTTCATCGAGCGCCAGTCCGGTGGTCATGCGCAAGAGATGCTCGACCTCGATCTCGCGCCTGAGATCGCCGCGCCATTCCGGTATCGGCGCGGGCATCGAGGGCGTGACAAGGCCTTGCTGTGTCAGCACCCCGATCAAGGCATTGACCACCGATTTGGTCATGGAAAAGCCGAGCAGCGGCGTGTTGACGCCGATGCCGCTGGCGTAGCGCTCGGCGATCACCTCGCCGTCATGCACCACGACCACCGCCTTGGTGCGCCGGAACGGCGGCTCGGCCGGCTCCTCGAAGGCGTGATCGAGCGCGGCCTTCAATGCGGGATTGGACGGCGCCACGACATCGGGGCCGGCAATCTCGCCCAGCAGCGGCGGCGATTTCGGTACCTTCAATGCGTCAATGTCGCTCTTGAGGATATACGGCTCCTTCGTTCCGTGCCGCAGCACGCAGCCGAGCCCTTCATGATAGACAGCGCGGCTGCCGAGCATTCCCGCGGCCGATGCATCGACCGTCCCGGCCGTGCGGTCGACCCTGAATTTCAGCAGCGCGCGCACGCGGCGCAGCGAGGCACGCTCGATGGTTTCCGAGAACACGGTCTGCGGATCGAGCCCGGATACGAAGGTCTTGGCGCAGACACTGTGCGCGACCACGCCGGTGGCGATGCGGATCGCGCGATCGGGACGGAGGACGACGCAAGCCGCTGCCGGCACGGCCACCAGCAATCCGACAGCGATCCAACTACGCCAGCCCACGCGCCGCTCCGCAGCCGATCGCCTCTACCGCGACGGCTGCGCCGCGCCAACCGAGGGCAGCGCCTGCACAGTGACGCCGGGCGGTGGAACGTCGTCATCGGGCACGAAGAAATCCGACATCAGCGGCACGGATTTGTCGACCCGGTAAGGCTCGAAATCGCGCACGCCGCTGGCATAGAGCACCTTGTCGTCGATGCAGAACTGCCCCGTGAATTCGCGGGAGGGTTTGGTGAAGATGACATAAGCGGCGTCGCCCATGATTTCAGGCGTGCGGCTGGCGCGCATCATCGCGTCGCCGCCGAGGAGATTGCCGACCGCGGCGGTCGCGATCGTGGTGCGCGGCCACAGCGCGTTGACGGCGACGCCTGCCGATCTCAATTCACCTGACAGCCCGAGCACGCACATGCTCATGCCGAATTTGGCCATCGTATAGGCGGTGGAATGCTCGAACCATTTCGTTTTCATGTCGAGCGGCGGCGACAGCATCAGGATGTGAGGGTTGGCTGATTTCTTCAGATGCGGGATGCAATATTTCGACACCAGGAAGGTGCCTCGCGTATTGATACCCATCATCAGGTCGAACCGTTTCATGTCGGTCATCTGCGAATTGGTCAGGCTGATGGCGCTGGCATTGTTGACGCAGATGTCGATGCCACCGAACTCGGCAACGGTCTTGTCGATCGCCGCGATCACTTGCGCTTCGTCGCGGATGTCGCACAGCACCGGCAGCGCCTTGCCGCCGGCAGCGCGCACCTCGTCGGCGGCGGTGTAGATGGTGCCCTTGAGTTTTGGGTGCGGCTCCGCGGTCTTGGCCGCGATCGCAACATTGGCGCCGTCACGTGCGGCGCGCAGCGCGATCGCCAGGCCGATGCCCCGGCTGCCACCGGATACGAACAGCGTCTTGCCTTTGAGGGATGTCATGGGAGCACTCCAGGTTGGGGACGCATAGTTAGGGACGCGCAGCTTGGTGGCTCCCCCCTTGTGGGGAAGGCTGGGGTGAGGGGTAAGCCACAAGCACCGAACTCGCGGCCACCCCTCTCCCTAACCCTCTCCCACAAGGGGAGAGGGAACGACCGAGCAAGCCTTACCCCGATACACTCACGAGGCAATCAGCAAATTGGCATCGAACCTACTGCCCCGCCGCTTCCGCGCCGCGGGTGCGCGGATCGGGAGCGCCGAGCAGGCCGTTTGGCGTAACCGCAATCGAATTGGCCGAGGTCTGGCCGAGCGGCACGATCACCTGATGCCCTCTGGCCTTCAGCGCGTCGAGCGTCTCCTGCGGAAAGCCGCGTTCCGCCCGCACTTCGTCGGGCATCCACTGATGGTGCACGCGCGGCGCCGCCACGGCAGCCGCAACATCCATCTTGTAATCCAGCGCGTTCACGACGATCTGCAGCACCGCCGAAATGATGCGGCTGCCGCCGGGTGTTCCCGTCACCAGCACCGGCTTGCCGTCCTTCAGCACGATGGTCGGCGACATCGACGAGAGCGGCCGCTTGCCCGGGCCGGGCAGATTGGCCTCAAAACCCACCAGCCCGAAGGCGTTGGAGGCGCCGGGCGCGGCGGTGAAATCGTCGAGCTCGTTGTTGAGCAGTACGCCGGTGCCGTCGGCGACCAGGCCGACGCCATAGGGGAAGTTCAGGGTGTAGGTGTTGCTGACGGCGTTGCCACGACTGTCGACAACCGAATAGTGCGTGGTGTTGCTGCCCTCGCGTTGCGGGGTAATCTTCAAGACATCGGCCGATGGCGTTGCGCGTTCGGGATCGATGCTGGCGCGTTGCCTCGCCGCATAATCCTTGGCGAGCAGGACTTGCATTGGCGCGTTGACGAAATCGGGGTCACCGAGATAGCGGGCGCGGTCGGCATAGGCGCGCTTCATCGCTTCGATCATGACATGCAGCGAGGGCGCCGAGCCCTGCTTCATGTCGGACATCGGAAAGCCTTCGAGGATGTTCAGCGTTTCCAGCAACACCGTGCCGCCCGACGACGGCAGCGGCATCGAGACGATGTCGTAGCCGCGGTAATTGCCGCGCACCGGCGCGCGGAGCAGCGCCTGATATGATTTCAGATCGTCTGGCGTCATGATGCCGCCGGCGCTGCTCACCGCCTTCGCCAGCTTTTCGGCGACCGATCCTTCATAGAAGCCGCGCGGGCCCTGTTCGGCGATCGCGGTCAGCGTGGCCGCCAGATCAGGCTGGATCAGCCGGTCGCCGTCACGCAGCTGCTCACCATCGGCACGGGAGAAAGATTTGGCGGAATTCGGCCAGCGCGCCATCCGGCGATACATGTCGGAGAGGGTGTCGGCCATGTCGTCGGCGACCATAAAACCGTCGCGGGCCAGTTCGATCGATGGCTGGATGATCTGTGCGAGGGTGAATTTGCCGGAGCCGTATTTTTCCAGCGCCAGCGCCAGGCCCGCCACGGTGCCGGGCACGCCGATGCCGAGCGCCGAATTGCGCGATTTGTCGGTGTCGGGTTTGCCGTCGGCGCCGAGATACATGTCGCGCGTGGCAGCGGACGGCGCGGTCTCGCGATAATCGATCGCGACGTCTTCGTTGCGCTCGGCGGAATGAATCACCATAAAGCCGCCGCCGCCGATATTGCCGGCGCGTGGATAGGTCACGGCCAGCGCAAAGCCGGTCGCGACCGCGGCGTCGACCGCGTTGCCGCCCTGCCGCAAAATGCCGGCGCCGATGCGGGCCGCGAGTTTTTCCTGCGCCACCACCATGCCGTGCTGGGCGGATACGGCGCGAACCGTGGCAAGGTCAGGCGGTGTATAGAGGCGGCGTTGCTCCTGCGCATCCGCCGTTGTGCTGCATGCAACGACAAGGGTGATGGTCACCAGCGCGCTACGCCACTTATTCGTGCAGAAAATCATCCAAAATCCGCCGCAGTTGAGCCGGTGTGCTGCCTGGCAATAGCACACGCATGATAATCGCATGCTATATGGGTTCGAATTCGACGGGCAAAACGCCTTGTCGTGATCGATGAAGGAAATTCCTGGGTATGACGGTGATTGCTCCTCAGGCAGCTGGCGCTGATACTTCAAGAAAATATCCGCCCCGCGCCGCCGTCGTCAGCTGGATCTTCTTCGATTGGGCCGCGCAGCCCTATTTCACGCTGATCACCACCTTCGTGTTCGCCCCCTATTTCGCAGGCTTCGTCGCGCCGGATCCGGCGACCGGGCAGGCGCTGTGGGGATTTGCCACCGCGTCCGCAGGTCTCATGATTGCGCTGATGTCGCCGATCCTGGGCGCGATTGCCGACGCCAGCGGCCGCCGCAAGCCGTGGATCGCGGGATTCGGCTTGTTGCTGGTGATCGGCTCCAGCCTGATGTGGTTCGGAAAGCCCGGCGATCCCAGCATCATCCCGACACTGCTGCTGTGTTATGCGATCGCGAGCGTCGGCGTCGAATTCGCCACCGTGTTCAACAACGCGATGATGCCCACGCTGGTGCCGCCGGACAAGATCGGACGGCTGTCCGGCACCGGCTGGGCTACCGGCTATGTCGGCGGTATCCTCAGCCTGATCCTGGTGCTCGGTTTTCTCGCCGCCAATCCGCAGACCGGACGCACGCTGTTCGGCTTCATGCCGCTGTTCGGCCTCGACCCGGTGACGCATGCGGGCGACCGCATCACCGGGCCATTGACGGCGCTGTGGTTCATGCTCTTCACGCTGCCGATGTTTTTGCTGACGCCGGACTATCCGGCAAAGCTTCCGGTGCGCGCGGCGTTGCGCGAAGGTTTGAGCGAGCTGAAGCAGACGCTGCGCGAATTGCCGAAGCAGAAATCGCTGGCGACGTTCCTGCTCGCCAACATGATCTATACCGACGGGCTGGTGTCGCTGTTCGCCTTCGGCGGCATCTATGCGGCGGGCACGTTCGGCTGGCACACGATCCAGATCGGCACCTTCGGCATCGTAGCCGCCATCGCGGGCGTGTTTGGCGCGTGGCTCGGCGGCAAGCTCGACGACCGCGTGGGGCCGAAGCGCGTGATCGCGATCAGCCTCTTGGTGCTGCTGCTGGCACTCGCCGCCATCCTGCTGGTGGACAAGGATTCGATCCTGTTCGTGAAGGTGGCGCCGCCCGTGCCCGGCGGACCATTATTCGCCGGTGCTGCGGAGCGCGCCTATCTCATCCTCGGATGCCTGATCGGCGGCGCCGGCGGCCCGCTGCAGGCGGCGTCGCGCACGCTGCTGATTCGGCTCGCGCCGCAAGATCGCATCGCGCAGTGTTTCGGACTGTTCGCGCTGACCGGAAAGGTCACCTCGTTCGTCGGACCGCTGCTGATCGGCGTTGTTACGGCGGTGACCGCGAGCCAGAAAGCGGGGATGGCGCTGCTGGTGGTGTTTTTTGTTGTAGGGCTGGCGCTGCTGTTGCGGGTGCGGGAGAGGTGAGGTTGCCGATCTCCCTCACCACGTCGTCCCGGCCTTGAGCCGGGACCCATAACCACTGCTGCTTATTGTTCGCGAGAAGTATTAACTCGGACCACTCGAAATCGAGGGGCCGCGGCGTATGGGTCCCGGCGTTCGCCGGGACGACACAAGTTAATGCCTGAAATGCCGGACGCCGGTGAACACCATGGCGATACCGTGGTCGTCGGCGGCCTTGATCACTTCATCGTCGCGCATGGAGCCGCCGGGCTGGATCACCGCGGTGGCGCCGGCTTCGATGCAGGCCAGCATGCCGTCGGCAAACGGGAAGAACGCGTCTGACGCGACCACCGAGCCTTTGGTCAGCGGTTCGGCGAGCTTCAGTTCGGCCGCGGCATCCAGCGCCTTGCGGGCGGCGATGCGCGCGGAATCGACCCGGCTCATTTGTCCCGCGCCGATGCCAACGGTGGCGAGATCCTTGGCGTAAATAATCGTGTTGGACTTGACGTGCTTGGCGACGCGGAAGGCGAATTTGAGATCGCGCAGTTCGGCGTCGGTGGGCGCGCGCCGGGTTGCGACCTTCAGCGCCATGTCTTCGATCACGGCGTTGTCGCGGCTTTGCACCAGAAGTCCGCCGGAGACCGTCTTGGCGGTAAGACCCGGCTTGCGCGGATCGGGCAGGCCGCCGACCAGCAGCAGCCGCAGATTCTTCTTTGCAGCGACGACGGCGATGGCTTCTTCCGTGGCATCGGGCGCGATGATGACCTCGGTGAAGATTTCGGTGATGGCGCGTGCAGCGTCGGCGTCGAGCGTGCGGTTGACCGCGACGATGCCGCCGAAGGCCGACGTCGAATCGCACGCCAGTGCCCTTTTGTAAGCGCCGAGCAGATCGCTGCCCTCGGCAACGCCGCAGGGGTTGGCATGCTTGACGATGACGCAGGCCGCAGTGCGCGCCGGGTCGAACTCGGCGACGCATTCATAGGCCGCATCGGTATCGTTGATGTTGTTGTACGACAGTTCCTTGCCCTGAAGCTGGCGCAAGGTCGAAACGCCGGGCCGCTTGTCGGGCGTCGCATAGAACGCCGCGGTCTGATGCGGGTTCTCGCCGTAGCGCAAGGATTGGATCAGTTTTCCGCCAAAGGCGCGGAAATCCGGTGCGTCGTCTTTCAACTGAAGCGCAAACCAGTTCGAGATCGCGGCGTCATAGGCCGCGGTACGGGCATAGGCTTTTGCCGCGAGACGGCGGCGCAGTTTTAGTGAGGTGGCGCCGTTGTTGGCGGCGAGCTCGTCGAGCACGGCCTGATAATCGCTGGCTTCGACGACGACCGCGACATCGTCGTGGTTCTTCGCCGCGGCGCGGATCATCGCCGGACCGCCGATGTCGATGTTCTCGATGCAATCCTCGTAGCCGGCGCCTTTGTCGACGGTGGCCTCGAACGGGTAGAGGTTGACAACCAGCAGATCGATCGGCGCGATGCCGTGCGCCTGCATCGCATCAGTGTGTTCCTTGTTGTCGCGGATCGCGAGCAGGCCGCCATGCACCTTCGGATGCAGCGTCTTGACCCGGCCATCCATCATTTCGGGGAAACCGGTGAGGTCGGAGACGTCGCTGACCTTCAGCCCTGCCGCAGCGATCGCTTTTGCCGTGCCGCCGGTGGAGACCAGATCGACGCCGTGGCCTGCAAGCGCACGGGCGAATTCAATCAGGCCGGTTTTGTCGGAAACGGACAATAGAGCGCGGGTCACTCGGCGCGGATGGTCGGTCATTGCAGGTTTCCTGGCAGATTTTCTGGCTGGTAAGCCAGCCCGGTAGCATGGTTTTGCCGGTCATGAAACCGCGGCCGACGCCGGAATTCAGGAAAATACGGGGGATATTGGCATGCCAGTCCCAGCCAGCTTTACCTCAGGCAGCCTTAGCCTTGATGGTCGGAATATGACTGACATCTTCGGTCTGTTCCGCATGCCAGGTATCGTAAGCGCTCTGCATCCGGGTCCAGATTCCAGCGCCGTCGCCAAACAGCTTGCCGAGGCGTACTGCGACGGTAGGGGACACCGGCTTTCGTTCCTGAAGGATATCGTAAAGATGCTGGCGCGAAATCCCGAGCAATCCGGCGATCTCTGCCTTGGTACGGCCGGTGGCCGGAATAACGTCATCGCGAAGCAACGCACCGGGATGGGTGGGGCAGCGGTTTTTGTTGCGCTTGGCCGCGTAGACCATTTTCGCTCCTCTAATGGTATTGCTCGAAATCGACGCGACAAGCCTCGCCATCTTCGAATTCGAACGTAATGCACCACGGTCCATTGACGTGAACCGAATAGCGTCGTGGTTCGAAGCCGTGCAGAGAGTGAAAATCGAAGCCAGGAACGTTCATTTCCTCAGCCCGGACAGCGACATCAAGACGGTCGAGCCTGGCAAAGATGCGCTTATGCATTTTTGCGTCGATTTTCGAACTCTTGCCCTTGGTCCACAACTCCGCAAGGGCCTTGCTTTTGAAGGTTCGGATCACATCGCCAATGTAAGCAATTAGCTTACATGTGTCAATGGAAGGCTGCTTACAGCGGCAATTCCGGCTCGCGCCTGGCGTTGCGGCGGGCGTTGGTGGCCGCCGCCGAGGTCGAGGAGCGCACAAAATTCCAGCGGATCGAGGTTGCCTGCCGGGAATCCTGCCGGATCACGATCTGGGCGGTGCGGCGGGGGCCGTCATTGCCGGCCAGGAACACGCTGTCCTCGAGGTCGACATTGTCGTCGAGCGCCTCGAAGGTCCAGACGTCGCGGTTGGGCAGCACCAGCATGACGCCGCGGGCGTCGGAAAGCCGGCTCGCCTTCACGGACGGGTGCAGGTGAAACCGCAAGGCAAAGTCGGTCCCGCTGCCCTTGAAGCGCGAGCCCGGTGCCGGCGACAGCGTATCCTCGCCGTCGAGCCGCGCGCCGTCAGGCGCCATCATCAGCACGCGGCGGTGCACGACGCCGAATCGCGGCAGATAGCCGTCATGCGATGTGGTCAGCATATCGCCGTTCTCCACGGCTTCGCGATAGCTCTCCACATTGGCCGGGCCGCTGGTCACCGGCGCCCCCTGCAACAGCCGCTTCATCGCCGATATCTCGACGAACTGGCACGACGACGTCTCGTGATAGGTCAGGGTCGAATGCGCCGCGGTGCTGCGCGCAAAGGCGCGCCAATTGTCGCGGCCGGTCGACGGCATTCCGCAATTGACGACGATCCGGCTCGGCCCGGAGGACAATTCGAACGCAAGGCAGCCGGCATGCGCGTCCTGGCTGATATTCGGCGGCGGCGGCGCGCCGGTGTCCATGATGACGGTGGTGGTGCCGGCATCGAGGCGCTGAAAGCCGGTATGCGGCATGTGCGCCATCGGCACGCCGTGGGTGTCGTCATAGGCCAGCAGCGTCGCCACCAGATCGTTCGGCGCGTTGCTCATGCCGTTGAACAGCGCAAAGGCGCCGTCGCCATGGCGGAAGAAGCGCAGCATCGGCATCATGCGGTCGATCGCGTTCAACAGCGCCGGCGGCGGCGCGATATTGCGCGCGGCAAAGGTCTGGCGCAGCGGCAGCATGTCGCTGAGCAGTTCGACCAGCGCGCCGGGATTGCGCGAGATGTGCCCGCCGTCGGGCAGGATCTGCCGCTGCAATTCGTCGGACAGCCGCCGGCTCGCGGAGCGGATATGTTTTGCCTGGTTGGCGAGGCACAGCGAGGCGTAGCAAAGCGCGATCAGCACCTGCACCCGCGGCACGCCGTCGGCGATGTCGAGCATGGTGTAGCGCAGATAGCGGATCTCGCGGGTCAGCCCGCGCAGATATTTGCGGTAGAATTTGCCGTCGGTATCGCCGAGCACCAGCGGGGCCTGCGACAACAGCGAGATGACGCGGCGTGCCAGCACATCGGCGCGGCGCTCGAGCGGCCGCTTGCGGCCCGGATTCGAAATCCAGTCGTCGACCAGCGAACGGGCGTTGGCGCGGGTCAGCGCGGTATCGGCCGCGCGCAGATGGCGCAGCCAGCCGAAGCCGAGCAGCGCCACTTCCCAATCTTCCGACGGCGGCTCGAGATCGAAGATCGAGCGGCCGTGGCAGGTCACGATCTTGCCGGCGAACACGAAGCGGCCGGCATAGATTTCGGCGGCGCGGGTGGCGTCGGCGGTGCGCAAATCATGCGGCGCGATAATCAGACGGTCGGCGCGGCCCGGCCACAGCCGCGACAGCCCGACGGTACTGCCGCTGGCGCGCGCCATCACGCCCCGCGCAAAGCGGCTCGCGACCAGCGTCGTAATGCGTCTGCGTTGAGCGACCGACACGCCTGACCTTGATGGGAGGAGATCTTGTGGCGAATCCTTTTAATCCGGAAACGCGTCCAAGACACCATCTTGAAAGCGCGCGAATCACCCGAAGGTCGCGAAATTCCGGTGCAAAATCAGGATTTAACCAGCCGCGCGGCGTAAAATCCATCCAGCCCGCCAAGCCGCGGGTCGTCGTGGGGCAGATGGCAGGGCAGCGTACGCAAATCGCCGTCCGCCGTGACGATCTCGGCAAGGCCGGCGACTTCGCCGGCGTCGACCGGCGCGCGGCGCACGCCTGATTCGGTCGCGAGCAGCGCCGCCACCGCCTGCTCGCCTTCTTCCGGTTCCAGCGAACAGGTGCAATAGACCAGCGTCCCGCCGGGCTTGAGCAGGGCGACCGCCTTTTTCAGCAAGCGGACCTGCAACGCGCTCAGCGCCGCGATGTCGGTTTCCTGCCGCAGCCAGGCCACGTCGGGATGGCGCCGGATGGTGCCGGTCGAGGTGCAGGGCGCGTCGACCAGGACGCCGTCGAACGTGCCGTCGCCGCCCGGCCATTCGGCGCCATCGGCCACCACGTCGTTGGCCTGCAGCGACAGCCGCGAAAGATTGTCGCGCAGCCGCGTCATCCGCGGCGCCGAACGATCGACCGCGGTGACGCGTGCGCCGCCTTGTGCGAGCTGGGCGGTCTTGCCGCCGGGCGCGGCGCAGAGATCGACGATGCTCTTGCCGTTGAGGTCACCGAACAGCCGCGCCGGCAGTGCGGCGGCGGCGTCCTGTACCCACCACTGGCCTTCGGTGAAACCGGGCAGCATCGTCACGGAACCCTGCAACAGGGTGCGCACCGTCCCGGTCGGCAGCGTTTCGCCGTGCAGGCGGGTCGCCCATTGCGGCGCGTCCGACTTCACGGTGATGTCGAGCGACGGTTCATGGCCGATCGCAATTGCCATCTCGCGCGCGGTGGTCTCGCCATAGGCTGCGATCCAGCGCGCCAGCAGCCACGGCGGAATGTCCAGCGTCTGCGCCTTGACTTCGTCGATCAGCGGCTGGCCTTCGCGCGCACAACGCCGCAGCACGGCATTGACGAGGCCGGCATATTTCGCGGCGCGTCGGTCCGATTGCACCAGCCGCACCGACAGGTCGACGGCGGCATGATCGGGCACGTCCATCCAGAGAATCTGCGCGGCGCCGATCAACAGCGCGCTTTGCGCGCGCGGCGCGTCGGTCGGAACGCCGCGATCGAGCAGCCGCGACAACAAATGACCGAGCGTGCCGAGCCGCCGCAGAATCGTTGCGACCAGCCGCCGCATCAGCGCGCGGTCGCGATCGGCGAGCGATTTCAATCCGGGATGGGCGCCGGCGCCGTCGAGCTGCTCGTCGAGGGTGCGGTGTTTGTGCAGCACGCCGTCGAGAATGTCGGCCGCAATACGCCGCGCCGCGAGACCGGGAACTTCGGCAGGAACTGCGAATCTTGAAGGAGGCATGGAGAAGGAATATCTCGGAAGGTGCTGAGCAGGGTTTCGGCGCATGCCATCGAAGTGAAGAACTTGGAAATGAAAAACTCCTTTGGCATGCGAATATGCCAAATGTAAGAATCGCGGGCGCGGATTTCACGATTGTGATGCCGGCATTGCGTTCATCGGTTTTCTGATGAGATGGGCCTGAGGAAAGTTTTGCCGGAAATTTTGCCATGACCGACGATCCCCCATCACCGTCTGCAGCGCTTCCCGGCGCGGCCCGCAAGCCGCTGACGCCGGCCGCCCAGCGTGCGCTCGCCGAGGCCGAAGCGCGCCGGAAAGCCGCTGAGGCCAACGCCGCTCAACCGGCACAAAAGGAATTGCAGGGTCCGAAGGGGCCCGAACCCACCCGTTACGGCGACTGGGAGCGCAAAGGCATCGCCTCGGACTTCTGAGGCGATTTGGTAACTTGCCGGAATACCGCGACTCAGCCAGATTCTGGGAATATGTCCCCATACGAGAGAATAAATACTTACAGGGTGCCTCGCAGTCCCTGGCGACGCCGGTTCTCGGCGGCGTTGCCCTGGGTGTTCGTGATCGCCGTCGCCGCGGGGACGATGCTGCCTTTGCGGCATTGGGTGCATTGGCCGTTTCCGCATACGGCTGACAGCCAGGCCGCGCGCGATGCCGAGATGATCTGGAGAAGCGCCGGCAGTCCCGATGTGCGTCACGCCGTCGACGTGATCCGGACCGTCGACGGCGACACGTTCGAGGCGCGGGTGCATTTGTCTGCCGGCCTTGCGCTGAACACGCGGGTCCGCCTGCGCGGCATCGATGCGCCGGAGTTGAAGGCGTCCTGTCCGCAGGAATTGCAGATGGCGGAAGCCGCGAGCGACGCGTTGCGCGGCCTGCTCCGCGAAGGCGCGGTCACGATCTCAAATATCGGGCCAGACAAATATAGCGGCCGGGTCGTGGCCGACGTGGCGACCAAGAAGACCACCAGCGTTTCGGCCGCGCTGCTCGCGGCCGGCCATGCGCGCAGCTACAGCGGCGGCCACCGCAACGGCTGGTGCGCGAACGTGGGCAAGTAAAAGAAAAAGCCGCGCTGTTGCGCGGCTGATTTATCCCGTTTGTCATTCCGGGGCGCGAGCGAAGCGAGTGAACCATGATGCGCAATTGCGCATCTGAGAATCTCGAGATTCCGGGTCTGGTCCTTCGGACCATCCCGGAATGACGAGGGCTGTCGTTAGCGCGTCACCGTCACCTGCGTGCCGACCGAAACGCGCTGGTACAAATCGGTGATGTCAGCGTTGAGCATGCGGATGCAGCCATAAGAGACAAAACCGCCGACCGAGCCCGGCGCGTTGGTGCCGTGGATGGCGTATTCGCCGCCGGCGAGCGTCATTGCCGCGACGCCCATCGGGTTGCTCGGCGAGCCGCCGGGAATGACGTTGGGCATGTTCGGCTTGTCGCGCTTCACTTCGGCGGGCGGCGACCAGGCCGGGTTCTGATACTTGCCGTCGATGCGGGTGGTGCCTTCCCACTGCTTGCCGGCGCGGCCGACGCCGACCGGATAGCGCACGGCGCGGCCCTGATCGAGAATGAGATAAAGGCGGCGCTCGCTGGTCTTCACGACGATCGTACCCGGCGTGTAATCGCCGCGGACGCCGACGATCTCCGGCCGCGCTTCTGCCGGCGATGACATCAAAATGCCCGCACCGATGGTGGCGGCCAGCGCCACCGCAATCCTCATCGACATCAATTTCTCCCGCCCACTCGCCCCCGTCAGGGGGTCCTCAAATGCCAACGCAAACCTATCAGAAATAGGGGTTTGCCGTCTCACCCACGCATTTTTAACCGCGTGTCTTAACCGGATGGTTTCCAAGCCGGCCGTGAGACCCGTTTCGATGGCGGAACCAAAGGAAATGTTCGAATTAAAGTAAATGACTTGAAAACAACACTTGTCAGGAAACGTCCCAGGGAGCGGTCGCCGCCCTGACGATTGCGTGAGCCGACCAGGTCCGGGCGGGGTACCCACGAATTGCCCAAATGCTCCGCCGCCGGTGTCGCCAGGTACCAGCCCCCGAACATGACGAAAAATTAAACCGGGAAACCCGAACGCGGCGTCGCGACGACGCGGCTACTGGCTGCGGCCCATTTCCGGGGCGCAGGAGTTCGGCTCATGCGAGCATTGGTTGAGATTATTTTGCTGCGCCGTGGCGTCCGCGCCGGCGGTGGTCGCCTCGCGGGAATGCTGGCCGCATTGCTGCTGGGCCTGTTCGCGCTTTCGGCAACCGCCGTGGCGCAACCCTCCTACGATGTCAGGGAGGACGTTCGCGACGAACCGGTGCAGGCCGAAGCCCGCGCGGTGCTGTCGCAGTATGGACGTTTCGTCCAGCACGCCCGCTTCGGCGAAGTGTGGGTGCCGACGGTCACGCCGCAAGGCTGGCATCCCTATCCGCCGTGCCAGTGGGTCAAGACCAAACAATATGGCTGGTACTACGACGACAAGACGCCGTGGGGCCAGATCGTGCATCACTATGGCCGCTGGTTCTGGGATCAGCAGATCGGCTGGGCCTGGGATCCCGGTTCTCAATTCAGCCCCGGATGGGTGGTGTGGCGGTCCAGCCCCGAATGGACGGGCTGGGCGCCGATGCCGCCGGACCAGGCTTTCCAGAACATCTCGGCCGATCAGTTCAACAACAGCGATCAGTGGATTTTCGTCGAGACCGCGAAGTTCAACGCGGGTTGCGACGCGACGCAGACAGCGCCGGTCGAGCGCATCCCGGTGCTGCTGCGCCAGACCAAATGGATCACCACGCTCGAATTCGTCGACGGCATCGTCGTCATCGTGCTGCCGCCTTATCTGATCGGGCCGTTCGTCCATGTGCAGATCGGATTCGGTCCGTGGCCGGCGTGGTTCATGGTCCAGATGATGAAGAATTCCAATTTCGTGTGGCAGAAGACGTTGAACTTCAACGTCGCGCAAGCCTGCACGCCGTCGAACGCGAAGTGAGGAGCAATCATCATGACCATTGCTCGGAAAATCTCGATCAACACCAGGACGATGCTCACGGCGATGTTCGCCGCAGCGCTTGCCGTCCTCGTGTTCTCCGCATCGACGCCATCAGCTTTCGCGCAAGCGCCCGCGCAGGAATCTGCCCAAAATTCTGCGAACGTTGTGCCGCAGCAAAGCGCTGCGAAGATACAGGACGAATTCCGCGGCGTGCTCACGCAGTACGGCCGGTTTGTCCAGCACGCCAAATACGGAGAAGTGTGGATCCCCACGGTGACGCCGCAGGGATGGCGTCCGTATCCGCCCTGCAACTGGGTCAAGACCCGCAAATATGGCTGGTACTACGACGACAAGACGCCGTGGGGTGCGATCGTCCACCACTACGGACGTTGGGTGTCGGATGCGCAGATGGGGTGGATATGGACACCAGGTGCGGAGTTCAGCCCGGGTTGGGTTGTCTGGCGCACGTCGCCGGAATGGGTCGGCTGGGCGCCGATGCTGCCCGACCAAGACGTCCAGACGGTTTCCACCGTCGACTTCAACAGTGCCGCCTACTGGATTTTTGTCGAGACGCAGAAGTTTGCACAAGGCTGCAACGGCGCGGCGCCGCCGCAGCAGATCCCGGTGCTGCTGACGCAGACGACCTACGTCACCGACGTCAGGCTCGTGTATGGAATCACGTGATCGTGTTGCCGGGATACGTGGTCGGCCCGTGGATCGACCTCGACATCTTCTTCTCGCCGTGGCCGGCCTGGTTCCTGGCGCAGAATTTGATCGACTGGAATTTCATCTGGAACAACCTCGCCGTCATGAGCGCGGTGGCTCCGGACTGCCCGCCAGTGAGTCCAAAGCAGGGCGGCGGATACAAACCGTTGCCGGTCCACAACCCTGTGTCGCCGCTGCCGCCGCGTCCCGCCATGCCGATCGACAATGGTCCGCCGGTCGTCGTCGTGGTCCCACCGGTGTGCCCGCGCGGCACGGTCATGGATCATGGCGTCTGCCGGTTGCCGGACTACTGCCGCCCGGGAATGGTGCGGGTGGGCCATCTGTGCGTCTTCCCGACGAGGCCCGATCCGTTGCCGAAGCCGCCGGTGACCGAAAATCCCTGCGCCGGGCTCAGCGGCATTGCGCTGCGGCGCTGCCTCCACGCCCACCGGCCACATGACGGCGACGGCAAACCGCCGGTGACGGGTCCGGTTACGGGTACCGGCGACGGCCGGCCGGCCGGCAATCCACCGTCGTCGAACGGCGGTCATACCGGACACAACCCGGTTGGCGGCGCATCCGGGGCAGGCAAACCCGATGTGCGGATTCCGAGCGTGATCCGTCCCCACGGTTCGGGTGACAATGTGCGGATCAAGGAGCCGGTGCAGTTGCCGAGCCGGCTGCCGCCAACGACTTCAGCGCCGATGCGGCCGAATCCCAGTCCGGTGGTCATGGCGCCTAGCGGTGGCCTCAACAAGACGACCATCGGCTCTGCACCGCAGCCTGCGCCCCGGCCGCTGCCGACTACGTTGCCGGAGAGGAAGACGCTCGGACGGTGAGTGTGGCTCGACCGTAATGAAGTTACGTAGCAACCGCGAAGGTACTGCGCTCCCTCTCCCGCTTGCGGGGGAGGGCGGGGTGGGGGTCTATCCGCGAGTCATTGTGTGGAGAGAGCCCCCACCCGCATCGCATCTTCGATGCGATACGACCTCCCCCGCAAGCGGGAGAGGTGCAGCGAGCCTGCCGCCACAGCGCTCCAACTTGCCAGTCGCCGCGCGCTACGCCGGCGCGCCCTTCTTGTTCTGCCGGTTGTGGACGAGATCGTCGACCACGGCGGGATCGGCCAGGGTCGAGGTATCGCCGAGGCTCGACGGTTCGTCCTCGGCGATCTTGCGCAGGATGCGGCGCATGATCTTGCCGGAGCGTGTCTTCGGCAGGCCCGGGGCGAACTGGATCAAATCGGGCGAGGCGATCGGCCCGATGTCCTTGCGCACCCACGCCACCAGTTCCTTGCGCAGCGCTTCGGTCGGCTCCTTGCCGTTCATCAGCGTTACGTAGGCGTAGATGCCCTGGCCCTTGATGTCGTGGGGATAGCCGACCACGGCGGCTTCCGAGACCGCCTCATGCGCCACCAGCGAGCTTTCGACTTCGGCAGTGCCCATGCGATGGCCTGATACGTTGATGACGTCGTCGACGCGGCCGGTGATCCAGTAATAGCCGTCGGCGTCGCGGCGGCAGCCGTCGCCGGTGAAGTACTTGTTCTTGTAGGTCGAGAAATAGGTCTGCTCGTAACGGGCGTGGTCGCCATAGACCGTGCGCATCTGGCCCGGCCAGGACTTGGCGATGCAGAGATTGCCGGAGGTTTCGCCGTCCAGCACCTTGCCGTCGGCATCGACGATCTCGGGCACCACGCCGAAGAACGGCCGCGTTGCCGATCCGGGTTTGAGTTTTGTCGCGCCCGGCAGCGGCGTGATCAAAATGCCGCCGGTCTCGGTCTGCCACCAGGTGTCGACGATCGGGCAACGCTCGTCGCCGACCACGCGGTGATACCATTCCCAGGCTTCCGGATTGATGGGTTCGCCGACCGAGCCGAGCAAACGCAGACTCTTGCGCGAGGTTTTCTTCACCGGCTCGTCGCCGCCCTGCATCAGCGCGCGGATCGCAGTCGGCGCGGTGTAGAAGATGTTGACCTTGTGCTTGTCGATGACGTTCCAGAACCGCGAATTGTCCGGATAGTTCGGCACGCCTTCGAACATCAGCGTGGTCGCGCCGTTCGCCAGCGGTCCATAGAGGATGTAGCTGTGGCCGGTGACCCAGCCGACGTCGGCGGTGCACCAGTAGATGTCGCCGTCGTGATAGTCGAACACGTATTGATGCGTCATCGACGCGAAGACGAGATAGCCGCCCGAAGTGTGCAGCACGCCCTTGGGCTGGCCGGTGGAGCCGGACGTATACAGGATGAACAGCGGATCTTCCGCGTGCATCGGCTCGCACGGGCATTCCGTCGTCACCATTTTGGCGGCGTCGTGATACCAGAAGTCGCGGGTCGGGTTCATGTCGACTGCGCCGCCGGTGCGCTTGACGACGACGACCCAGTCGACGCCGCCGCTCTTGGCAATCGCGGCGTCGACATTGGCCTTCAACGGCACCTTCTTGCCGCCGCGCAGGCCTTCGTCGGCGGTGATGACGATCTTGGACTGGCAATCGGTGATGCGCTGGGCGAGGCTCTCAGGCGAGAAACCGCCGAACACCACCGAATGAATGGCGCCGATCCGCGCGCAGGCCAGCATCGCATACGCCGCTTCCGGGATCATCGGCAGGTAGATGGTGACGCGGTCGCCCTTCTTGACGTTCCTGGTGCGCAGGATGTTGGCCATCTTGCAGACTTCGTCGTGCAGCTGGCGGTAGGTGATGTGTTTGGACTCATTGGGATCGTCGCCCTCCCAGATGATCGCGGTCTGGTCGCCGCGCTTGTCGAGGTGGCGGTCGATGCAGTTCCAGGCGACGTTCAGGACGCCGTCCTCGAACCATTTGATCGAAATATTGCCGGGAGCGAAGGAGGCGTTCTCGACCTTGTGGAACGGCTTGATCCAGCCGATCCGCTTGCCCTGTTCGGCCCAGAAGGCATTGGGGTCGGCGACCGAGCTCGCATACATCTCGCGATACTTGGCGTCGTCGACGAAAGCGCGCTTCGACCAGTCTGCCGACACGTCGTAAATCTTCTCGGACATTTTCCCCTCCGCTGATTGCGAGCCCTACCCGTAAGCGGTCGCAAGCCGTCTTGATTATTACGATGATTAGGCGTCGCAGGGGGCCCGGACAAGGCGGAAACATCTGCGACCTTGGTCGGTTCCCGCGCTCCCGCGGTGCCCTGCCAGCCCCGTCCGGCCATCACTTTCGCGTTTTGGTGCGACCCAAAATCAACGTTATCGCGCGAATGGCTCCCATGACCGGTATCTAATAACCGGTAATCCCGGAATCGGGACTCGCAAAGGGGTTCGTTACCCCCTAAATGGCGTTTCCGGGGTGACAGGGCCCCGCCGGAACCAAGCCGTAGCAAGCGGCATTACCGGACGAACAGGCGGAGCAGGACAACGACGGTCATGATGGATCAGGTGAATTTCGAGGCTACGCGGCCCAATTCCGCTGATCCTGCCGTCGCTTTGGCAGAAGCGCTTGGCCAATTGCCGAAAGCGCCGCTGAAGGCGCCCGCCAAAATCCCCTCGCCGAAGGAAAAGCTCGCGAAACATGAGCCGAAGATTTCGGTCGAATCGCTGGCGCAGGAACTCGGCCTCAAGCTCGGCGACCAGAACGAGCTGACCATCCGCCGCATCAAGCGTGGCAAGGCCTATTCATTTGTTCGCGCCAACGGCACGGCGATTCGCCACGCCGGCACCATCCGGCGCCTGAATTCGATGGCGGTGCCGCCGGCCTATCAGCAGGTGCGTTATTCGCCCGATCCGACCTCGCATCTGCAGGCGGTCGGCGTCGATGCCGCCGGCCGCCTGCAATACCGCTACCACGCCGATTGGGAAAAGGTCCGCGAGCAGCGCAAGGCCCATCGCCTGGCGCGCCTGGTCGCGGCCTTGCCGAAGATCCGCCGCAACGTCTCGATGCATCTGTCCGGCGACGAGCCGACCCGCGAGTTCGCGCTCTCGGCGGTGATCGAACTGATCGCGCGCACCGCGATCCGGCCGGGCAATGAATCCTACGCGCGATTGAACGGCACCCGCGGCGCCACGACGCTGCTGAAGTCCAACGTCTCGCTGGAAGACGACAGCTTCGTCCTGACTTTCAAGGCCAAGGGCGGCAAGGCCGTGCGCAAGGAATGCGACGCGGCCAAGCTCGTGCGCGCGATCGGCATCCTGCGCGGCGTGCCGGGCAAGCGCATGTTCCAGTATCGCGACAATTCCGGCACCGTGCGTACCGTCTCGACCACGACGGTGAACGGGTTCCTGCGCGAGATCGCCGGCATCAAGATTTCGCTGAAGGATTTCCGCACCCTGATGGCGTCGGCCGTGGTGCTGGAATCGCTGTCGCGGATTTCACCGGCGGCCAGCGCCCGTGGCCGCAAGAAGCAGGTGCTGGAGGCGGTTCGGGCTGCTGCCGACGAGTTGTCGAATACGCCGGCGATCTGCCGCAAGAGCTACGTCCACGACACCATCGTCACCGCCTTCGAGGACGGCATCCTCGAACGCTTCGCGGCGACGATGAAGGGCTACCGCTCGCAGTCGAAGCGCGAAGCGCTGCTGGCGCAAGTGGTGACGGCCGCCGCGGCGGCGTAGTCGCCGGCTGCCGTAGGGTGGGCAAAGGCGCCTATGCGCCGTGCCCACCATCTAATCCAATCGTTGCAACTGAATGGTGGGCACGCTTCGCTTTGCCCACCCTACGATCGCCTCTTATCGAACGTGAATCTTCTGCGCCGGCTGTCCGTTGACGAGCGGTGCGTCGCGCACATCCTCCGCGGCAGCATGCGCATTCGACAAAAACACAATATTCCTGCCGCCGCGCTTGGCGTCGTAGAGGGCGTCGTCAGCCCATTTGGCGACCATCTCCGGTGCGGCGTTTTCCTGCGCGAACGCAACGCCGAGGCTGATCGTCACCACGCTGGCAGAATCGTTTGCAGGATGAATTCCGGGATTGACGATGCCGAGCGCCTCCACCGCGCTGCGGATGCGTTGCGCGATGGTCCAGGCCAGATCGGGCGTAGCATGCGCGAGAACGACGAGGAATTCCTCGCCGCCATAGCGGAACACCGCATCCAGGCCCAACCGGACCGATTCCTCGATCGTATCTGCCACCCGCCTGATGCAGGCGTCGCCAGCGGCGTGGCCGGCGGTATCGTTCAGATGTTTGAACAAGTCGATATCGGCCATGATGAACGCGATACTGGCTTTCGGAACCGTCGGGTCGCGCCAGAGCCGATCGATCAGATCGGTCGCCGAACGGCGGTTGCCGAGGCCGGTGAGCGGATCGCGCGTCGCCAGTATTTCCAATTGATGGTTGGCGCGCCTCAGGGCGTCGCTGCGATACTGGTTGCGCAAGGACAGCAGGAAGGCTTTTTGCCCAAGGATCGATTGTGTCTTGCGCGCGATCGTCGCCGCATAGATTCCCATCGCATAAAAGATCGACGTCCCGACCGCCTCCTTGAGTTCGGTCGCTGGATTGAAGATCTCAAAGCCAAAGAAGATCGCGGTGGAGCAGATCATCAGGGCCAGCGTCCAGATATAGTCGACGCTGAACACCACGATCGCGATCGTGTTCACGTACATGATGCAGATCAGGAAGCGCTCATAATTGCTGCCACCGGCCGCGACGGCGATGACGCCGTACGCCATCATGACGCTGGTCATCAAGAGCAGCAGCGACAGGCCTTCGACCGCGGCGCTGCGGGGCTTGCGCCAGACCAGATAGGCGCAGGCGTGCAGCGCCGGAACCAGCAATCCGCTGATGGCGGTGGTGAGGATGAGGAAATCGGGAGCGAGAAGGTAACTGAGCGGCACAAAGGCCACGCTGATGGCGGCGACCCAGACCATCCAGGCGCGCGCAATCTTGCTGCGTTGCGGCCAGTCCTTCTTGCGGTAGGCGCGGATCATTTCGGGAGAGAACTGGATGTCGCGCGTGCGCTGGGACAGCAGCCGCTCGGTCTCGGCTTCGAGCGCCGGCGTCACGAGCACGTCCGCCGCGTCGTCGAGCGGCGTCGCGTTCAGGCTGCTGGAACCCGATCTCAAGGCGTATCTCTCCCGCTGGCGTGCTTGCCGCACGTCGCGGAGTTAGCGCCCGAAATGCTAAATTTCTCCTGCAAAAGGAATCGGGGAGTACTACGGGATAAGGAATGGTTAAGGTCCCGGGACGCGGTGCTATATTACCTTCCAGCAGGGATCCCGATACTTTGCATGGGGTTGTTTTCGCGATTTTGTGTCTGACCCGCTGGATACCGCCGCTGGCGCGTCGAAGACCGGCGTGAACGCGCTGACCGCCACGCTGTGCGGCAAACGCGAGGCCCTACAATCCGCCCATCTTGCAGACCATCTTCCATTCGTCCGCGGTGACCGGCTGGACCGACAGCCGCGAATATTTCACCAGCGCCATCGCGGCGAGTTTCTTGTCGGCCTTGATCGCGGCCATCGTCACCGGGGTCTTCAGCGGCTTGTCGGCCTTGATGTCGACGCAGACGAACTTTCCGGTCTTGTCGGTCGGATCGGGATAGGCTTCCTTGATAATCTCCGCGATGCCGACGATCTCCTTGCCCTCGTTGGAGTGGTAGAAGAAGGCCCGGTCGCCTTTTTTCATCGCCACGAGATTCTGCCGCGCGGTGAAATTGCGCACGCCGGTCCAGGCTTCGCCCTTGGCGCCTTTCGCAACCTGCATATCCCACGACCACACCGAGGGCTCGGACTTCACCAGCCAGTACGCCATCTATTCCTCCGCCTTGAACGGCCGCGTCAGCAGGCCTTCGATCGCGGCATCGATCGTCACCTTGCCGGCCAGGATCGCCGCGACCGCATTTGATACCGGCATGTCGACATTTTGCGAAGCCGCCAGCTCGATCAGCACGGGCGCGGTGAATGCGCCCTCCGCAAGCTTGTCGCGCGCCGGTTGCTCGCCGCGTCCGAGCGCGATGCCGAGCGCGAAATTGCGCGATTGCAGGCTGGAGCAGCTCAGGATCAGATCGCCCAATCCGGAAAGCCCCGCCAGGGTTTCGGCGCGCGCGCCGCAGGCGCGACCGAGCCGTGCCAGTTCGCTGAAGCCGCGCGTGGTCAAGGCAGCCAGCGCCGAGGCGCCGAGCTTGCGTCCTTCAACGATGCCGGCCGCGATTGCCAGCACGTTCTTCGCCGCCCCGCCGATCTCGACGCCGCGGATATCCGTGGTGTGATAGGGCCGGAAGGTGGATGAGCCGAGCGCCTGCACCAGCGCGCTTGCCAGTGCTTCGTCCTTTGCCGCCAGCGTCACGGCGGTCGGAAGTCCGCGCGCCACATCGTCGGCGAAGCTCGGTCCCGACAGGATCGCAGGTATCGCGTCGGGGGCGGCTTCCGCGATCACTTCGGTCATGAATTTATGCGTGCCGCGCTCGATGCCCTTGGCGGTGGCGATAACCGGCGTCGCCTTCTTCAGATGCGGGGCCAGCGCCAGGGCCGCTTCACGCAAATTCTGCGCGGGCGTTGCGATCAGGATAATGTGGGCGCCGGCCGCGGCCGCGATGCGGTTGGTAATTTCGATGCGCTGGTCCAGGCGCATGCCCGGCAGCCGCGGATTGGCATGCGCCATCTTCATTTGCGCGGCGTTTTCGGCGTTGCGTGCATAGAGGATGACATCGCGGCCCGCGCGCGCCGCGACGGCCGCAAGCGCCGTGCCCCAGGCGCCAGCGCCGATCACCGCGACGGTGTTCTCAGACGGCATCTTTAAAATCCCGCCCTGGTGTTGGCGTAGCCCGCCGGTGCGGCGGCATTGGCATCGAGCAGCCAGCGCGCGCGCGGCGGCGCATCCATCGTATCGGTCAGCCCGAGCGCCATCCGCTCGGCGCCGGCCCAGGCGATCATCGCGCCGTTATCGGTGCAGAGCGCCGGCGGCGGAATGATCAGCGTGGTCTGCGCTTTCGCCGCCACATCCTGCAGGGCGTCGCGGATCGCGTGATTGGCGGCGACGCCGCCGGCCGCGACCAGGGCGCGCGGTGGACCGAACTGCTCGTGGAACAGCCGCAGGCCGACGCTCAATCGATCGGCGGTGGATTCCAGCACCGCGGCCTGGAAACTGGCGCAGAGATCGCTGACATCCTGCGGCTCCAACGGCATCATCCGGCTGGCTTCGTTGCGCACGGCGGTCTTCAGTCCCGACAGCGAGAAATTCGCATCCGGCCGCCCGAGCATCGGGCGCGGAAACGCAAATCGCTTTGGATCGCCGCCGGCGGCCGCGCGCTCTACCTCTGGCCCGCCGGGATAGGGCAGCGACAGCATCTTTGCGACCTTGTCGAAGGCTTCGCCCATGGCGTCGTCGACGGTGGTGCCGAGCCGGACATATTTGCCGACGCCGACCACCGCGACGATCTGGGTGTGACCGCCCGAGGCAAGGAACAGGCAATAGGGAAACGCCAGCGCGCAAGTCAGCCGCGGCGTCAGCGCGTGGGCCTCGAGATGGTTGACCGCGATCAGCGGCGTGTCGTGCACCATCGCGATCGCCTTTGCGGTGGTGAGGCCGACGATCACCCCGCCGATCAGGCCGGGCCCCGCGGCGGCCGCGACCGCCGACAATTGCGTGTAGCCGATTCCGGCCTCTTTCATCGCGCTATCGACAATGCCGTCGAGCAGATCGACATGGGCGCGCGCCGCGATTTCCGGCACCACGCCGCCGAAGCGGGCGTGCTCCTCGGTCTGCGAGCGCACGATATTGGACAGGATCCGGCCGCTGCCGTCGCTCGCCCGCTCGATCACCGCCGCCGCGGTCTCGTCGCAGGTGGTCTCGATACCCAGCACCAGCATCGGCGTGTCGTTATCCAATTTGATCCCTTGCGCGTCAGGTCAAAACAACGCTTCCGTAACCCGGTAGCATTACGAGGTCTCTAGGTGCAATCGCCGGCTAAAGCCGAAATCTTTGCGCCAAGGCTTTTTCTTGCGCCAAGGGTTGCGCCAAGACATTTTTGGAGATCTGAGGCATGGCCGTTCTCGTCACGCGCCCGCATCCGGACGATGAGGCCACCGCCACAGCCCTTCGCGCCAGGGGGTTTGAAGTGCTCCGGGCGCCGATGCTGCGATTTGAGGCGGTGCCGTTCCATGACGATGCCGTTGCCCGTTACGGCGCCATCATCGTCACGTCAGCCAATGCGCTGCGCGCCATCGCGCCGCATCTGGCCGATAGCCGGCTGTTGAAATTGCCGCTGTTCGCGGTCGGCGAACACACCGCCTCGGCTGCCCGCGACGCTGGTTTCAGCGAGGTGATTGCGGCCAGGGGCGACGCCGGTGCGCTGCGCGATCTGGTGCTGGGAGCTGTGAAATCGAAGCAACTCAAGAAAGCCAGCACGCTGCTCTATCTGGCCGGCGCCGATCTCGCGCGCGATCTCGCGGGCGAATTGGGCGAGAAGGGGTTTACCGTCGTGACGCACACGACCTACCGGATGATTCCGGCGTCCAGCCTGCCGCAGGAAATATGTGACGCTTTCGTGGCGAACCAGGTCGAGGCGGTGTTGCACTATTCACGCCGCAGCGCGCGCGCCTTTTTGAACGCGGCGCGGTCGGGCGGCGTCGAAATATCGGCGCTGGCGCTGCCACAATGCTGCATTTCCGCTGCCGTTGCCGCCGTCTTGCGCGATGCCGGCGCGACGCAGGTCACGGCGGCCGCCCAGGCCGACGAAAATGCCTTGTTCGAGGCTTTGAGCCGTGCTTTGCGGACCCGATTGGCCTAACCCCGCCCGATTCTGATAGGTTCAGGGCAACTCACGCTAAGGGAACCGCTGCGATGGTCGACGACAGGCCCGAAAATCAGGGATCACTGCCCGAATCGGAGCGGCCTAAGCGCGAGCCGCCGACGATCGATCTCGAGGCGACCGAAGTGACCAGCGAGACCGCGAAAGCAGACGATGCAACGAGCGCGGATAACGCGGCGCCCGAGACCGCTGCGTCTGAGGCTGCGGCGGCCGACACCGAGACTGCAACCGCGGCGGCTGCGGCGGAACCGGCGCCGCAACCGGTGCCCGCGCCGGCACCGGTCTCGCCCTGGATCGTTGCACCCGTCTCCGGCGCGGTGGCGGCCGCGCTCGTGATCGGCGTCGGCTGGATGCTGGGCTGGCCCGCCGTTCAGCCGGCGGCAGCGCCTCCCGCCCCGCAACTCAATGCCGCGATCGACAATCTCACTGGGCGTATCGCGGGCCTCGAAACCAAAACCAGCAAGCCCGCCGCGCCGGTGGCCGATCCCGCTTCCCTGGCGCGGATTGATACGCTGGAAAAATCACTCACCGCGCTGCGCGGCGAACTCACAACCGCGCGCACGCAAAACGAAAAACTTGCTTCCGCGCTTAACGAGGTGAAATCCGCGCCGCGCGCCGACGGTCCTCCCGCAGCCGCACCTGATCTCTCCGGGATCAACGAACAGATCGCGAAGATCGAAAACGCCGTACGGGCGCAGGCTGCGGAGATCGCGCAGCAGGGCAGCAAGATCGCCGAAAAGCCGGTCGATCCGAAACCTGCCGACGATCAGCCGCTGCGCCGGGTGGTGGCGGCGGCCCTGCTCGATGTTCTCGTCCGAACCGGCGATCCCTATCCCGCGGCGCTGACCACGGCGAAGGCACTGGCGCCCAACGCCGACGCGCTGAAGCCGCTCGAGCCGTTCGCGGCCACTGGCGTGCCGAACGCCAGCAAGCTCTCGGGCGAATTGCTGACGCTGGTGCCGAAATTGTCGCCGGCGGTGCCGCAGGACACCGCCACGACCGGTTCGGGCATCGTCGAGCGGTTGCAGGCCGGCGCCGCCAAACTGGTCCGCATCGAACGCACCGATACCGCCGGCAGTGATCGCGGCGCGGTGGTGGCGCGGGCGACCGCGGCGGCGTTGCGCAACGATGCCAATGAAGCGCGGCGCGAATTGAAAACGCTGGCGCCGGCCGATCGCGCCCCGGCGCAAGCCTGGCTCGACAAGGCCGATGCGCGCGATGCCGCGCTGGCCGCCTCCCGTCAATTTGCGGCCGACGCCATGGCCGTGCTCGCCAAACCGGCGCAATAAGGAATCCGATGGTCCGGATCATTCTGTTTCTGCTGTTGATCGCGCTTGGTGCGGCCGGCGCGTCGTGGGTAGCCGAGCAGCCCGGCGATGTCGTGCTGTTGTCGGGCAATCTGAAAATATCGACCACGTTGCCGAGGTTCGTGGCGGGGCTCGGCATCGTCATCGTTGCGGCTGTCATGCTGTGGGCGATCCTGCGCGGATTGTGGCGCACGCCGGCGCGCCTGCGTCGCAACCGGCGCGAGAAGCGCCACGCCCGCGGCCGGCATGCGATCACGCAGGGATTGCTCGCGATCGGTCACGGCGATTCCACCGCCGCCCGCGCGCATGCCGAAGTCGCGCGGCGCCATGCGGCGCAGGATCCGCTGGCGCTGCTGCTGGAAGCGCAATCGGCGCAGCTCGATGGCGATCGCGAAGGCGCGCAGCGCGCCTTCCACGCCATGGCCGAGCGCGAGGATACGCGGCTACTCGGCCTGCGCGGCCTGTTCATCGAGGCGCAGCGCGCGGATGATCCGGTCGCGGCGGTGATGGTCGCCGAGGAAGCGCTGAAACTGTCGCCGTCATCGTCATGGGCGTCGCATGCCGTGCTCGGGTTCTGCTGCGCCAAGAGCGACTGGACCGGCGCGCTCCGCATTCTCGACAACAATCAATCCTCGGGACTGATCGACAAGGCGACCTATCGTCGTCACCGCGGCGTGTTGCTGACGGCGCGCGCGCTTGAACTGGAGAAGGTCGATCGCGACCTCGCGCGTCAGAGCGTGATGGAGGCGGTCAAGCTGGCGCCGACGCTGGTGCCGGCCGCGGTGCTCGCGAGCAAATTCGAAAGCGAGGCGCATCAGGTGCGGCGTTCGATGCGTCTGGTCGAAACCGCGTGGCTGGCGCAGCCGCATCCTGATCTGGCCGACGCCTATGCCCATGTGAAGCTCGGCGATTCCGCGCGCCAGCGGCTGGTGCGCGTCGAAACGCTGGCGGCGAAAGCGCCCGGCCATATCGAGGGCGCGCTTGCGATCGCGCGCGCCGCGATCGACGCCTCCGAATTCACGAAAGCGCGCGAAGCGCTGGCGCCGTTCATCACAGCGCCGACGCAGCGGGTGGCGCTGCTGATGGCGGAGATCGAGCGCACCGAACACGGCGACAGCGGCCGGGCGCGGGCGTGGACCTTGCGCGCGGTGCGCGCGCTGCACGATCCGGCCTGGACCGCGGATGGCTATGTCAGCGATCGCTGGCGGCCGGTCTCGCCGGTCACCGGCCGCCTCGACGCCTTCCAGTGGCAGACGCCGGTCGCGGCCTTGCCGTCCGACAAGGGCCCTGCCATCGAATCCTCGCCGTTCGAAGAGGCGATGCTGGCGACGCCGCGCCGCGCGGTCGTGCTCGAGCCGCCGGCTGCAGCCCCGGTCGAAAGCGAGCCGGCGGAACCGGTAGCGCCCGTCGCGCCGGAGCCTGTTGCCGCGCCCGCAGCTGCGGCTGCCCAGGACAACGCGCCGCCGGCCGCCAGCGTCGAACCGGAACCGGCCCCTGCCGCGGAGCCTGAGCCGTCACCCGCACCGGCGCCGTCGCCCGCCCAACCGGCGCCTGCCGTTGCCGCGCCGCTGTTTCGCGCCCGCCAGGACATTCCGAAGGCGGTTCCGGCGCCGATTCCGGCCGTGATTCCCATCGTCCGGGCGCCGGACGATCCGGGAATCGACGAAGACGGCCCTCCGGACGAATTCGCCCAGCAAATCGGCCCGCCCAAGGCCCAGGCCGGCGGCTGGCGGGGATTTTTGTCACGCTGGGGCGGGGAGTAGGCGCGGGGGCAAGCGTTTTTCTTGCCAAGGCGGGCGCTGCCCGATATCAGGTGGCACGCGTTTTCGGCCCAGTTGCCGAACGCTGCGTCTGGTCCGCCGCAATAGCTCAGTTGGTAGAGCACGTCATTCGTAATGACGGGGTCACAGGTTCGAGTCCTGTTTGCGGCACCAGTATTTCGTTGAAACCAAGACTGAGTAGGGCGCAAGCAATCGCCGCGGCAGCATTTCCCCTGCCTATGCTGCGCCGTTAACCCTCCATTAACCATGTCGGCGCACCCTTCGTCCGTCCCTTCTGGAAACGAGTGTGCGGCGAGAAGCCGTCTCCGCTGTCCCGGTGACGGCTTTTTGCCATTCCGAACCGTGGAGTAGAGCCATGTCTGAACCGGGCAAGGTGCAACTGGGGGTAAATTTGCTTTCCGCATTCACATCGACAATTGCCGTTGCCCTGGTCTTGGGCTTGCCAATGGCGGTTGCTATTATCTGGCTTTGCTCCTGATTTCTTCGCCTGGCCAGAGGGCAAGGCAGTGTTTGACTGGTGGAAATCGAAAAAGCCTTCGACGAAGTCCGCCGACCAGGAACGCGTCGGTGGATCGCACGCGATCCTTGAAGAAATACGCCGCCGCGTTCCGCGATACCTCGATGATGCCGATAACGGCAAACTGATCTATCCGGCCTGCAAGCGTGCGCTTTCGGATCTGGATGGCGACATCGGCTCGGTTTGGGATCACACCCGGCTCGAAGCGATGCGATATGTCACGATGGTGCCAAGCCCGCAATTCGAGTTGCTGACCGGTGCGGACCGCCAGATCGAGATGATGAACGCTTACTTGTTTCAGCGCCCTCACGACGAGACCGTGATCGATTTCACCGGAACTGCGACGACCGATTTTGCGATTGCTATTTTGGCCGGCCTCAATTGGTTGACACATTGCGCACAGTTGTCCGGCGTTCACCCCAGCAAGCAGTCCGGCACGATTCGTAATTTTCGAAGGATAGTCACGTTGGCGCACCAATGGTGGCTAACCGAGGGAGCCGGCGAACGTGCCAGCCAATTGCTTGATAATGGAGAGCAGCCACCGCTGATGTTCTATTTGATTTGGAACGACTATACGCAACTCGCAAAGCACGTCGCGGCAGCCACCGTGTTTGGATCGTCCGCCAACCGTGCAGCCAAGCTGGTTGCACTTCCCGCCGACCTCATTCCCCGTTTTGAGGCCGCTCAAGATCCCCTGGAACTGGCCGACGACGCAGCACGGCCCCGGTAGTGTTTTGCGGGCTCACTGGTTCGAATGCTGTCACCCCGCACGTCGCACGCCCTTGCGTGACCTATCTCACATAACGATCCGCGGTCCTTGCCTAGTTTTCCCGCCACCAAAAACGGGAGACACATCATGCGCAAAATCATTCTGATCGCAGGGTTCGTTTTGGCATCTGCCACCGCGCAAGGAGGGGATAACCGGAGCCTCTCGCTGGCCGGAAGCGGCCTGCAGACGACCGCGCCGGCACCTGCCGCCAAGGCAAACACAATTTCGCAGACCGCCGAAGCCCCGCGCGTGGCGGAAGTCCCGCAAGCAGCCGAAGCGCCAAAGGCGGACGCGCCGAAGACCGAGGCTCCGAAATATGTCGAGCGTCCGGCGATCGTCGAACCCAAGCCCGAACGCACCAGGGACGAGCCGCGATACAAGGACGAACCACGGTTTAAAGACGAACCGCGATATCGGGATGAGCCGAAATACAAGGACGAACCCCGATACACCGACTCGCGTCGGCCGTATGACGAAGGTCCGCGCTACGATAAGCCCCGGAAGAAGCGTTACTGGAACGAAGCGCGCATCATCAACGAACTGCGTCGGCACGGCATCTACTGGTAACCTTGGAAAAGAAGACGCGCCCCCGGATCAATCCGGGGGCGCGTTGCTGCTTGGGATGATTGCGTTGGCGGCGCTGCCGCTATCGCCTTAGTCCTGAGCCGTCTGCACCACGCTGGCGATCGGGCGGCTGGCGACGGTCGGGACCTTGAGGTCCTTGACCAGCATCGCGTCATACTCGGCCATCGTCTCGATCTGCACCTTGGCCTTCATCAGCACGACCTTGTAGCCACCGGCCTTGAGGCGGCGCAGCAGCGTCGGCAAGGCGGTCGCCGTGTGCTTCTGCAGATCGTGCATCAGGATGACGCCCTTGCCCTGCTTGTCGAGCTTGGTCATGACGTTCTGGATCACCTGATCGGGACCGCTCGATTTGAAGTCGTTGGAATCGACGTCGACCGAGAACATCGAGATGTTTCGCGTGCCGAGATAGGTCAGCGTGGGTTGGGTGTGTCCGAGCCCGGGGAAGCGGAAGAACGGCGCGGGTGCAGCGCCGATCGCCATCTTCACGGCGCTGAAGCCCTTCTCGATCTCTTCCTTGGCCTGCGCTTCCGTCATCTTCTTGCTGTCGAGATGCGCGTGCGACCAGGTGTGCGAGCCGACGGTGTGCCCGGCTACGTAAACCTGGCGGAGGATTTCCGGGTGATAGGTGGTGTGCTTGCCGACCGGGAAGAACACCGCCTTGGTGCATTCGTCCGCCAGCGCCTTCAGCACTGCAGGTGTGGTCGGCCACGGACCGTCGTCGAAGGTCAGCACGACCTCCTTCTCGGTCAGGAAGTCGAATTGCTTGTATTGCAGGAAGCCGAAGCCCGGTCCGCCCGTGGTGTCGATAATGACCGTGCGGCTGACGCCGAGCGCATCGGGATTGGCGCAAACCGGTTTTGCGGCCACCGGCGCTGCAGGTGCGGGCGGCGGGGCCGGCTTGGTGAGCGACGCCGTTACCTCGACGTCATCCTTCGGCTTGGCGGCGGCCGGCAACGGCTCGGCCTTGCGGGCGGCGACAGTTTGAGGGGCCGCATCAGCACGCGGCGAGGAGGTCCAGAACCAAACACCGGCGATCACAGCCGCCGAAACAACAGTGGCCAGCATCAGGCCTAACGCATTACGCATCGCTACACTTTCCACATAACGCAAGGGACACAACGCAACGGGCCATTAATGCCAATAAGGTCTTAACGCCTCCCCAACACGGCGCCGGGAGTTCAGGAAAATTAGGGGCTTATCTCTGTGTGATGAACGTCACAGCGGGAATGGTGGGCGGAGTGCACGGTCGGTCATCAACAACGGGCCCCGCATCCGCGGCGCCAATGGGAGCCGAAAATGACCGCTTTCTTCACCACCGTTCGCAACGTCAGCATTGCGCTGGCCGTTGCCGCCTCGCTTTCCGCTGTTACCTCGACCGCTGGCTATGCCTTCAGCGAAGAGGCGCGCTCGCAGTGTACAGGCGATGCCTTCCGCCTCTGCAGCTCCGAAATCCCGAACATTCCGAAGATCACCGCCTGCATGGTCAAGAATCGCGCCAACCTCTCCGGCGGTTGCCGCGCTGTGATGGACCGCGATTTCGCCGCGCAGAAGTCCAGCAAGGTCGCCGCGCAATAATCCCATTCCGCCTCGGCTCTCTAGAAAAGCGCTTGCGTCGATGCGACGCAGGCGTTTTTTGCGTTCGCCGGCCGCCGATTTCCCGCGCCAAACCGTTTTTGGCCGGACCAGGTCCGGGCTGGCTTTCGCCTGAAAACGCGATAGAAGGCGGGGATCGTTTATTGCTGTGTGTGAAGGCAACTAAGATGACCAGATTTCTTTTCATTATTCCGTTGGTTCTCATGACGTCGACGGCTTCGGCGCAGCAGCAGCCGGGCCATGACGCCTGCGCCCGCGACGTCTCGCGCTTCTGCCGCGCCCAGATGAATGACGGCGACATGGTCGTGCTGGCATGCCTGCAGCAGAACCGCGCCCGTATCAGCAAGGGCTGTCAGCAAACGCTGGCCAGCCACGGGCGGTAATTAATCTTTATCTCCGTCATTCCGGGATGCGCGAAGCGCAGACCCGGAATCTCGAGATTCCCCGATGCGCAATTGCGCATCTGAGGTTCGATGCTGCGCATCGCCCCGGAATGACAGCTGAGATATCTACGTACTACTCCCCGCCACGGTCGCGACCGGCAAGACCTCGTTGGCGGCGCGGTCGGGCGTATCTTCCTTCCAGCGCACCGATCCGAACGGCCGCTCCAGCATGCGGCGCACGCGGATCGGCTCGGGTCCGAGGTGGAAGTCGATCGCGCGCTGGTGCAACGCGCGTTCGGATTGCGTCGCGCGGTTGCGCTGGCGCAGATAATCCAGCCAGGTCGGGCAGTGATAGCGTTCGGTCCACAATTCGGGATCGGCGATGTCGCGCGCGATCGACCAGCCATAGGCGCCGTTGCGCTGGCGGCTCAGCTGCACTTCCTGCATCACATTGTGGAACAGCCGGGCGTTGTCCTGCGCCACGCGATATTCGATCTCGACCACCAGCGGTCCGCTGCGTCCGGTCAGTGACAGCCGCACTTCGGGATCGGCCAGCACCTCGGTGGCAGCCTCGTTGCGCGCGCCGACCGGCGGCATGCGCAGCCAGATGCCGAGGATTGGCGAAACCAGCATCAGGCCTGCGGAGACCAGCAATGCGGCCTCGACGCCGGCGTAGTCCGTCAGATGGCCCCAGCCCCAACTTCCGACCGCGATGCCGCCGGCGATCGCGGCCTGGAATGCCGCCAGCGAGCGGCCCGCGACCCAGCGCGGCGCCGACAGCTGCACGCCGATGTTGAACAGCGCGACGGCCAGCATCCACACGCCGCCGGCAAGCACGAGGGCCGCTGCGGTCAGCGCCGCGTTCTTGCTGAACGCCACCGCGGCAATCGCGCCGGCCATCGATATCGCGCAGGCGCGCACCGCGGCTTCGCCGCTCAGCCGCTTGCGCACTTCGGTGATGTTGAGCGCCCCGATAACGGCGCCCATGCCGAAGGCGCCCAACATGATGCCGTAGGTTTGCGCGCCGCCATGCAGCAGATCGCGCGCCACCAGCGGCATCAGCGCAGAGACCGAACCGCCGATCAGTCCGGTGACCAATGTTCGTATCAGCACGATGCGGATCGACGGCGAGTTGGCGATATAGCGCACGCCGGAGACCATCGCGCGGTTGAGGCGCTCGCGCGGCAGGCGCGACGGCTCGTGGGTGCGGTTCCACAGAAACAGCACGACCATCAGCGGCAGATAGAGCACCGCGTTGACCGCGAACGCTGCGACCGCACCCGCGGTCGCGACCACGATGCCGCCGACCGCCGGTCCAAAGCTTCGCGCGATGTTATAGCTGATGCCGTTGAGCGCGACGGCCTGCGGCAGCGTTTCCGCCGGCACCTGCTCGCTGACCGAGGCCTGCCAGGCCGGCCCGAACAACGCCATCCCGCAGCCGACGATGAAGCACAGCGCCAGCAGCACATTCGGGGTGACGAGGTTGAACCACGCCAGCACGGTCAGCGCGGTGGCGCCGACCAGTGCGATCGACAGCGAGACCAGCGCCACGACGCGCCGGTCGTGCATGTCGGCGATGGCGCCGGCCGGCATCGAGATCAGCATGATGGGGAGCATCAGGGCGGTTTGCACCAATGCGACCTTGTCGGCCGAGGACGTCATCTGCGTCATCGCCCAGGCCGCGCCGACGCCCTGGATCAACAGGCCGAGGTTGGACACCAGGCTGGCGAGCCAGATCCGCCGGAACACCGCGTGCCGCAGCGGCGCTGCGATGCTGTCGGCGGCAAAACGCGAGCGCTTCGCCTGGTCGGTCATGGTCCGTTCCGCCTGTCCCCTGTCACCGGTTTGATTCCATTTGATTTTAAAGTGATGCCTGCGAAAACCCTGCCCTGTCCAGTAGTTACACCGCCCTCGGTGGTGCTAGGACACAGCTAAAGTACTGAAAAGTAACGGAAGGTCACAAAATGAGCCTATCGCGGCGATCGATCCTGAAAAGCGCCGGCGCGCTATCCTTGCTGGGCGGCCCCTTCGGATTTCAGGTGTTGGCACAGGCTGCGCCGGCTGTGCCTGCCGCCGCCGAGATTCCGCCGATCCTGTTCGTGCATGGCAATGGCGATCATGCGGCGCTCTGGATCACCACGCTGTGGCGGATGGAGTCGAACGGCGTGCCGCACGAGCGGATGTTCGCGATCAATTTCACCGATCCCCTGGCGCGCAGCGACGACAAGGTGGAGCAGCCGAACCGTTCGTCGACCGAAGACCAGCGCCGCGAACTCGCCGAGGCCATCAAGGAACTGAAGCGTCGCACCGGTGCGCCGCGCGTCGCGCTGGTCGGCAATTCGCGCGGCGGCAATTCGATCCGCAATTATGTCAAGAACGGCGGCGGCGGCGATGTCAGCCATGCCGTGCTGTGCGGCGTTCCCAACCACGGCGTCTATGACTGGGACGACGGCCTCGGCGGCGAGTTCAACGGCCGCGGGCCCTTTCTGCGCGGCCTGAACGAGGGCGAAAACGAAGTCACGGCGGGCACGGCGTTTCTGACGCTGCGCAGCGACGGCATCGACAAATTCGCGCAAGCCGACGGCCGCTTCGTCGGCAAGCCGGGCACGCCAACCGGCGTGACCACAGAAGGTCCGGCGCTGAAGGGTGCAACCAATCTGGCGCTCGGGGCAATCGATCATCGCGAGACCGCGTACCATCCGCGCGCGTTCCGCGAGATCTACAAATTCATTGCCGGCCGCGAACCGTCGCGTCTCGACATCGTGCCGGAAGCGCAGGTCAAGCTGAGCGGGCTGGTGACGGGCACGCCGACCGGCGTTCAGACCAACCGTCCGGTGTCCGGCGCATCGGTCGATGTCTATCGCGTCTCCGCCGAGACCGGCGAACGCAATGGCGGGCCGATTCATTCTTCGCAGACCGGCGCCGATGGCCGCTGGGGTCCGGCGCAGGTCGACCCCAGCTGGTATCTCGAAATCGTGCTGACCTCGCCGCACGCGACCACGACGCATTTTTACCGCTCGCCATTCCCGCGCTCCTCCGACATCCTGCATTTGCGGGCCGCCCGGCCGCTCGGGTCTGCCGATTCCGGTGCCGGCGCTGTCGTGCTGATGTCGCGGCCGCGGGGCTATTTCGGCCTGCCGCGCGACGTGGTGCTGTTCGACGGCAAGGAGCCCAAGGACGTGAAACCGGGCGTGCCGACCGATTCGGTCACCACCTTGCGGCTTCCGGCCGAGGAGGCTGGCCGCGCCGTGGTGGCGCTGTTCAACCAGGAGCGAATTGTGGCGCGGGCCTGGCCGGCAGCGGAAAACCGGATTGCGGTAGCTGAGCTGACTTATTAGCTGTTTTCTCGACTATTACCGGTGCCGGCGCCTTTGTCATGCCGGGATCGGAGACATAGATAGATCTTGGATAGATTTTGGCCCGCATGAGCGCAGCGATATGCGGGGCTTTGGCACCATCCCGGATATCGCTTCGCTCATCCGGGCTACGAAAGTGGCGCCTATGAGCATTGCCGAAGCCTACGACATGCCGCTCGCGCGGCCGCTGGTGCCACCGAGCCCGCCGCGTGCGCCCGACGACATGACGATGCTGCGGCGGATCAAGGCGATCCGCGAGAACGTGATCGGCAGCTGGGGCCAGCGGGCCTATGAAGAGGACATCGTCCGCGGCCGTTTCTTCAGGCGCAGCACTTTCATTCTCAACACGCCGGACGCCATCCGGCATGTCCTGGTCGACAATTACGAGAATTATACGCGCACGCCGGCCAGCTTCCGGGTGCTGCGGCCGCTGGTCGGCGACGGATTGTTGACCGCCGAGGGACGCGCCTGGAAACATCAGCGCCGAACGCTGTCGCCGGCCTTCACGCCGCGCGCGGTGACGACGCTGGTTCCGCACATGCTGTCGGCAACCGATCAGACCATCGCCAAGCTCAGGGCCGCCAGCAATGCGCCGGTCGATTTGCGCGAAGCGATGCAGCGGATGACGCTCGAGATTGCCGGACGCACGATGTTTTCGTTCGGTATGGACCGCCACGGCGCCGCCTTGCGCAATTTCGTGACGGAGTATGGCGAGCGGCTGGCATCGCCGCATTTTCTCGACATGCTGCTGCCGCCGCGCTGGCCAAGCCCGCAGGATTTCGCGCGCGCCCGCTTCCGCAAGCGCTGGACGGCCTTTGTCGGCATGCTGATGGCCGAGCGCCGCGCCGCCGGCAAGACCGAAGGCGCCCCGCCGAGCGATCTGTTCGACCTGATGGGCGCGGCGCGCGATCCCGAAACCGGCGAGGCCTTCACCGACGAACAGCTCGGCGATGAAGTCGCGACCATGATTCTCGCCGGCCACGAGACGACTGCCACCGCGCTGTTCTGGTCGCTCTATCTTCTGGCACTCGACCCCACGACCCAGGAACAAGTTGCGGCCGAGGTGCAGGGCGCGAGCGTCAATGGCGAGCTTGAGATCGAGCGGTTGAAATTCACCCGCGCGGTGGTCGACGAGACCATGCGGCTTTACCCGCCCGCTTTCCTGATCATACGCGCGGCAGCCGGGCCCGATACGATCGGCGGCATGCCGGTGAAGAAAAACGACGTCGTGCTGATCGCGCCGTGGCTGCTGCACCGGCACGAAAAGCTCTGGCGTGATCCGAACGCGTTTGTGCCCTCGCGGTTCATGACGGGGACGCCGCCCGATCGCTTCGCCTATCTGCCCTTCGGCGTCGGCGCGCGCGTCTGCATCGGCGCGCATTTCGCGCTGGTCGAGGCGGTGCTGGCGCTGGCCAAGATGATCGGCGCGTTCCGTGTCGGCATGGTCGACAAGGCGCCGGTGATGCCGGTCGGCGTGGTGACGACCCAGCCGGACCGCTCACCGCTGTTTGCCATCGTGCCGCGGTGATGCGGCATGGCTCAACGCCTCGCTTGGAGGCCCACCCAATCTGCTCTAGGTTGCGATCATGAGTGACGTCAAAGCGCAATTTTCCATGCTCAATCAGACCGCCGATCCCGCGGTGGCCGATGCGATCCGGCTTGCGGTCGAGAACGGCCAGGATCATGAGCTCAACCGCATCAACGTGCTGGATTTTGCGAAGCGGAGCGGGCTTGACGAAGAGCGGGTGATTTCGGGCTTTCTGCACGCGTCGCGGCTTGGATTGTTCGACCTGACCTGGAACGTGTTGTGCCCCGGTTGCGGCGGCGTGCTCGGCGCCCACAGCACGCTGAAATCGCTCAGTCCGGACGACTACCATTGCGGTCTTTGCGCCTGCGGTTACGAGGCCTCGGTCGACGAGCAGGTCGAGGTGGCCTTTACCGTCAGCCCCCGGGTCAGGCGGATCGCCGCGCACGATCCCAATACGCTGCCAGTCTGGGAATACTACAAGCAGATATTCTGGAGTTCGGGCATCGATTTCGATGAGGCTGATGTCGCGACGCTGGCCGACGAAGTGACGCTGGATACGCTCGAACTGCCGGCGGGCGAGAAGGCGGTGCTGTCGCTGCAATTGCCGAAAGAATTCATCATCGTGTTCGAACCGGTGACACATTCGGCTGAGTTCATCGACGTTCAGGGCGAGCCGACCAAGGAACGCCAGCAGCTGTCGCTGGTCTACAACAAGACCCCGACGCCGACAGGCGGAACCAGGACCATGCGTCCGGGACCGCTGCGATTGTCGCTCGACAATCAGGCCGATGTGCGGACGTTGCCTACGGTCTTTATCGCGGGTGATGTGATGCATCACCTGATCGGCAAGCGGAAGCCGTTTCTCACGGCCAAGCGGATGCTGTCGAACCAGACCTTCCGCGACGTGTTCAAGGCCGACAATCTCAGCGTCGATCAACGCCTCAAGATCACGTCGCTGACCTTCCTGTTCACCGATCTGAAAGGATCCACCGCCTTGTACGAGCGGGTCGGCGATCTCGCCGCGTTCGACCTGGTGCGCGCGCATTTCCACGCGCTGCTGGAAATCATCTCGTCGGAAAAGGGCGCCGTCGTCAAAACGATTGGCGATGCCGTGATGGCGACGTTCATCAAGCCCGAACATGCGATCGTTGCGGGCTTGCGCATGCGCTCCGCGATGGACGCCCTCAATGCTGCGCGCGGCACCGAGGACCTCGTCGTCAAGATCGGCATTCACGAGGGCCCGTGTCTTGCCGTCATGCTCAACGAGCGGCAGGACTATTTCGGCCAGACCGTGAATATCGCCGCCCGTGTGCAGAGCCTGTCGACCTCGCAGGAGATGCACATCACCGGTCCGGTGATCGAGTCGCCTGCGGTTGCCGGCATCCTCGAGAGGGAAGCGATCAAGCCGATCCAGAAACAGGCGGCGCTACGCGGCATCGCCGACAAGATCGTGGTGTACGAAATACCGTGAGGTGAGTCCGTCATTCCGGGGCGATGCAACGCATCGAACCCGGAATCTCGAGATTCCGGGTCTGGTCCTTCGGACCATCCCGGAATGACGACGTCATATCCAGATTGCCTAAACGTAATGCTTCCCCGGCAGCCCCCGCGCATTGCGCGGCCTGATTTTCCACGCCATATAACCGCTATCAATCTTCGTTCCATAGAGGTGTCGATGCTCGACGGACTTCGCCAATTCATCGCCGACATTGTCTCTCCCGATGCGGATCGGGATCGGGCGTTCGATGATACCGGGTATCTTCTGGCGGCGACGGCGCTGCTGGTTCATGTCGTCTCGCTCGACGGCGAGCCGACGGCGCTGGAGAAGCGCAAGTTGCACAGCCTGATCGAAAGCCGCTTTGAGCTCGATCCCGGCACCGCGGACCGATTGATTGCCTCGGCGACGCGGGTCGAAGGCGACGCGGTCGATCTCTACCATTTCACCAGCGTCATCATGCGGTCGGTGAATGAGGAGGGGCGGCTCCGCATCGTCGAGATGATGTGGGAAATGGTCTATGCCGACGGTGACGTCACCGAGTTCGAGGATAACGTGCTCTGGCGCGCCGCAGATCTCCTGGGCGTCTCGTCGCGCGACCGGATCGATCTCAAGCACCGTGTCGCGGAGCGGCAAGGAAATTCTGAAGGCAAGTCTCAAGGCAAGCCCCTCGCGGGCGCTTCGAAGGCGGCCGACGCGACAACGTAAGGGCTGTGCCTAGCCGCAGATGACGAAACTTTAATGTGGAGCGCGGCCCGCGATCCCGGCGTGCGATAGACCTGAAAATACTGGACTTCGATTCAGCGAGCGCGTGCCTTTGCATGGCGATATGCTTGCGGGGTGGCTTGCGTCGCACCACAAGCCTATGCTCTCGTTCTGCCGCAGGGCGGCATTTCCGTAATTCATTTAAGAGTATTCGATCGTGACTGAGCGTGTGGCGCTGATTACCGGTGCATCGGCGGGCATAGGCGCCGAACTGGCGCGCGTGTTTGCTTCCAGGGGTCATCGTGTGGCGCTGGTGGCGCGGCGCGCGGACCGGCTGACGGCATTGGCGGCTGAAATCACCGCGGCAGGCGGTGCGGCGCCGATCGTGATTCCCTGCGATCTCACCCAAACGGGTGCGGGTGACAAGATTGCCGACGCACTGACGGCGGCCGGCGTCGAAGTGGAATATGTCGTCAACAATGCGGGCTTCGGCGTGTTCGGCAAGGCGATCCAGCGCGATCGCGCCGATCAGCTCGACATTATCACGGTCAACATCCGCGCGCTGACGGATCTGTCGCTGCGGTTTGCCGATCAGCTGATCCGCCATCGCGGCGGCCTGCTCAATTTGGGCTCGATCGCGGGTTTTCTGCCGGGCCCGGGCATGGCGGTCTATTACGCGTCCAAGGCCTATGTATTGTCGTTCACCGAAGCGATGCGGGCGGAACTGGCGCCGCGTGGCGTGCGCGTGACCGTGGTGTGTCCCGGCCCGGTACCGTCGGAGTTCCAGGCCCGAGCCGGCTTCGCGCCCGGATTTGATTCGGCGATCCTCAACGTCATGCCCGCCGATGTCGCCAGGCAGGCCTATGACGGGTTGATGGCCAACAAGCGCGCGGTGCTGCCCGGTCTCGGCATCAAGATCGTGCCGTTCCTGCTCCGGCTGTTTCCGCGCTCTTTCATTCTGGCGGCGGTCTGCCGTTTCCAGCTGCGCAAGCGCTAAAAGGCGGCGTGATACGCCTCACAGACGCTCTGGCCCGCGATTTGCTTACAAATTTTTGCAAGTCCGCATGAACTCACCTGAAATTAATACTCACTTAGGTATGGTTTTGGTTTGAGGCCCTGAGCACGTCGATGTCGTTCCGGTCGCGAAAAAATGGCGAAAACGTCCTGCCCTTTCCGGGGCGAAGGGCGCTGGCTGCCGCGCCAGAAACCCTGCTGCCACCTCTGCTGCCGGTCCTGATCGTCCTGCACCAGGAGACGTCAGCGCCGGGCCGGGTCGGCAACGCGCTGCGTGCGCTGGGGCATACCCTCGACATTCGCCGCCCGAGGTTTGGCGACCCTCTGCCGGAGACGCTGGATCTGCATGCCGGCGCGGTGATCTTCGGCGGCCCGATGAGCGCCAATGACGGCGACGAATATGTGCGCCGGGAGATCGACTGGATCGAGGTTCCCCTGCGCGAGCAGCGGCCGTTCCTCGGCGTCTGCCTCGGCGCCCAGATGCTCGCCAAACAATTGGGCGCGCCGGTAGCACCCCATCCGCAAGGCCGTACCCAGATCGGCTACTACCCGATTCGTCCGACGAAAGCCGGCCACGCGGTCTGCCCGAACTGGCCGGATCAGGTTTACCACTGGCACCGCGAGGGGTTCGAGCTGCCGGCCGACGCCGAATTGCTGGCGGAGGGCGACGACTTTCCGGTGCAGGCATTCCAGTCCGGCCATGCCTTCGGCTTCCAGTTTCACCCCGACGTGACCTACGCGATGATGCATCGCTGGACCACGCGCTGCGAGACAATGGATTTGCCGGGTGCGCGGGCGCCGCATTCGCACTTTGCCGATCGCGCGGTGCACGACGTCGCTGAGCGCGCGTGGCTGCAGCAATTCATCGCCGGCTGGCTCAAGCGCATGCCGATGTCGATCATGTCGGCAGCTGCGGAATAGCCGCCACGCGGAATTTCCCCGCGCCTCCACACGCCTTTCAAAATCATCAGATGTGCTAATCTGTCCGCATGGCGTGGCCGAAAAGGCGCGCGCGCGAAATTCAACAACAGAAAACAACAGGGAGATCGCGGTGACCTACCAACACATTCTGTACGAAGTGAGCGACAAGGTCGCGACCGTCACGCTCAACCGGCCGGACCGCATGAACGCGTGGACAGCGATCATGGAGCGCGACGTGCGCCATGCGATGGAAACGGCGGCTGCCGATGACAATGTGCGCGTCATCGTGCTGACAGGCGCGGGTCGCGCGTTCTGCGCCGGCGCCGATATGGAAGGGCTGAAGGGGATCGATCCCAACGAAATCAGGCGCGTCGAGAACACGCCGTTCGACATGAACCGGCGCGCCGACTGGCAGACGCGCTACGCTTATTATCCGGCGATTCCAAAGCCCGTGATCGGCATGCTCAACGGCGCCACCGCCGGCATCGGCCTCGTCCATGCGCTGTATTGCGATCTGCGCTTTGCCGCCGACAACACCGTGTTCACGACCGCGTTCTCGCGCCGCGGGCTGATCGCCGAGCATGGCATCAGCTGGATGCTGCCGCGGATCGTCGGCCATGCCAACGCGCTCGATTTGCTGATGTCCTCGCGGCGCGTCTCCAGCGAGGAAGCGCTGCGCATCGGCCTGGTCAACCGGCTCTATGCGCCGGATCAGTTGCGCGAGCAGACCTACGCCTATGCCCGCGACCTCGCCGATTTCGTCTCGCCCAGCGCGATCTCGGTGATCAAGCGCCAGCTCTACGACGTGCCGTTCCAGACGCTCGCCGAAGCCACCATCGACGCCAACCGGGAAATGCAGATCGCGCTCAAGGGCAGCGATTTCAAAGAGGGCGTGGCGAGCTTCATGGAGAAGCGGCCGCCGCGGTTTACGGGGAGGTGAGGGGTGTTGGATGAGCGAAGCGATATCCGGGACTTTCCGGCAGACCCCGCTACGTACTCTGTGTGTTGAAACAGCCCGTCGTCGCCCTTCGCCTGTGCTGGGTACCACGTGTAGCCGAAGGGTGAAGCGCATTCATAGCGGTACCGCACTATTTAATGCCGTAATGGTGGTCTGTACGGTTCGCATGCGATCCCGTCGCCGTCCCGATCATTGTGAGTCCAGTATCCGGGTTGTCGCATGTACGCAGGAGCCAGACCTACCAACCTCGTTGCACCACAGTTTGGAAATGCTGCAAGGTGTTTGACCGTTGGGATAAGTGGCCACGGACTGGTCAGAAAATACCAAGTCAATGCGAAGCTTGCGGTAGCGACAATCGCCGCAATCGTAACAGTGCGATAAAGCTTTCGAAGCTTGATAGGCCGGTCCCAGCGTCGCGAGACCCTTTGAAAACCTCGCCTTAGCTTTCGCAACCTTGTTTCGGCGGCTACGAGATCATTGTGGATTGGCCAAATTTCCGACCGAGGTGGCTTCTGCCGCCGCAATCCCGTGAACAGCGACGATAGCCGCATGGTCACCTCCTAGTGCATGGTTGGTTCTATGATGCTTAGAACGCCATGATTAATGGCCTAGGGGGCGCACGCATGTCGCTACGCTCATGCGGGTTACCTACTTCGGGGAAATTGAGGCTTGCCCAGGCCCGCCGTCGCCCTTCGGGCTATGCCGGGCACCACGCTTCGCCCATCAGGCTCCGTCGTGGCTGCGCCACGCGTAGCCCGAAGGGCGAAGCGTGGTGGAGCCAGGCGGGATCGAACCGCCGACCTCGTCATTGCGAACGACGCGCTCTCCCAGCTGAGCTATGGCCCCGTCGCGGCCGCCCAAACTGAGAACAGGCGACCGACAATCGGCGCCATTTACAGTCCGGCCCAAGGTCAAGTCAAGAACGGTTAAAGCGCCGATTCCGGGGTCTTTTTGATGGGAACTTCCCTTGTTTGCGGGGGGATGAACCGATATCTAGCAGGTTACCCCACCTGCGAGCCCCCTCCATCATGCGCGCTGTCCTCGACATCATCTCCATCGTCCTCGACCTCTATATCTGGCTCTTGATCGCCTCCGCCATCCTGTCCTGGCTGATCGCCTTCAATGTCGTGAACACGCGCAACCAGTTCGTCGCGGCCGTGGCCGAATTCCTGTACCGGATCACCGAGCCGGTGCTGGCGCCGATACGCCGGATGCTGCCCAGTCTGGGCGGCCTCGATATCTCGCCGATCATCCTGATCCTGATCATCATGTTCATCCAGCGCGTGATCGCCTACTACATCTATCCCAACGTCATCTGATCGAGGGCGCCGCGAATTGATGGATGCTTCGAGGGTTCCTTGGCGTTATTCCACCGAGGGCATCAGTGTGGCGCTGCGGGTCACACCGCGCGGCGGCCGCGACGACATCGACGGGATTGAAACGCTCGCCAACGGGCGTTCCGTGGTCAAGGTACGGGTTCGCGCCATCGCCGAGGGCGGCGAGGCCAACCGCGCGGTCACGGAACTGATGGCAAAGGCGCTCGGCGTGCCCAAGGCCAGGGTCAGGATCCTGTCCGGCACGACATCGCGCCTCAAGCAGGTCGCCGTCGACGGCGATCCCAAATCGCTCGGCGATTCCTTGCGCAGGCTGACCGCAGTCAAACCGGATACGAAGGATTGAGATGACCGCCCGCATCATCGATGGAAAGATCATTGCAGCAGAGCTCCGCGGCCGCGTTGCCGGCGAGGTCGCACGGATCAAGGCCGCGCATCAGATAATTCCGGGGCTCGCGGTGGTGCTGGTCGGCAGCGACCCGGCGAGCCAGGTCTATGTCCGCAGCAAGCACAAGCAGACCCAGGAAGCCGGCATGGCATCGTTCGAGCACGTGCTGCCCGAAGACGTCGCGCAGGCGGACTTGCTGGCGTTGATCGCGCAACTCAATTGCGATCCCGCTGTGCACGGCATTCTCGTGCAATTGCCGCTGCCGAAATCGCTGCATACCGAGACCGTCATCAATGCGATCGATCCCGCCAAGGATGTCGACGGGCTGCATCCGAACAATGCCGGGCGCCTCGCCGGCGGCTTTGCCGCGCTGTCGCCGTGCACGCCGCTCGGCTGCATTATTCTCACCAAGAGCGTGCATGCCTCGCTCGAGGGCATGAACGCCATCGTGATCGGCCGCTCCAACCTGGTTGGCCGTCCCCTGGTGCAGTTGCTGCTCAATGAAAACGCGACGGTGACGATCGCGCATTCGCGCTCGCGCGATCTGGCGCAATCATGCGCCCGCGCCGATCTGGTCTATGCGGCCGTCGGCAAGCCGGAAATGGTGCGCGGCGACTGGATCAAGCCGGGCGCTACCGTGATCGACGTCGGCATCAACCGCCTGCCGGCCGCCGACGGCAAGACGCGCCTGGTCGGCGACGTCGCCTATGCCGAAGCGCTCAACGTCGCCGGTGCGATCACGCCGGTGCCGGGCGGCGTCGGGCAAATGACGGTGGCGTGTCTCTTGGTGAACACGCTGCGCGCAGCGTGTGCGATTCATGGGCTGCCGAAGCCGGCGGTGTGAGGGACGCGCAATTTTTGCTCCGTCATTGCGAGGAGCAAGGCGACGAAGCAATCCACCTATCCGTTATGCTGCGCTATGGATTGCTTCGCTTCGCTCGCAATGACGAAAGAGCGCGTCACCCCGCCGCGTTCTCGATCAGCCGCCGATAAAACCGGATCATGTCGGCATAGCCTTCCAGGCTGAGGCGCTCGTTGGTGCCGTGGAAGCGCTTCAGATCGTCGGAATTGGCGCGCACCGGCGAGAAGCGGAAAATCTTGTCGGTGATCCCGGCAAAGTGGCGCGAATCGGTCGCGCCCACCATCAGTCCGGGCGCCACGATGACATCCGGAAAAACCTCGCGGATGGTACGGTTGAACATCTGGAACGACGGGCTCGCGGTGCCCGTCACGGGTGGCGGATCGGTGTTGTCGGGGAACGGTTTGATCGAAATGCGATCGTTGCGGATCGTGCTGCGCACGTGGTCGGTGACGCTGGCCTGGGTGTCGCCCGGGATCATGCGGAAGTTGACGGTGGCTTCGGCGTTGCCGGGCAGCACGTTGTCCTTGTCGCCGGCATTGAAAATCGTCAGCGCCGTGGTGGTGCGGATTGTCGCCTCGCTCGGGCCGTTCTTCTCGAACTCGCGGAGCAACAGCGGCTTGAACAGCCACAGGTTCGACAGCACGACGCGGTTGAAGCCGTTCATCTCCGGCGCCAGCGTGTCGAACATTTCGGCGACCGTGCCGCGGATATACATCGGCAGGCGATGGTCTTCGAGCCGCGCCAGCGCCGCGCTCAGCATGCCGATCGCGGTGTCGCGCGGCGGCATCGAGGAATGACCGGGCGTTGCCTGCGCGTTCAGGACCAGCGTGGCGTAGCCCTTTTCGGCAACGCCGATCAGCGCCGCTGATTTGTCGAGGCCCTTGATCATGCCTTCGGTGATCAGGAGGCCCTCGTCGACGACGAAATCGAGGCGGACGCCGCGCGAGGCCAGCAACGCCGCGATGCCCTTGGCGCCCGCGGTGCCGGCAGTTTCCTCATCATGGCCAAAGGCAAAGTAGATCGGTCGCTTCGGCCGGAAGCCGCCCTTGGTCATCGTCTCGGCGGCCTCCAGCATCGAATAGAGGTTGCCCTTGTCATCCCAGGAGCCGCGGCCCCAGATGAAACCATCGGCAATGACGCCATCGAAAGGCGGCTGCTGCCAGTCCTTCTCGGTGCCGGGCGCGACCGGCACCACGTCCTGATGCGCGAGCAGCGCGATCGGCGGAAGCTTTGGGTCCAAGTTCTTGGGGTCTGAGCCTTCCCACGTGTAGAGCAGGCTGTACTGGCCGACGATCTCGCGCTTCGCCGCGGCGTGGAATGCCGGAAAGCTCTTCTCGATATGCGCCTGCATGCCGCGCAAGGCCTCGGCGTGCTGGTCGGGCTTTTCGTGGCTCGAAATGGTGCGGAAGCGGATCGCCTCGCTGAGGCGCGCCGCAACGGCTTGCGCGTCAACCGCCACGCGCGGGATCGCCGCCACCTGAATTTGCCGCGAACCATGGCTGATGACGTTGAACGCCAGCACGCCGGCGAGGATGACAATAACAGCGATCAGGAGCAGCGCGAGATTGCGGATAATTCTGACCAGCCGGCGCATCGGGATTCCCTCACCTCATGGTGAGGAGGCGCCCCTGCGCAGTCTCGAACCATGAGGCAGGAGTATAGCCGACGCCTCTCCGCTGCCTACTTCTTCCCCTGCGCCCGTTCGATGCCTTCGATGATCAACCTTTGGGCGTCGTTGGCATCGCCCCAGCGCAGCACCTTGACCCATTTGCCGGGTTCGAGATCCTTGTAGTGCTCGAAGAAGTGCTGGATCTGCTGCAGCGTGATGTCGGGAAGGTCGTCGTAGTTCTTCACCTTGTCATAGCGCTGCGTCAGTTTCGACGTCGGCACCGCGATGATCTTCTCGTCGCCGCCGGCCTCGTCTTCCATCAAGAGCACGCCGACCGGCCGCACGCTCATGACGGCGCCCGGCACGATCGCGCGGGTGTTGGCGACCAGCACGTCGCAGGGATCGCCGTCGCCCGACAGCGTATGCGGGATGAAGCCGTAATTGCCGGGATAGCGCATCGCCGTATAGAGGAAGCGGTCGACGACCAGCGTGCCGGCCTCCTTGTCCATTTCATATTTGATCGGCTCGCCTCCGACCGGCACTTCGATGATGACGTTGACGTCATGCGGCGGATTCTTACCGATTGAAATGGCGTCAATGCGCATGGAGGGCTCCGTGGTTGCTTGGCGCAGTCGTGTTTCGACTGGCTGAATGGTCATGCCTGGCAAATGCGCCAAGCGCGTGTTTCGCGCTGGATCCCCGGCGTATCCATCGCATGCAGGCGGCTATTAGAAATGATGGGAGGCTAGGTCAAGCCATACTGAAGGCGCGAGTCGCGCTTTCGTCTGATATGACGATCAGGTCGAAAATGGGCGTTTCAGGCTTGGTTCAGTTGGTCCAGGCGAAGGCGACCTTGTCGAGCGATTTGGGCCCGAACTTCTCCGACGAGCGGGCGACCATGCGGCCGCCGAGCGCGCGATAGAACTCCGTCGCGGGATCGTTATCGGACAGCGCCCAGATCACCATGCTCTTGAGGCCGCTCTGCAAGAGATCGCGGCGGGCGGAGGTGAAGAGGCGGCGGCCGAAGCCGAGACCCTGGAATTCCGGACGCAGATAGAGCTCGTAGATCTCGCCTTCGAAATGCAGGCTGCGGGCGCGGTTGCGGCCGTAATTGGCATAGCCCGCGACCTTGTCGCCGAACACCAGCACGCTGACGCGGCTGCCCTTGCGGATCGCGCTGTCCCACCATTGCGGGCCGCGACGGTTGATCAGCTTTTCAAGTTCGGCGCCGGGAATGATGCCCTGATAGGCCGAGCGCCAGGCTTCGTCATGGGTGGACGCCACCGCGGCTGCATCCGCAGCTTTGGCCGGTCGAACCTCGATCAGGGTTGTGCTCATGACCCCAATCAAAGCAAGTCAGCGCGTTGTCTTCAAGGTCCATCGTTAATTATCGGTTAACCTGTGGATTTTCTGCATCAGTTTACCGCCCGGCTGTACCGAAAGAGGACAGGAAGCTGAGTTTACCGGCACTTGGCTGATACGGAGCAGGGCAAAACCAGCCTGAAAGCGATGGCCGAGGACGCTTCCAGAAATCCGGATCACGGAAAAATGCGCTGAATCTGATTCGCCGGTATTCTGTTGGCGAATACGGATTTCCTTCCCAAAGACTACCTTCCCAACTGCCTTCCCCAAGCCTGCGTCAGGCCAATTCATGAATCCGGCTAAAGTGTTAATCGCTGCGGTTGTCCTCGCCGCGCTCGGCATCGAGACCGGCGCTGCGCAACAAAACCTTGGCGCGCAAGGCACCGAGGGCGAGCCCAATCGCCGGCAGCAATGGCTGGTGCCGTCGCCCGATCTGGGCCCCCCGTCGCATGCGCTGTTGTTTCGTCCGCCGGGCGCCGGCCCGTTTCCGCTCGCGCTGATTGCGCATGCCACCACCCAAAACGTATTGCGTCGCGCGCAAATGCCGCAGCCGGAATACCGTGCGCTGGCGGCTTGGCTGGTGGCGCGCGGCTTTGCCGTTCTGGTGCCGGAGCGTCCAGGCCATGGCGCCACGGGCGGCAAATACCTTGAAGATCAGGGCGGCTGCGACGAGGCTGATTACGCCAGGTCAGGCCGCGCCACGGCTGATGTGATCGCAGCGGCAATGGGCTTTGTGCGCAAGCAACCGTTCATCCGGTCAGACGGAATGATCGTGATCGGGCACTCGGCCGGCGGCTGGGGCGCGCTGGCGCTGGCCAGTGAAGATCCGAAGGACGTTGCCGCGATCATCGCCTTTGCGCCCGGCCGCGGCGGCCGTGCCAATGATTTTCCGGGTCAGGTCTGCGCGCCGCACACGCTGATTGCCGCCGCAGGCGAATTCGGCAAAACCGCGCGTGTGCCCGTCACATGGCTGGTGGCCGCCAATGACAGCTATTTTTCGCCTGTTCTGTCGCGGCAACTGGCGGACGCGTTCCGCAACGCCGGCGGCAAGGTCGATTTCCGCGTGCTCGGGGCCTATGGCAGTGAAGGGCACTGGCTGCCGGAAACCGAAGGTGGTGTAACAAGCGCTGCCAATGAACTCGATCGCGCCTTGAAGCTGCGCGCGCCGAACCCGGCCAAAAAACGATGACGCTACGATGACGCTGTATTTCGCGATCAAATATCTGCACGTGCTAGGCGCCATCGTCATTCTCGGCACCGGCAGCGGCATCGCGTTTTTCATGCTGATGGCGCATCGCAGCGGTGATGCTTCCTTCATCGCCCGCACCGGGTCGACGGTGGTGATTGCCGACATGCTGTTCACGCTGACGGCGGTGCTGCTGCAGCCCGTCACCGGCGGCCTTTTGATGATGCTGTCATCGACGGGATTTGGCGAACTCTGGATTTCGGCCTCGCTCGGGCTGTATGCGGTGGCGGGGCTGTTCTGGGTGCCCGTGATCTTCATGCAGATCGAGATGCGCGATCTGGCGCGCGTCGCCGCGGCTGCGAATGCGGCCCTGCCGCCGCGCTATTTCGCGCTATTCCGGCGCTGGTTTCTGTTCGGTATTCCAGGCTTTGGTTCGGTCATGGCGATCCTGTGGCTGATGATCGCGAAGCCGGTTTAGGTGGGCATATGACTGCGGAAATTTCATCGCGCAAAATTCTCGTCCTCGGCGCCTCCGGCCTGATCGGCAGGTACATCACCGATGATCTGCGATTGCAGGGCTTTCAGGCGGTCGGGGTCGCGCGGCATTTCGAACCGTCACAAAAGACTGGCGCTTCCGACCTTGAGCTTCCGATCATGTCGATGGATGCAGCCTCGCTGGCACGGCTGATCCGCGAGCGCGAGATCGATGTCGTGGTCAATTGCCTCGGCGTGCTGCAGGACGGGCCGGGCAGCGACACCCGCGCGGTGCATCGCGATTTCGTCGAACGGCTACTGGCGGCGATCCGCGACAGCGGCCGCGCGGTGCGGTTCATTCATATTTCCATCCCCGGGACGGCCGATGACGACCGCACCGCCTTCAGCACGACCAAGCGTGAGGCCGAACGGCTGATTGCCGCGTCTGGCATTCCCTATGCGATCCTGCGGCCGGGCTTTGTCGTGGCGCCTTCGGCCTATGGCGGCAGCGCGATGCTGCGGGCGCTGGCGGCATTTCCGCTGCAATTACCCGGCGATGAATCGGCGACGCCGTTCCAGCCGGTGGCGGTCGAGGATGTTTCTGCAACCATCGCCTGGCTTGCCACGCGCGACATCGGCGATCCCGCGGCAAACGCCGTGACCTGGGACCTGATGCAGCCGCAGCCGATCACGCTTGGCAATGTCATCGATCAATTCCGCTGGTCGCTCGGCACTTCCCACATGCCGCGGATCACGCTTCCTGGGTTCCTGCTCAATCTCGGTGCCAAGTCCGGCGATCTCGCCAACAGGCTGGGCTGGATGCCGCCGATGCGCTCCACGGCGATTGCCGAACTGCGCCGCGGCGTCACCGGCGATCCCGCGAGCTGGATGGCAGCGACCGGCATCGTGCCGAAGACATTGGCGCAGGCGGTGGGCGGGCATGCCGCCACCATCCAGGACAAATGGTTCGCGCGGTTGTTCCTGGTCAAGGCGCTCGTGATCGCCAGCCTTGCGGTGTTCTGGATCGTGTCGGGCTTCATTTCGCTGGTGATCTCGTTTGCCGTCGCCGCCGATATTTTGCGGGCGCACGGTTTCCCGCAATGGCTGGTCGCGCCGATGACGGCGATTACCAGCCTGATGGATATGAGCATCGGGGTGTTGATCGCCTTCCGCCGCACCGCCGCGGTCGGACTGATCGCCGGCATCGTCGTCGCGATGGGCTACATGGTGGGCGCTGCGATCCTGACGCCGGATCTCTGGATCGAGCCGCTCGGTGCGCTGGTCAAGACGGGGCCGGCGATCGTGCTGATGTTCGTAGCGCTGCTGACGCTGGATAGCAGGTAGCGTTTTCAAGCGAAGTGGGAACCGGTTCGCGTGAAGAAAACGCGTCAAAAGAGCATACGATGAACAGATGGCCGGACGATGACGTGATCCTCTACGACGGCGTTTGCATCTTCTGCTCGCGCTGGGTCCGCTTCGTCGCCACCCGAGACGTTGAACGCCGCTTTCGCTTCACGCAAATCCAGTCCGGCTACGGCACGCGGCTGGCGCAGGCCTTCGGCATCAATCCCGATGATCCCGACACCAACGCCGTCATCCATGGCGGCGTCGCATATTTCAAATCCGACGCGGCGCTGACGGTGCTCCGCACGTTGCCCGGCTGGGGCTGGACGCGCGCGCTGTTTTGGGTACCGAAGCCGTTGCGCGACGGCGTCTACAGCGTCGTCGCGCGTAACCGCTACCGGATTTTCGGCAAATATGAGCAATGTTTTGTGCCCGATGCGGATATGCGCGCGCGGGTGATGGAGTAGATCATGACTGGCGCCATTGCCATACCAAGACATCACGTCCCGGCAGGTGAGGATTTTCTGCTGTTGTCGCCGACCGAGCAGGCCTACGCCTATCGCAATGTCGATCGCATGTTCGTGACGCGGGCGATCCGCCGCGGCACGACGGTTCTTCCACTGCAGCGCGGCGAAGAGATCTCACCGCATTATCAGGCCGATGGGAAAACGCACGGCGTCGATGCGTATTTCGGCCGTGCCAATGTTGCCGGGTTGCTTGTCATCAAGGGCGAAAAAATCGTTCTGGAACGCTACGCGCTCGGGCTGGAGGAGAACGTGCGCTGGTCCTCGATGTCGATGATCAAGTCCCTGACATCGACGCTGATCGGCGCCGCCTTGCAGCAGGGCGCTATCGGCAGTCTCGATGATGCTGTCTCGAAATATATCCCGGCATTGCGCGGCTGCGCCTATGACGCCGTCAGCATTCGCCACCTGATCACGATGTCCTCGGGCGTGCGCTGGAATGAGGATTACACCGACCGGAATTCCGACGTGAACCGCTACAGCAAATCGCTCGGCGACAAGGTCCCCGGCGGCGTGCTGGCGCTGATGCGCAGCCTGAAGGCCGAACACCGGCCCGGCAGTCACTTCAACTACAACAGCGGCGATACCTATTTGCTCGGCAGCCTGCTGTCGGCCGCGACAGGGAAAACGCTGGCCGATTACATGTCGGAGACAATCTGGTCGCCCCTCGGCATGGAGTTCGATGCGTTCTATACGCTGGAGTCCGACGGCGGCCAGGAAATCGGCGGCAGCCGCGCCGGAATAGCGCTACGCGATTTTGGCCGCTTCGGCGTGTTCCTCCTGCGTGGCGGCGTGATCGACGGCACGGCCGTGCTGCCATCCGACTGGATCGAAAGCGCCGCCCATCCCGCCTTCGTCCTCGACCCCGAAACCAATCGCTATGGCGCGCGCGGATACGGCTACAGCTGGTGGATCGATCCCGACGGTTCGATGGTCGCCCTCGGCTTTGCTGGCCAGGCGCTCTACGTCAACCGGAAAGCGGGGGTCGTGATCGTCACGCTGTCGTGCCAGCCGCAGCCGCCTTATGCGGCGAGCTACAGTGTTGATCTCAAGGCCGAGCAGCATCTGTTCAAGGATGCGGTGCTGGTGGCGTGCGGGTGATGTCGTGCGTAGGGTGAGCAAAGCGAAGCGTGCCCACCAAGGTACGGTTTGAACGAAATGGTGGGCACGGCGCGAAGTGCGCCTTTGCCCACCCTACGAATCGCGCTTTATCGCTTGATGCTCGTAGCTAAGACTTCCTGCGCCGCCCGCTCCCCCGAATCCCTTGCCCCATGCGCGGTCGAGAAAAACCCCGGCGAGGTTGCCTCTCCTGCAAAGAACAAGCGTCCATCCACAGGCGCTGCCAGCACCGCGCGGTCGCCGGCGTGGCCGGGCAGCGCGTGGGAATACGAGCCGCGGGCGAAAGGGTCGTGGGCCCAACGCGATTCCGCGAGCGGCTTCAGCTTGTGGCGGAAGTCGTTGCCGAGAAAGCCTGCAATCTCGTTGATGCTTTCGGCGGCCAGTGCGCCGGGGCCGGCGTCTTCCAGCGATCGCGCAAAGCGGCCGCCGAAAAAGCCTTCGATGCAGGGCTGGCCGAACGGGCGCAGATGATAGGTACCCATCGCGGTGCGCATGGTGGCGCCGCGCAGGCTGCCGTCCTTCGGCAGCGCGTCGCCGTCGCTAAGTGCCAGCATCACCTTGTCGGCGAGACCAAGCGGCAGGCCGCGCGCGGCGTCGAGCTTTGCCGGCAATGGCGGATGAAAGCGGAGGGCTTCATCCGCGATCAGGTTGGTCGGAACGGTGACGATTACTCTGCCGGCGATCAGCGTGCCCTGCGATGTCTCGATGCGAATCCGTTTTGCCGAATGGTCGATCAGCGTCACCGCGCAGTTGAGCGCGAGCGGCATCGAGGCACCGTAGGCCGCGACCAGCGCGCCATAGCCGCGGCGGACGCGCCAGTTGATCTCGGTATCCTGATAGGCCTCCATGTCCAGGATCGAGACCTGATCCAGTTCGCAGCCGTTGACGTAGGTCGAGATGGCGTCGATCATCGGGTTCCAGCGATTGCCGGGCTCGAGACAGAGGTCGGCGGCGCTGTCGCGGCCGCTCTGCCCGGCCAGTTGTGCGGCTTCCTCCGCGCGGTCATAGAAGGCGTCGAGCGCTTCCAGGAACTCCGCCCGCTCCTCAACCGGAAACGCCTTGTTGTGCGCTTGCTCGCGCCAGGGCGGCCGGGTCTTGTCGATTTCAAACTTCAGTTGTTCGCCAATCGGGACGAATGAATTTTCATTCGCCGAATGCAGCCAGCCGCATCCGAGGTCGAAGGTGATTTCGGGCGAGGCCGCTATCGTATGAGCGCGGCCGCCTGTGCGGTCGCGCGCTTCCAGCACGACATAGGAGAGACCGGATTGTTTCAGCGCATGCGCGGCGCCGAGGCCAGCAGCGCCGGCGCCGATGATGGCAACATCGACTTCGGAGGGGAGGGTCGTCATGTCCGAGCCTCTAGCACGTTCGCCAGGGGGCCTGAAGCCGGTCCGCAGACGGCTCCCGGTCCACGGCGGGCAGGGGAGGGATGCGGTTTTCGCATCGATCGGCCGGTCCCGGCCATTGCCGGCTGGCGGTGCGACATCTTTGCGAAAAAGAGCGGCTTGTTTCTCCCCTTGTAGTTGTATTGAATAGATCATTCTCCCTAACGTCATTTCAGGTCCGGATTTCAGCCATGGCCGAATTCGATCCCGCCACCGCGCGGAAGAGAACCGCGATCCTTGTCGTTCACGGCATCGGCAGCCAGCGCGCGCTGGAAACGGTGCGCGGCGTGATACGGGGCGTCTGGCTGGACGAGAAAAACCCGGCCGACAAAGGCAAGCGGATCTGGACGCATCCGGAAAGGGACGGCTCCGACATCGACCTGGCGGTGATGACGACGAACACGGTGCCAGATTCGCCGGATGGCCGCCTTGTCGATTTCCACGAATTGTACTGGGCTCACCTGATGAGTGAGACCAAGGCCGTTGCGGTGCTGCTCTGGCTGTACGAGCTGGTCCGGAAGGGGCCGATCATGAAGCTCGGCATGAACGGGCTTTGGTGGGCCGCGGCTATTTTCCTGTGCCTGATGAATCTCTCCTTCGCGGTGCTGGTGTTGCAGGGCATTCTGCTGTTTTCGGGAAACGTTGCGCAAATCATGCTGGTCGCGCCGTTCCTGCTGCTGTTCGCCAGCCTGATAGTGGGTCTCGTTGTCGCGGTGAAATGGAAGGCCTTCCGCCTCATCAAGTTGCTCGCACTTTTTTGCGTCATCGGAATTATCGTCATTGCGGCTTACTTCATCGTCGAGAAGTTTGCGCCGGGCGATCGCAACGTTCCTGACGGGGCTGAACTCTTTACGCTGGTCGCACTGCCAACGCTGATTGCGTTGCTGGCGAGCTTTATGCTCATGCGCCGTCAGGGCTTGCGCGCTTTTTGCCGCGCGCTTGTGATTTCAGTGGTCGTGTTTGGCATCTTTGTCTGCACCGATCGATACTGGCACCCGGACACCTCCTTTGCCGTAACCATGGTCAAGGCCTGGGTATGGGGACTGAACTCGCCGTGGAGCGTCGCGGCGGCGTCGGCCGTGATCGGGCTCTATTTGATCGTCAATGCCGCATTCCTGCAGCCGTATCTCGGCGATGCCGCGCGCTACTTCCGCAATTCGCCGGCCAATGTGGCGGTGCGGCGGGCGATCCGGAAGGAGGCCGTGGATCGGCTCGCAAACCTCCACGCATCCGGCCAGTACGATCGCATCGTCGTCGTCGCGCACAGTCTGGGTACCGTCGTCGCCTACGACATGCTGCGCGCCTATTTCAGCCGGGTCTGCAACGAGCTGCCGCCTGTCGAAGAACTGGGCACGGATTTTGACGCCATCGATAGCGCCACATGGCAGCCGGAAGACGCCAAGGCAACGATCGAGGACAAGAAGGCGTTGCGGATCAAGGCGCGCGCCACGATCGCCAGCATCGCCGCTGCCGCGGCGAAACCCACGCCCCAGCAGCAAAAGCCCAATCCCTTGCAACCCAAGAGCTGGCTGGTTACCGACTTCGTTACGCTGGGAAGCGCGCTGACCCACGCCTACTTTCTGATGTGCCTGGGCAAGACCGCGGCGGATCTGAAAGCCGAGGGAAGGCTGAACACCGAGCAGGATCTGAAGGATGATTTCGCACGGCGCGTCGGGGAAAGAGAGTTTCCGACCTGCCCGCCGAAACGGCTCGATCGAGACGGCTTGCTGGCCTTCACCAATCCGAAGACGCACAGGAAGCAAATTCACAACGGCGCGTTGTTCGGATTGACCCGGTGGAGCAACATCTATTTTCCCCGGCGTCAGCTGTTCTGGGGAGACGCCATCGGCGGCGCGCTATCGCCGATCTTCGGCTATCACATCGTCGATCTCGCGGTCTCGACCAGAAAGGCGGGGGGTGACGACTTCTTCACCCACACTGCCTATTGGGACGTGCGTCGTGCGCCCGACACCTGTCAGGCGCCGCATATCGTCACGCTGCGCAAGGCCATCGATCTGGCCGATATCGGCGTCGCCATCGACCTGGTCGACGAGGGCGACGATCCGAGCGCGCACGACGGGAATTGACGCTAGAGCGTTTTCCAGCGAAGTGGACACCGGTTCGCGTGAAGAAAACGCGTCAAAACAAGAATCTGGAGCCCCGTTCCGATTCCATCGGAACGGAAAAGGCTCCAGTCGCTGACGCGAGCGGTGCTTAAGCCACCGCCTCCTTGGCCTTTTCCGCGCGCTTGCGGTCGTTGGCGTCGAGGAACTTCTTGCGCAGGCGGATCGACTTCGGGGTCACTTCCACCAGCTCATCGTCCTCGATATAGGCCAGCGCCTTTTCCAGCGTCATGCGGATCGGCGGGGTCAAGCGCACCGCTTCATCCTTTGAGGTGGTGCGGATGTTGGTGAGCTGCTTGCCCTTGAGCACGTTGATCTCGAGGTCATTGTCGCGGGTGTGCTCGCCGACGATCATGCCCTTGTAGACCTTCCAGCCCGGCTCGATCATCATCGGGCCGCGGTCTTCCAGCTTGAACATCGCGTAAGCCACCGCTTCTCCCTGGTCGTTGGAGATCAAGACGCCGTTGCGGCGGCCCTGGATGTCGCCCTTGTAGTTGGCATAGCCATGGAACAGGCGGTTCATGATCGCGGTGCCGCGGGTGTCGGTGAGCAGTTCGCCCTGGTAGCCGATCAGGCCACGGGTCGGCGCGTAGAACACCAGCCGCAGGCGGTTGCCGCCGGAGGGACGCATCTCGATCATCTCGGACTTGCGCTCGCTCATCTTCTGCACGACGACGCCGGAATGCTCCTCGTCGACGTCGATCACGACTTCCTCGATCGGCTCCTGCCAGTCACCGGTGGCCTCGTCCTTCTTCAGCACGACGCGGGGACGCGACACCGAGAGTTCAAAACCTTCGCGGCGCATGGTCTCGATCAGGATCGCGAGCTGCAATTCGCCGCGGCCGGAAACCTCCATCGCATCCTTGTCGGTGGCTTCCACCACGCGCAGCGCGACATTGCCTTCGGCTTCGCGCAGCAGGCGGTCGCGGATCATGCGGCTGGTCACCTTGTCGCCTTCAGTGCCGGCGAGCGGTGAGTTGTTGACGATGAACGACATCGACACGGTCGGCGGATCGATCGGCTGCGCCACCAGCGGGGTTTCAACGGACGGATCGCAGAAAGTATCGGCGACGGTGCCCTTGGTGAGGCCGGCGATGGCGACGATGTCGCCCGCTTCGGCTTCCTCGAGCGGCGTCCGCTCGATGCCGCGGAAGGCGAGGATTTTCGTGATACGTCCGCTTTCGATCTGCTTGCCGTCGGCGCCGAGCACCTTCACGGCCTGGTTCGGCTTGATCGAGCCCGAGGTGATACGGCCGGTGATGATGCGGCCGAGATAGGGGTTGGCTTCGAGGATGGTGCCGATCATCCGGAACGGGCCCTCTTCGACCGTCGGCGGCGCGACATGGCGCAGGATCAGGTCGAACAGCGGCTGCATGCCGGCTTCGTGCGAGGCTTCCGGGCTGTCGCCCATCCAGCCCTGCTTGGCCGATCCATAAAGAATCGGGAAATCGAGCTGCTCTTCGGAGGCGTCGAGTGCGGCGAACAGGTCGAACACTTCGTTGATGACTTCGGTCGGCCGAGCGTCGGGACGGTCGACCTTGTTGATGACGACGATCGGCTTCAGGCCGACTTTCAGCGCCTTGGAGACCACGAACTTGGTCTGCGGCAGCGGGCCCTCGGCGGCGTCGACCAGCACCAGCGCGCCGTCCACCATGTTCAGGATGCGCTCGACCTCGCCGCCGAAATCGGCGTGGCCTGGGGTGTCGACGATGTTGATGCGGGTGTCTTTCCACTGCACCGAGGCCGCTTTGGCCAGAATGGTGATGCCGCGCTCGCGCTCCAGGTCGTTTGAATCCATCGCGCGTTCGACCACGCGCTGGTTGTCACGGTAGGTACCGGATTGCTGCAGCAGCTTGTCGACCAGCGTGGTTTTGCCGTGGTCGACGTGGGCGATGATGGCGACGTTACGAAGGTTCATGGCTCTTCTTCTGGTCGTGCAATGGCTGGAGCGCGATCTCGCCGGAAAACCGGGACCCACTTTTCCGGATCGTGCTCAAAACCTGAAATGCGAAAGGGGCAACGGCCTCGACCTTGGCCCCAAAAAGGAAGCCCGGCCTAAAGGACCGGGCACACCTTACGCGTTGCGGCGCAATATAGTCAGAAAACGCCAAAAAACAATGATTTGTTTGGCATTTGGTTAGCCGATTTTCGCCCCATTGCCCGCTTAATTGCCCTTTTCGGGGTCCGGATAGACCCCCCGCAAAACCTCCTCGAAATGGCCCTTCACCGCCTCATTGCAGAGGCAGGACCGGATTCGCAACGCATCGGCGTTGCGGACCAGGATCGAGCCGCGACGGGTCTCCACAATGCCCTCGGCCTTGAAGGTCTGGATCACCCGGCTGGTGTAGCTGCGGCCGACCCCGAGCAGGGTCGCCAATTGCTCATGGGTCAGCGGCACGATTTCGTCGCCGTCGGTGCGTTCCATCGCTGCCATGATCCATTTTGCCGTGCGCTGTTCGATCGAATGGATCGCGTTGCAGGCCGTGGACTGGAATATTTGCGCCAGCATGCAGTCGGCATAACGGGCGAAGATGTTGCTGAGTGTCGCTGATTGCTTCTTGGCGGCGTCCAGCTTCGAGACCGGGAGCCGCACGAACGGCCCGGCGAACTTGACCATGATGCGCGTATAGGCCGGCAAAAAACCCTGGCTGACGATGCCGCCGACCGCGCCTTCGCGGCCGATCAGAATGGTCTCGACATCGCGGCCATCCTCATTGGGGACCAGGTAAGAGACGAGGCTCGGCCCGCAGGGGAAATGCACGATCTCGACGTTGTCGCCGGGGCTGTAGAACACCTCGCCGGCATTGGCATCGACCTCGGCAAGGTTCGACGCGACCAGGGCGAAATCGGCGGCGTTCAGACGACGCAGCAAATTGTTGAACGGCCGTACGCCGGCCTGCTCCCCGCGTCGCGTCTGCATCCAAGGTTCCTCTGTTCCCCAAGCGCACAATAACGAAGCTGTGCGTGTTTTTATGTGCACTAGTGAACAGACAGCATAACTACGGTGTGGTGGTTTCAGTTCCGGAACCGATAGCCGCGCTTCAAGGGCGTCGGGCCCCCCTTCCGGGGCTTCGGCCCGGGCAACCGGACAAAAACAGTGAACCTGGGACTGACGCGCACAATGCAACCCGTCGCCGACGGCATGCCCAATGACGTCCTGATCGTCGAGGACGACCCGATCATCGCGCTCGATTTCGAGGACACGATTCTCGGCTTTGGGGTGAAAACGGTTCGTACGGCCCAAAGCGTGGCCAAAGCGCTCGCCATGATCGCCGAACGGCCGCCCGATTTTGCGCTGCTCGACGTCAGCCTCGTCCGTGAAAAGAGCTTTGCGATTGCCGAACGGCTGGACGCGCTGAAAATTCCCTATGCCTTCGTCACCGGTTATGGCGCCGAAGTCAGGCTTCCGGCAGCTTTCGCAAACACGCCGCGGCTGGCGAAGCCCTATTCGACCGAGGCGTTGCTCGCGCTGCTGAACGTCAGGCGCTGAGACGCCAACCAGCGCGTCTGATCTATCGGCGGCGGATGCGTCCGCTTCCGGGCCGCCTGAATGGTTCACCCCGGAGCCGGTTCTGACTGGATCAGAACCGGCTCCGGCTTTTTGTTTTGACGCGTTTTCTACCGCAGAAAAGTCTACGCAATCTGCGCAAAGCTTGATTGCTATGCGAACCGATTCCCATTTCGCTCGAAAACGCTACGTACGCTTCGGATCGAGCGTCGTCGACCACAGCGCGACGTCGGCGCGATCGCGCAAGGTCACGATCATCTGTCCGGTGGCGCCGTCGATCTTGACGTGGCCGAAGAACTGCATGCCGGCCGACGGCGGCAGGTTCTGCTTGTCCGGCCCCGGCGCCTTGATGAACTTCACCTCGGGACCAAACGTGTTGTCGAGTTCGTTCGGCCCGAACGTGCCGGCATGCAGCGGGCCGGCGACGAATTCCCAGAACGGATCGAAATCCTGGAATTGGGCTTTGTCGGGGTTGTAGTAATGCGCGGCGGCGTAGTGCACGTCAGCCGTCAGCCACACCGTGTTGACGACGCCTGATGTCTTGATGAAGCGCAGGATATCGGCAATCTCGAGTTCACGGCCGCGCGGCGGGCCGTCCCCTTGCGCGAACGCCTCGGAGCCTTTTTTGTTGGTGGCATCGTCATAGACGATGATGCTGAGCGGCATGTCGGAGGCGATCACCTTCCAGGTCGCGCGCGAGTTCAACAGTCCGCGCTTCAGCCAGGCGAGTTGGTCCGGTCCGAGGAAATGGCTTTCGGGGCCGTAGCGGTCTTGCAGGTTGGGACCATTGGGGCCGCGATAGCTGCGCTCGTCCAGCATGAAGACGTCGAGATGCGGGCCGTAATGGAGCGTGCGATAGAGCCGGCCCGGCTCCACAATGCTTTCCCGCATCGGATACATTTCGTGGAACGCGCGGCCGGCGCGGGCGGCGAGCAGGCTGATGTCGCGTTCCTTGTAAGAGGCCGGCAACTGCTTCGACAGCGACCAGTTGTTGGTGACCTCGTGGTCGTCCCATTGCACGAAGATCGGCACCTCGGCATTGAAGGCGCGCACATGCTCGTCCATGAAATTGTATTTATGGGCGGCACGGAACTCGTCGAGCGTCTCGGCCACCTTGGCCTTTTCTTCGATGGTGACGTTCTTCCACACCTTGCCGTCGGGAAGCTTCACCTCGGACCTGATCGGGCCGTCGGCATAGACGGTGTCGCCGGAATGCAGCAGGAAATCCGGGCGGTGCTTGCGCATGGTGGCGAAGGTGAACATGCCGCCGTCGTCGGGGTTGATGCCCCAGCCCTGTCCCGCGACATCGCCGCCCCAGACGAAGCTGACATCGCGGCGATCGGCCGGCGCGGTGCGGAAGCGGCCGACAACGGCCTCGCTCGCGATGTCGATATGCGACAGATCGCGAAACCGCACGCGGTAGAAGATCTCCTGTCCCGCGGGCAGGTTTTCCAGCAGCATCTTGGCGGTGAAATCGCTCTCGGGCAGCGCTGCAATCGGCGGCAGCGCCCGCGCATTGGCAAACGACTCCGTGGTCGCAACCTCGACCATCATTTGCGAAGGACGGTCGGCGCGCGCCCAGACCACGCCGCCATCGGCGCCGACGTCGCCGGATTGCACGCCATGGCTGACGACCGGCCGGTCGCCGGCGCGGCTGAGATAGGGCATCGCGACGACGCCCAAGCCCGTTGTCGCGGTGGAGGAGAGAAACCTTCGGCGGGAAATTCTAACGGTCATACGAACCTCTTTGCGGGTCTGAGATTACGCGTATCGAGGAATTCGTCATTCCGGGATGGTGCGCCAGCACCAGACCCGGATTCTCGAGATTCCCCGATGTGCAATTGCACATCTGAGGTTCGATGCTTTGCATCGCCCCGGAATGACGGCTCTGGATGGTTTCCGGAGCCGATCCTCGCTACCCGCGTCGCGTGAGCTGGCTTTAGAAAAATTCCATGACGGCCGAATTACAGGAATGCCGGCTCAGGCGCCGGCGGCCCGGAACTGCGCGCTGGCCCGTTGCAGGTTCTGCGGCATGCTCATCAAGAGCGCCTTGCGGTCGGCGACCGCGTTGTGGAACTGTTCGAGCGCAATGTTGAAGGTGGTCAACGCGCCCTCCTCGACGGCGCCGTGTTCGAAACACTCCAGCATATGGCGCAGGATGCCGTCGGCCTCCGTCTGCATCTGGTCAAGCTCTTCCGCTGAATCGCAGTTGCGTGCCGTGGCGAGCAAATCGAGCAGCCGGTCGCGCTGCGAATTGCTGGCAATGCGCTCGTCCTTCTTCAGGTAGCCCGCGAACCAGGCGCCGGCAGAGCCCATCGCCGAGAGCCCCATCAGGCCCCACCAGATGAAATCGCTGTAGCGCTCGAAGAAGGTTTTTTCCTCGCCATCGACAAAGGCGGCCGCGCCGGGATGCGCCGGGATATTGGCATCCTTGTCGGTGTCCGGCGTCTCGATCTTGGCGGCGAGCGGAAAATCGTTCTTCAGCGTTTGCCTTATCGCAAACAGCTGCCGGGTAAAGATCGCGATGGTGGAGTCGGATACGCCCTTCCGCGCCACGATGTGATGCGAGAAGCTGATGGTCTTGACTTCCTCTTCCGGCTTGGCCGGCGCGCCGCCAAAGGTCCCGGCGGGAATCTCGGAAGACTCGTAGGCCGGATGGTTTTGCGCGATCGCTTCCGCCGAATCGATCGCCAGGAAGGTCGGCGTGCCGCCGTCGCGCATCGAAGCTGCGATCGCATCGGACGTGATCTTGCTGTTGAGCGGGCCCGCCGCGAGATAGATATCCGCCTTCTGGTTGCGGATGGCGTCGACCGCCTCAGTGACCGGAAACTGGACGATCTCGACCTTCGCCGGATCGACGCCGTATTGCTCCAGGATCACCTTGAGCAAATTGACATTGGCCTCGGTACGGCCGACGACGCCGACGCGATGTCCGGCGAGCTGCGTGATTTTGGTGATCGCGGGCGCGGCCTTCTTGCCCTTGGCCTTGGCTTTACTGGCGGGTGGCACCCAGAGGACCACGACATTCTTGCGCAGCGTCGCCACCGCCTGCGCGTTCTTCGGCACATCGAGGTCGCCCCGGATAATGGCGAGATCGGCCTTGCCGTCGCCGAGCAGCTTGGCGCTCGCCACGGCGCCGTCGGTCTGTGTCGGACGCAGCCGAATTTGACCGTGCGGCTGGTTGTTGAGGGCTTGCGTCAGTGCCTGAACCACCTTGAGGTCGTCGCTGTTGGCCGGACCGACCGCAATCCGCAACGTCACCGGCCGCGTCGCAATGTGATAGCCGGCCGCCGCCACGCCGATGATCGCCAGAACGCCGGCCAGCATCACGAATGCCAGCCGCCGTCGCGCCGAACGGGGCGAGGGGGGAGGCAGTGCTGCTTCGGCGGGATGAGGGCCGTCGGTCATCAATTCCTGAACAATCGTTTGCGGTTCGATCTTCGGTTGCCAACGTGCTTACACCGGCCATTCTAGCAAATTCCTCGCCGGACCGTGGTTACATCTCCGTCATGGTTACCGGCACCCGAGCGGCCATTGGACGCGCCTTTGTCCTCTTTGCGGCCTTATTTTGGGCGGGGATCCCGCGGGGGCCCATCGGTGTTAGGGTAAAGCTGGTGTCAAACGCGGGAGGCGAGCATGGCGGAACGGCTGTCGGCAGAAGCGCGGAAATCGGCGCTGGCGGAACTTTCGGGCTGGTCGGAGACGCCCGGCCGCGAGGCGCTCGCGCGTACTTTTACCTTCAAGGATTTCAACGAGGCGTTCGGGTTCATGTCCCGCGCGGCTTTGGTGGCCGAAAAGAACGACCATCACCCGGAATGGCGCAACGTCTACAAGACGGTCGAGGTGGTGCTGGCCACCCATGACGCCAATGGCGTCACCAAGCTGGACATCGAGCTTGCGGCCGCCATGAACGCCATCGCCAAACAGCTCGGCGTCTCCTGAGCGCCGTCTTCGGCGTCTCCTCAAGCTGTCTTCGGCTTCTCCTGAGCGCGGCAGCGTCTCCTGAGCACCGTCTTCTGAGCGCCGGTCTTGAAGTGATCTTGCAGCAGCGATCTTGCGGCGGCGGCCAGACATCCCCAATTCCTAGACAGCCAGCCGCGGCGATCCGCCGCGCCTGTCTTGAGGGAGCGCCGTCATGGCAACGTCCGAACACAGCGTGGGTTTTGAACCGGCCGATCGGCTGGCGCAGGACCGCGAAAGCGTGCGCCGGCGCTTCTGGAGCAAGCTGAAGCGGGTCGTGGCGAAGCTTCCCTTCGCCGAGGACCTGCTCGCGGCTTACTATTGCGCGTTCGACAAGCAGACGCCGCGCCATGTGCAGGCGGCGCTGCTCGGCGCCATCGCCTATTTCGTCCTGCCGTTCGATTTCGTTTCCGACGTGCTACCGGTGCTCGGCTTCACCGACGACGCCGCTGTCCTGGCCACCGCCATCCGCATGGTTGCCAATTATATCACGTCGGAGCACCGCGACGCCGCGCGCGCTGCGCTGAAGCGAGGCGTCGGGAAGGACGACGACGCGGAATAGTCCCGCGTCGACGTCCGCCACCGGGCATCGCTTGCGGCGATCCCGATGACGTCTGAGGTTTCCTACTTCTGCGATCCGGAACGAACTTGCGCGCGCGCGTTCCGTTCGGTTTCCCAGGCCTGGAACTGCTTGAACAGCGTCTCGCGGTCGGCATCGGTCTTGATGTTCGCCGCGGTTGTCGGGCTCTGCTTCAGGAATTCATCGAACCGGGTACGCGCGACCGCTTCGACGTTGTGGGATTTGAGCCATTGCTCGGCGACCGGCAGCCGCTGCCAATCGGGCAGCGGCGCCGACAGCGAGACTTCCCTCCACTTCGGATGGAAGGGCGGGTTCTGGAAGGTCGGGAATTTTGTGAAGAACGCATCCACGAACTGCGACAGCTTGCGATAGCGCTCGGTGTTCGGCGCCCAATTATAGGCCGCGAGCACCGCCGGCACCGCGATGGTGTCGACGCGATCATCGCCCGAAATCAGGTTGGGATAGTCTTTCGACGACAGGCTGGCGGGCAGATAATCCTTCTGCAGCGGCTTCTCGTAATTCACCGTCACCAGATGGAAGCGGTCGTCTTTGAACGTGCTGACGGACTTGTACGGTTTGCCGCCGCACACGATCACGGCGTCGATTTCGCCGGCCTTCAATTTCTCCAGCGCGATGCGTTGCTCGACATAGACCACCTTCGGCTTCATCCCGAGCCGTTCGAACACGGTCAGCGCAGTCACGAACGTGCCGCCATTGGGAAGATCGACGCTGACGGTCTTGCCTTCGAGGTCCCTCAAGCTGCGGACCGACTTCGACGCGATCACGTGCATCTCTTCATTGTAGAGCTTGGTCACGTAGGTGAACTGCTTCTTGATATCCTTCGCAAAGCCCTTGCGTTCGAGATAATCGAGCGTGTCGGAGCGGACGATGCCGAGATCGACACCCTGCAGGAACAGGATGTCCGCCACGCTCTGCACGGAACCGCGCCCGACGATGGGCAGTACGCGCAACTTGTTGCCATCGTCGAGCACGGAAGCAAGGTCGGCGCCGAACTGCACATAGGTGCCGCCGATCGTCCCCGACATCAGCGTCACCGTGTTCGAGTTCAGGCTCTGCTTGGTGGAAACCGAGCCGAACTGGAAAATAGCCTTCAGGCTCTCGCTGACCTTGGCCGGATCGTATTCGGTTTGCTGGGCCTGGGCCGTCAGGCCGCAAGCCATCGTGATGGCAAAAACTGCCATTCCAAACAGACGTCGCATTTGGTGTTCCCCTGCGTGATATCCGATGTCGCGTGATGCGCGGTCGTGAGTGATGCGTGCCGGTGACGACCGGTTCTGAAGCTGCCTAGTTTTGAACCTGGCTGAGACGCCGCTTGGCGTCGGCCGAGCCGAGCTGGGCGGCCTTCTGGTACCAAAGCCGCGCCATCGCCGGATCGGGCGTGATGCTGCGCATGTCCTGCTTGCCCAGCACCTGCGGATCATAGGTCCCGGCCAGCATCAGTGCGGCGTCGGCTTCCTGCGCGTCCGCCGCACGCTCGAGCAGCAACCGGGCGGAGGTGATGTCGCCGATCGCGAGCAGGCCCTTCGCCCGCTTCAACAGCGCCGCCAGTTCATCCGGATCGATGCGCCGTGCCGCTGGTGCAGGTTCGGGGGCCGCCGGCTCGATCGCCACAACCTTGGTCTTGATGGCGCTCTGGTAGGCCGCGGTGATTTCGTCGCGTGACGGTGAAGCGGACGCCAGCGCAACGGGCTGGATACGGTGCGCGGTTGCCGCTTCCGGCGTTGCCGGCGGCGCTTCGGGATTCGCAGGCTGGGCCGCGACGAGCGTTGCCGGCGGCGCGGCGTCCTGTTGTGCGGCGCCTGACGGGGCGGGCGCTGCGCTGGCCAATGAAGCCTTGGCGTTGACGATGACCGCGCGTGTCGAATCGAAGGAAAGCAGCGCAAGAACGGCGGCCACGGTGGACAACGCAAGCGCACCGGTCACGATGCGCGATGCGCGCGCTCTTCGTTTCTTGCCGCCAGCGAAGGAGTATTCGGGCGGTTCTTGATAGAAGGGCAGATCCTGATAGCGCTCTTCCGGTTGATAGCGTTCATCCTGTCGGTGGCGCGCATCCTGCTGGCTGGCGAGAAAAAGCGGCACCGGGTCGTCTGCCAGATGATCTTTCTGGACCAACGGGTCGGGCTTGCGTGCTTCTGACCGCAGAAATTGATGCGTCTCATACAATCCGGGATTATCGATCGCTTCGCCTAATCTTGCGAACGGATCTCCAGATTGAACCTGCCTTGTACTCTCCACCATGGTGATGCTTCCCCGCTACCAAAACGCAACGACGGGAGGCCGGCATCTGTTTCTTGTTGTTATCGGTGTCCGGGAACCCGTTTACTGGGCGGGCAATTCGCATGCCGAATGGGTTGAAAAAACGACGCCGGACCGCTCGAATCGGGAGACATTTTGTTTTGATTGCGGCGAACGGGCGTAATGCAGAGATTTAAAATTGCATATCGTTAACGCACAATCGCCTTGGATGAAGGCATTTTCAGCATCGCGCCGAGCAAGGCGCAGGCGCACCAATTGCCAAAACGGGCCACGTTGCGCGCGGCCCGTTCGATGTTTTGCCGAACGATGATCGTTCAAAACAGAAGAGACGTTGAATGAAGCGCGACCGCTGTCCCGCGCAGCATCACGGATGCAGAATCACCTTGCCCATCGCCTTGCGGCCGGCGAGCACTTTCAGCGCTTCGGCGGTTTGCGCCAGCGGGAAGGTGCGGTCGACATGCGAGGAGATCTTGCCTTCCGCGGTCCACTTCACGAGCTTCTCCAGATTGGCGCGGTTCTTCTCCGGGTTGAGCCGGGCCCAGGCGCCCCAGAACACGCCGCGGATATCGCAGCCCTTGAGCAGCGCCAGATTGAGCGGCATTTTCGGAATGTCGCCGGCGGCGAATCCGATCACCAGGAAGCGGCCTTCCCAGGCGATCGAGCGCAGCGAGGCCTCGGCGTAGGTGCCGCCGACCGGATCGAAGATGATGTCGACGCCCTTGCCGCCGGTGAGGCGCCGCAAGCCCTCCTTGAGATCTTCCTTGCTGTAGTTCAGGCCAAGCTCGGCGCCGTGCGCTTTGGCAAATTCGAGTTTTTCATCCGACGAGGCGCAGGCGATCACCTTCAGGCCCATCAGCTTGCCGAGCTCGCAGGCGGCGAGGCCAGTGCCGCCGGCGGCACCGAGCACGGCCATGGTTTCGCCGGGCTTGAGGCTGGCGCGATCTTCCAGCGCATGCAGCGCGGTGCCGTAGATGATGAAGATTCCGGCGGCGCGATCGAAGTCCAGATTGTCGGGAATCTTTACGATCGAATTGGCCGGCAGCGCGATCTTTTCGCGCGCGCCATTGTGGCCGCAGGAGGCAGCCACGCGGTCGCCGACCTTCAGATCAGTGACGCCACTGCCTACGCTTTCGATCACGCCCGCGACTTCGGCGGCCGGCGAGAACGGGAACGGCGGCTTGATCTGGTACTTGCCCTGGATCATCAGGATGTCGAAGAAATTCAGCGCCGCGGATTTGATCGCGATCACAGCCTCGCCCGGTCCGGCGACGGGATCGGGCACATCGGCCAGCACAAGGTCGTCGGGCTGGCAATATTGCGAGCAGAGAATGGCTTTCATGGACACACCTGATTTTCGGACGCACAAGGAAAGGCTGAATGCTTCTTGCCGGATTTGACGCCGGGCTACAATCCGATTCGGTGCTTAGGACGCGCATAGCTATCTGCCGTCATTGCGAGCCAACGGGTCGGCGCGTAGCGCCGCCCGATGATAAACTCCGCGAAGCAATCCATCGCGCCGCAAAAAAGAAAATGGATTGCTTCCGCCTTCGCTCAGGAGCTACGGCGGACAAGTCGTCGCTTACGCTCCCTTGCGCAAACGCGTAGCGTTTGTCGCAGGCAATGACGGGAAAACTGGGAGTGAAACAATGTTTGAAAAAGGCCTGCTGTCGGGAAAGCGCATTCTGGTCACCGGTGGCGGCTCCGGGCTTGGCGCCGCGATGGGGCGGCGCTTTATCGAGCTCGGGGCGGAACTCATCATCTGTGGCCGCCGGCTCGAATTGCTGGAGGCCACGGCAACCCAGATGCGCAATGAGTTCGACGGCAAGGTTTCCGTGGCGCGCTGTGATATCCGCGACGGCGCGGCGGTCGATGCGATGATGGATCAGGTCTGGCGCGAGGCGCCGATTGACGTGCTGGTCAACAATGCTGCCGCGACTTTCCTCGCGCAGACCGAACATCTGTCGTTTCGCGCGGCGGATGCGATCCTGGGGCCGACGCTGCATGGCACGATGTATTGCACGCTCGCGGCCGGCAAGCGCTGGATCGAGGGCCGTCATAACGGCGTGGTGCTGAGCATCCTCTCGACCTCGACCATCACCGGCCGCGCCTTCACGGTGCCGTCGGCGATGGCGAAGTCCGCCATCCTGGCGATGACGAAGAGTCTGGCGGTGGAGTGGGGGCCGAAGGGCGTTCGCACGGTCGCGATCGCGCCCGGTGCGTTTCCGACGCCGGGTGCGTCGGGCCAGCTTCGCCCCGAGGGCCGCGACGAGAGCTGGGCGCACCGCAATCCGCTCGGCCGCGCCGGCGAGCACAGCGAACTCGCCAATTTGGCGAGCTTCCTGATTTCGGACCAGGCCGGCTACATCAATGGCGAGATGGTGGTGCAGGATGGCGGCTCGCATTTGCGCAGTTCCGGCGCCGAGGACCTGCTGCAATGGACCGACGCGCAGTGGCAGAAGCAGCGCGAAGGCCGTACCAAAGGCTAACTCCGCGAGAGGCGCGCGATACCTCCAACATGACCGTGGATACACCGGCTGATAGCGCGTAAGTGCCTTCCCAAAAAGGCATTTCCCGGTTATCCATGGTTGACGGCCCGACCCGTCGCCGGGCCATCTTCCAGTCACAATGATGAGGGAACCAGTTGTCCGTGCGGCAGATACTGACATCCCTTGTTCTGAGTGCCTTGCTGTGCGGGGCTTCCAGCCTTGCGCAGGCGCAGAGTGCTGCGCCGAAGGGCGCCAAGGACGCGGCCAAGCCCGCGGCAACGGAAAAGCCCGCGGCGGCTGCGAAGTCTGCCGCCAAGCCTGAGTCGGCGGCAGCCGCCGCGGCCGGTGGCGCGGAGCCGACCCTGATCGGCCAGTTCGGAACCTGGGGCGCCTACACTGCGACGCCGAACGGTAAGAAGGTGTGCTTTGCGCTGGCCAAGCCATCCTCGTCGAAGACCAATCCGCCCAACCGTCCGCGCGATCCGGCCTATGCCTTCGTCTCGACGCGACCGGCGGAAAAAGTCATCAACGAAGTCTCGGTCATGATCGGCTACGCGCTGAAGCCGGGCTCGGAATCCTCGCTCGAGGTCGGCGGCGCGTCATATGCGATGTACACGCAGGGCGACGGGCTCTGGATCAAGAACGCCGCCGAGGAAGAGCGGATGGTCGATGCCATGCGCAAGGCCGCCGACGTCACCGTCAAGGGTGTCTCGGCCAAGGGCACCGAGACCACCGACACCTTCTCGCTGAAGGGGCTGTCGCAGGCGCTCGACAAATTGGCGCAGGATTGCCGGCGTTAACCTAGCTTTTAGCCCGAAACTAACGCATTTCGTGGCTTTCCAGCGGACGCTGGAAGGCCTATTTGATGGCCCATGACCGACACCATGACCAGCGCGACCGCGGCCACTTCCGGGGCTAATGGCCCTTTGGAGAAGATTCCGCTCGAAACCTACGTGCCGCCTGCAAAGCCGTCGCTGATCGGGCTGTCGCGCGCCGAGATCGCCGACCGGCTCGGCGAGATCGGCGTTCTGCCCGCGCAGCGCAAGATGCGCACCCAGCAGCTCTGGCACTGGATGTATGTCCGCGGCGCCAAAGACTTTGACGCGATGACCAGCATTTCCAAGGAAATGCGCGCCCAACTGGTGCAGCATTTTACCGTCGACCGTCCGGAAGTGGTCGCCGAGCAGGTCTCCAACGACGGTACCCGCAAATGGCTGCTGCGGCTGCCGAGCGGCAATTCCCTCGAGAAGGCGCATGAAGTCGAATGCGTCTATATCCCCGAGACCGATCGCGGCACGCTGTGTGTTTCTTCGCAGGTCGGCTGCACGCTGACCTGTTCGTTCTGCCACACCGGCACGCAGCGGCTGGTGCGCAATCTCACCGCCGGCGAGATCGTCGGCCAGATCATGGTGGCGCGCGACCGCCTCAACGACTGGGCCGATCGCGAGACCCCGACCGGCAGCCGCCTCGTCACCAATGTGGTGATGATGGGCATGGGCGAGCCCTTGTATAATTTCGACGCGGTGCGCGATGCGCTGCTGATCGCGTCAGACAATGAAGGCATCGGCATCTCGCGCCGCCGCATCACGCTGTCGACTTCGGGCGTGGTGCCCAACATCGTCCGCGCCGGCGACGAAATGGGCGTCATGCTGGCGATCTCGCTGCATGCGGTGCGCGACGAATTGCGCAACGAGCTGGTGCCGCTCAACCGCAAATACCCGATTGCCGAATTGCTGCAGGCCTGCCGCGATTATCCGGGATCGTCCAACGCACGGCGCATCACTTTCGAATATGTGATGCTCAAGGGCGTCAACGATTCCATGGACGACGCCAAACTGCTGGTGAAAATGCTCAAGGGCATTCCGGCCAAAATCAATCTCATTCCGTTCAATCCGTGGCCGGGCACCAAATACGAATGCTCGGACTGGGACCAGATCGAGAAATTCTCCGAGTATATTTTCAACGCCGGCTATTCCTCGCCGGTGCGCACGCCGCGCGGCCGCGACATCCTCGCCGCCTGCGGCCAGTTGAAATCGGAAACCGAAAAATTGTCCGCCCGCGAGCGTCAGGCGCTGCGCGCGATGGCGATGACGGATTGACTGGGGTGAAGAACATGCCTCAACGCGTCATTGCGAGCGAAGCGAAGCAATCCACCCTTCCGCATGCCGAGAGATGGATTGCTTCGTCGCTTCGCTCCTCGCAATGACGGTGTGACCAATGGCGCTGATCGGCCGCTTCTTCGTCGTCCTGTTCGGATTCCTGTTCGCCTGCCTGGCGGCGGGGATGATCGTGGTCGGCGCGGTGCTGTATCCCGAGTTCAGCGATCTCGGCGCAGGGCCGATCGATCAGGGCGCGATCAATGTCGTGCTCGGGTTCGGCTTCATCTTCATCTCAGGCTTTGCACTGTTGCCGGCGCTGATCGTGGTTCTGATCACGGAAGCGTTTTATGTCCGGGGCGTGCTGACCTATGCGATCGGCGGCGCGCTCGTCGGCTGCGCCTGCTATCTCGGTCTGGTCCCGTTCGATCCCGAAACGATGCGCTTTGACGGCATCGTCCGCCGCCATCTCGAAATCATGACCGGGGCGGGCATCGTCGCGGGCCTGGTCTACTGGATGATCGCGGGCCGGACCGCGGGTGCATGGCGCGAGCCGCCGAAACCTTTGCGGCCGCCACCGCCGCTGCCGGCGCATTCACGGCCGTATCCGTGAGCCTTTTCAAGACCCATCCCCTCGGCTAAACACCGCGCCATGAACCGGACCGGACTTTTCATCGCGCTGGGGCTGGCGCTCGTCATCGGACTGCTGTTCGGGATTTTTCCCGAACTCGACCTCAAACTGGCGGCGTTGTTCTACGATCCCGCGACCAATTCGTTTCCGTTGAAGCAGAGCTGGATCGCCGCCATCGCCCGCGACGCCGCGATGTGGATCGCATGGGCGCTCGCATTGCCGTCGCTCGCGGCCATCGTGGTGAAGCTGGTGCGGCCGGATGTGCCGATGTTCATTCGCGCGCGTACCGCCGTATTCCTGCTGAGCACCATTTTGCTATCTGCGGTCGTTCTCACCAACCTCACCTTCAAGAGCTATTGGGGCCGGCCGCGGCCGGTGGTGGTGACGCAGTTCAATGGGCCGCAGGAGTTTGTGCCGTACTGGGATCCGCGCGGCACGTGCGGACGCAACTGCTCGTTCTTCTCCGGCGAAGGCGCCACCGCGTTCTGGGCCTACGCGCCCGCGGCGCTGACGCCGCCGGCATGGCGGCCGTTGGCCTATGCGGCGGCGACCCTGTTCGGGATCACGACCAGCGTGCTGCGGATGGCGTTTGGCGGGCATTTTTTCACCGATGTGGCGGCCGCCGGCCTGGTGAGCTTTCTGGTGATCTGGCTGGCCCATGGCTGGCTATATCGCTGGCCGTCGACCCGGGTCTCGGATGCAGCCGTCGAGACCGCGCTGGCGCGCCTGGCCCGGCCCTGGAACCGTCTGACCAACGGCTCACGCCAGCCGGGCTGAGCCATCCCGGCCAGCTGCTGTCTGGTGCTATTAAACACGTGCCGACAAGCGCAAAGTTTGATATTCGCGCACCCAAAGCCGCAAACGACCTCCGCCATTTCGACCGATTGGAAGCACGATGAGCACGATCCTGAAGAGCCTGCCCAAAGGGGAAAAAGTCGGCATCGCTTTTTCGGGCGGCCTCGACACCTCAGCGGCGCTGGTGTGGATGAAGCAAAAGGGCGCGCGCGTCTTTGCCTATACCGCCAACCTCGCCCAGCCTGACGAGGCCGACTACGAGGAGATTCCGCGCAAGGCGCTCGAATTCGGCGCCGAAAAAGCCCGCCTGGTGGATTGCCGCACGCAACTGGTGCACGAAGGGATCGCCGCCATCCAGTCCGGCGCCTTCCACGTCTCGACCGGCGGCAACACCTATTTCAACACCACGCCGCTTGGTCGCGCGGTGACCGGCACGATGCTGGTTGCGGCCATGAAGGAGGACGGCGTCAACATCTGGGGCGATGGCTCCACCTACAAGGGCAATGATATCGAGCGGTTCTACCGCTACGGCCTTTTGACCAATCCGAGCTTGCGGATCTACAAGCCCTGGCTCGACCAGCAGTTCATCGACGAACTCGGCGGCCGCGCGGAAATGTCCGCGTTCATGACCGCCAACGGCTTTGCCTACAAGATGAGTGCCGAAAAGGCTTACTCGACCGACAGCAATATTTTGGGCGCCACCCACGAGGCCAAGGATCTCGAGAGCCTCGACAGCGGCATCAAGATCGTCAATCCGATCATGGGCGTGCCGTTCTGGCGCGACGACTGTGCCGTCAAGGCCGAAAAGGTCGTCGTGCGTTTTGCGGAAGGCCAGCCCGTCGCGCTGAACGGCCAGACGTTCGCCGATCCGCTGGCGCTGTTCCTCGAGGCCAACGCCATCGGCGGCCGGCATGGCCTTGGCATGAGCGACCAGATCGAGAACCGGATCATCGAGGCCAAGAGCCGCGGCATCTATGAGGCGCCCGGCATGGCGCTGCTGCACATCGCCTATGAGCGCCTGGTCACGGGCATCCACAACGAAGACACCATCGAGCAATACCGGATCAGCGGCATGCGCCTTGGCCGGTTGCTGTACCAGGGGCGGTGGTTCGATTCCCAGGCCCTGATGCTGCGCGAAACCGCCCAGCGCTGGGTGGCGCGCGCCGTCACCGGCGAGGTCACGCTTGAGCTGCGCCGTGGCAACGACTACTCGCTGCTCAACACCGAAAGCCCGAACCTGACCTATCAGCCGGAGCGGCTGAGCATGGAGAAGGTGGAAGATGCGGCGTTCACGCCGGCGGACCGTATCGGCCAGCTGACCATGCGCAACCTCGACATCACGGATACCCGCGCCAAGCTGAAGCTTTATTCGGACACCGGCCTGCTATCGAGCGGGGACGGTTCCGAGATCTTCAAGCTTGGGAACGACAAGGACTGAATCTGCGAGGCCGGACTTTTTCGGCACCTCTGCACCGCTGCGGGCCGCCGTTACATAGATGTCATCCGGGGTCGATAGAACTTGGTCACCTTCACTTCTTGCTGAGCAATGGCTGTCGCTGTCCCGCAGGCAAGCACGCGCGGAGCCCGAGATTTTGATCAAGCCAGTCACCATCATCACCCTCGCCGCCCTGCTCTCGGCATCGCCGGTTGTTGCCCAAACAGTCTATCCGATCGACCGCGCCGAAATTCTCTCCGGCGCGCGGTTCGACTTCAAGGTTGAATTCCCTGACCGGGTCGACCAGTCGAAACTGAAGGTAACGGTCAACGGCCAGGACCATGCCGCCGTGTTCGGCCGGGCGGCAACGTTCATCGAGCGCGAGGACGGCAGGGACCAATCCGCGCTGATGCTCCGCGATGTCGAGCTGGCAAAGCCCGGCCCGTTCCTCGTCGAAGTCAGTGACGGCACGAAGAGCCGCAAGGTGACGTGGACGGTCTACGACACCGGGCCGCGCAAGGCGAAGAACGTGATCCTGTTCATCGGCGACGGGATGTCGCCCGCCCATCGCGTCGGGGCGCGGCTGCTTTCCAAGGGCATTGCGGAGGGCAAGAGCCTCGGCAAGCTTGCGATGGACGACATGCCGCATACGGCGCTGGTGGCGACCGCCGGCTCGGATTCGATCATCACCGATTCGGCAAACTCGGCCAGCGCCTATTCCACCGGCCACAAGAGCGCGGTCAACGCGATGGGCGTCTATGCGGACCGCACCAGAGACGCGTTCGACGATCCCAAGGTCGAAACCATCACGAGCCTTGCCAAGCGCCGGCTCAAGATGAGCATCGGCATCGTGACCACCACCGAAGTCGAGGACGCCACGCCGGCGGCGATGGTGGCGCATACGCGCCGCCGGGCTGCCTATGATGAGATTACCGAGCAGCTTTTCGCGGCGAGGCCCGACGTGTTGCTGGGCGGCGGCAGCGCGAACTTCCTGCCGAAGTCGGCGGCCGGATCCAAGCGCAAGGACGAGGTCGATTATATCGCCCGGTTCCGCGAGGCCGGCTATGCCCTGGCGACGACCGCAGGTGAACTCAATGCGCTGGCGGCCAAACCCGAGACGCGCCAATTGCTCGGGCTGTTCGCCACGGGAAATATGGACGGGGCGCTGGATCGCAAATTCCTAAAGGGTGGCGGCGTCAAGAAATTTCCCGAGCAGCCCGACCTGACCGAGCAGCTCCAGGCCGCGCTGAACGTGCTGTCGAAAAACGAGGCCGGCTTCTTCCTGATGGTGGAATCCGGATTGATCGACAAATACGCGCATGCCCTCGACTTTGACCGCGCCGTCTACGACACCATCATGCTCGACAATGCGGTGCGCCTCGCCCGCGACTGGGCGAGCAAGCGCGGCGACGACACCCTGATCCTGGTGACGCCGGACCATAACCACCCCAACGCACTGGTCGGCACCATCAATCACGACATGAGCACGACGTCGGACGCGCCGATGCGCGAGCGCGTCGGCGTCTATGACAAGGCCGGCTTCCCGAATTACCCGGCGCCCGATGCCGACGGCTATCCCTCGCGCGTCGACGTCAGCCGGCGGCTCGCCATCTTCTCGGCCAGCCTGCCCGACCATTACGAGACCTTCCGCCCCAAACTCGACGGCCCGAACGACCCGACCATGAAGGGAGACGATGACGGAACCTTCAAGGCCAACGAAAAGTACAAGGGCGTTCCCGGCGCCGTGCTGCGGCCCGGCAATCTGCCGGCGATGATGAACGCCAGCGTGCATTCCGGCGAAGACGTCATCCTGACCGCGACCGGGCCCGGCAGCGAACGGGTCAAGGGTTCGATGGACAATACGGAAGTCTTCCGCGTGATGGTCGACGCGCTGGGGCTCGCCGCGGCGAAATAGACGATCGGAGCGCGCGTCAGGACAGCGATGGAGCTGAGAAGATCAGTTTCACGCAGCTTCGAAAGATCAGGATCTGCCGTTCCAGACGGCTCGGATCGTTCAGCGTTTTCGACATGATGATCGCACCATCGACGATGCAGGACATCATGTCGGCGAGATCGTCGAGATCGATCGGCTCCCGCGGTGAATGGACGGCGGCGATGCCGTCGAGGATGTGGCGGAAGCGCGCGTTCCAGTCGCGCACCGACTGTGCGGTAAGTTCGCGCACCTCGCGGTCGAACAGCCGCTCCTGATAGCAGACGCTGGCAATCAGGCAGCCGGGATGCCCGTTCGGCAGATCGGCCATCACTTCGGCGAGCAGCTTCAGCGAGATCAGGAACGCCTGCAGCGGATCGTCCGAGAGCTGCCGGCCGCGCGCGAAGATGTCGTCGAACAGCTGGTCGTTGGTCTTGACGTAGCGGCGCAGCATTTCGCGCGCGAGCGCATTCTTGTCCTTGAAGTGATAAAAGAAGCCGCTCTTGGTGAGGCCGGCCTCCGCGATCACTTCGTCGATCGACGTGGCGCCAAATCCCTTCGCGAGCACGGCCGCTTCCGCGATCTCGAGAATTCGCTCGCGCGTCGCTTCGCCTTTTCCCATCGGGTGTCTCCAGAAACTGTACTTGCGGTACGGTTTTGACGGCGTGGACCAGCGCCGCGGTTTCGGGTGCGCCGCGCAACCGTCTGATTTCCCAGCATCTTACAGCCCGACATTCAGCCGCACCACGAGCCGCCTAGGAAACCGCGACACTATGCGGCACCAGTTCCGCCAGACCAAGGCGCGCCGCGCCAGACCTACCAACAGCGCCATTTGCCGATCACGGAGATATTGCAATGACAAAATATCGATACGATCTGCCGCAACGCCGCGGCGGCATTTTCCTCACCGATGGCGGCATGGAAACGACGCTGATCTTCCATGAGGGGATTGATCTGCCCCATTTCGCCGCCTTCGTGCTGCTCGACAGCCCGGAAGGCCGGGGCAGCCTGAAGCGATACTACCAAGCCTATATGGCGGTCGCGCGCGACCATGGCGTTGGCTTTGTGCTGGACAGCCCGACATGGCGGGCCAACCCCGATTGGGGCGCCATGCTTGGGTACGATGCGGCCGCACTCAGGGCGATCAACATTCGCGGGATCGGGTTGCTCGAGGAGCTGCGCGCCGAATGGGAAAAGCCGATGACGCCCTGCGTCGTCAGCGGCGCGATCGGCCCGCGCGGCGACGGGTACAAGGCCGGCAACATGGATGCAGCCGAAGCCGAGGCCTATCACGGTGCGCAGATTGCGGCCTTCGTCGAAGGCGGCGCCGACATGGTGACGGCCTATACGCTCACGAACATCAACGAAGCGATCGGCATCGCGCGTGCGGCCAGGGCGCAGCAGATTCCGGCGGTGATTTCGTTCACGGTGGAAACCGACGGCCGCCTGGTCAACGGCGAGACGTTGCGCGAAGCGATCGAGGTGGTGGATCGCGCGACCCAGGATTCGGTCGAATACTTCCTCGTCAATTGCGCGCATCCGACGCATTTCGAACATGCGCTGAAGGCCGACGAGGCCTGGGTCAAGCGCATCCATGGCGTCAGAGCCAATGCATCGACCAAGAGCCATGCCGAACTGGACGAGTCTGCAACGCTCGATGCCGGCGATCCGCAGGATCTCGGCCGGCGCTATCTGGATCTCAGGCGCTCGTTTCCGGCGATGCGCATTCTGGGCGGCTGTTGCGGCACCGACCATCGTCACGTGGCGGCGATCTGCGAGACCTGCCTGCCGCCGCGGGCACTCAGCGCCTGACACAAAAAAATGGCCGGGATTGCTCCCGGCCATTTTCATTTCAAAGCGACCAACCTCAGCGCCGCGGCGGCGCGGTGCCGGGCGGGGGCGGCGGCAGCGAGGCCTGCCCACCGTTGAGCAGCGGCGTGATGTTGCGGATGGTAACGCGCCGATTGATCTCGCTCGGTCCGTCCGTCGGCTCCTTCGGATACTGCTCGCCATAACCCTGCGAGGTCAGGTTCTCCGCGGGCACGCTGAACTGCTGCGTCAGCAGCGTTGCGGCGGATTCCGCGCGGCGGTCCGACAGCGAGAGATTGTCGACGTCGGAGCCCACCCTGTCGGTGTGCCCTTCGATCAGGAACACCTCGCGCGGGTTGGCCTGGATCGCCCGGTTGAGGCCGTCGGCGATCGCCTGCAGCTTCGCCGCCTGGTCCGGCGGGATCTCCCACGAACCGGTCGCGAAGTTGATGGTGTTGATGTCGATGCTCGGCATCTGCATCCGGACATTGGGGCTGTAGCGGATTTCGTCGAGCGAGTAGCGCCGGTCGATCCGTTGCACCGGTGGTGCCCTCAGGGTTTCATAGATCACTTCCGGGGACGCCTCGTCGGCGCTGACGATGTAGCGGTCGTAGGGCATGCTGACTACCGGCGGCGGCAGGTCGACATAGAAGCCGCCGACCGCACGCGGATCGCGGTAGCTGTTGTCGATGATGATGACCTCGCGGCCCCGCTCGTCGCGCCGGATCCGGCGCAGCAGTCGCCCGTCACTGCCGACCACGGTGATGATCCGGCTGCCGTCCGGCCGAATTACGACGGTGCGGGTTTCGCCGCCGACGGTCTCGGTCTGGATGTCACGCGCACCATAACGGAAGCGATAGAGATCGTTGCCGCGGACGTATTGCTGGCCGCTCGGGTCGCGGATGATGATGCGGTCCGGCTCGGTGTAGATGGTGCGGCCGCCTTCGATGGTTTCGCGCCGCTGGCTGTGTATGTTGGCGATGGTCGCGCCGACCACGGCGCCGGCCACGACGCCTGCGCCGATCGCGAGTGGCGTCATGTTTTCCCGCCGCGGCGGTGGCGCTGGTGGCAGTTGCGTTGTGATGGTGGGTGCAGCCCGGAAGGCCGGTGCAACCGTCGGCGCAGCGTTTTGCGATCTGCCGGGCGGTGGTGTTGCGGCTGCCGAGCCGGGGACGGTACTTGGGGCCGGGGCGCCGGCGGGAGGCGCGGGCGGAACGGCCGGGCGTCCCTGCTGGCCCGGCGTCGCAGGCGTCGGCGCGCCAGCTGCTGGCGCTCCGGCTGACGGAGGTGCGCCGGCAGGCGGCGTCGTTCCGGCGGCCGGCGGTGCGCCAGCGGGCGGCGTCGTTCCGGCAGCAGGCGGCGTACCAGGAGGCTGGCCCGGGCGCGGTGGCTGACCACCCGGAGCTGTCGTCGGCGCGCCACCCGCGGCGGGCGGCGTTGTTGCGCCGGGACGCGGCGGAGGCGTCGTCGGTGCTGCGCCGGCAGGAGGCGTCGAAGGCGCTGCAGCGGCCGGCGGCGCGGTCGGCGATGGTGTCGCGGTCGGCGCTGCCGTGGGGGCTGCGCTCGGCGCTCCCGGCACCCGCTTGGTACCAGCCGGCGGCGTACCCGGAGGCTGGCCCGGGCGCGGTGGCGCGCCCGGAGGTGTCGTCGTGGTGCTGCCTGCAGCGGGCGGCGATGCGGTCGGCGCAGGCGTGGGGGTTGCCGCCGGCGGAGGCGGCGTACGCGCGGGCGGAGCCGCAGCAGGCGGCGGCGTTGGTGTCGGACGCGGGGGCGGCGCAGCGGCGGGCGGCGGCGTCGGACGCGGAGGCGGTGCAGCGGCGGGCGGTGCCGGCGGTGCTGGTGGCTTCGGCGCAGCCGCCGGTGGCGGCGCGGGAGGAGGTGTCGGCCGTGGCGGCGGCGCGGCAGCGGGTGGTGCCGGCGGCGGTGCGGGACGCGGCGGAGGAGCCGCAGCAGGCGGCGGAGCCGGCGGAGGTGCCGGGCGCGGAGGCGGAGCCGCGGCCGGTGGCGGCGCGGGCGGTGTCGGTGGCTTCGCGGCCGGCGGCGGCGCGCCCTTTGGCGGCGCCTTGGGCTTTCCGTCGGGACCGAGTTCTTCCCTGGCCTGTGCGACGACCAGTGGCGCGGTTTGCGCGTGCGATGCGGATGTCGCGATCTGCGTCACCGTCAGAGCGGTCGTGGCAAGCAGCACGATGCGAAGGTTTGTCATGATGTTCTGGGTCCCTGGAAAGGTTCTGGCAGCGAAGGAATCGTTGTTGCCGATTGCGTGGGCGAGTCGATCAACGGCTAATCGTTAGACCGGATTGTGGCGGGCTGGAGAGCGCGGATGCTTTTTATTTCGCGGACGCAATAGGTTACATGCGCAATTGTTCATTGTGTATTCAGGCGGCGCTTTCAAATCAAAGTCAAATTGCTCCCTGTGGCCGATCTGTGGCCGGATTGGGCGTAGCGGGACCATTCGGCCCGCGCACCGGCAGTTCATCCGGCGTCTTGCCCGGCAATTCCTGTGGCGGCGGCGCGCCGGGCTCGCGCATCGGTGGCGGCACCTCCGGACGGGGATTGCCCGGAGGATCTTCGCGCGGTGGCTCGGTTGGTTTTCCCGGCGTCGGCGGCGGGATTTCGGGAGGTTCGATTGGCATCCACGGCAACGGAACTAATGCCCGGAAGTTCCCCAAGGAAACCTGCAGGGAAACCCAATTATCCCGGCGTGTGGCAGACCGCCTCGATGTTGTGGCCGTCGGGGTCGAGCACGAAGGCGCCGTAGTAGTTCGGGTGATAATGCGCGCGAATTCCGGGCGGGCCGTTGTCGCGCCCGCCGGCCGCCAAGGCGGCGCTGTAGAAGGCATCGACGGTGGCGCGGTCCTTGGCGAGGATCGCGACATGCAGCGGCTTGTTCAGGCCGCCTTCGCCGCCGATCCAGAAATCCGGCTTGCCGTTGGCGCCAAAGCCGGCGGCGGGATCATGGCCGGTCTGCTCCTGCGTCACTTCCATGACGAGGACGTAGTCGAGCGGCGCCAGCGCCTTCACATAGAACGCCTTGGCGCGTTGATAATCCGAAACCGGAAAACCGATATGGTCGATCATCGAACTCTCCCGTGGTTTGAAGATGGTCGGTTCAGCCGCGCACCAGCAGCGTGTTGCTGCGGGTCTTGCCGGTCTCGGCATAGCCGCGGGCGCGCATGTCGGAGATGCAGTCATTCTGCCATTCATTCGATGACAGATGTTCGATCACGACCGCGCGAGGCCAGAGCGTCTGGGGGGCATTGGCGAAGAAGCCGGTCAACACGCGGTCTTCAAAGCCTTCGACGTCGATCTTGAGCGCATCGGCATGCGAGGCGCCTGCTTCATCGAGGATGCGCTGCAGCCGCAGCGACGGGACCTTGATCGCCTTGCTTGAGGTCTGCCCCGACACGATATGGCTGGCGCCGAGATTGTCGCCATCGGTCTCGATCATCAGCTCGCCATCGGCGGGACCGGCGGCGGCGGCCACCAGTCTGGTTTGGGCAAAGCCCGATGCGGCGTTGTTGAAGGCGAGCCGGGCATGGGTGACCGGATGCGGCTCGATCGCGATCACCTTGCCGCTGGCGCCGACATGGCGCGCCAGCGCAAGCGCATAGGTGCCGACATTGGCGCCGACATCGACGAACACGCCGCCGGATGGCGTATGCGCGCGCAAGAAATCGAGCTCCTCGATGTTGTAGTCCGGATTGAACAGCGCACCGCGCTCGGTGGCGCTGGCCTGGTGATAGAAACGAAACGATGCGCCCTGATAGCGCACGTCCACCGGTCCCGCGCGCAGCAAATTGACCAGCCGCGACAACATCGGCCGGAACGCGCCGCGCTTCAGCCGCGAGCGGTGCGCCAGCGCAATGATCGCGGCTTGTGCAGCATTCGGTGCGAACGCGCCAAACGGCGCGGGCGTGGGGTCGTTGTCGGGCGTCAAACTGATATCCTCGGTGGAAAGCGGCGCATGCATAGCGACTTTTAGCGAGGACTCCAACTCTCGTCGTCCCGGCCTTGAGCTCAGATGCGCAATTGCGCATCTGAGCTCAAGGCCGGGACGACAGCTAACGTCACGCCGCCTTTTTCGGCGGCTTGCGCTGGCGCAGGAAGCGGCCGAGCAGGCGGCGTTTGCTCTTGCGCGGGATCAGGTCGACGTCGCTGACGAGTTTGGCACCGCCCTTGCGCCGTTCCAGCACGATCTTGCGGCTATGGAAGGCTTCCAGCTCGACGCGATGGGCCACGCTGACGATGGTGGCCTTGGGCAGTTCGCGCGTGACCATCTCCATCATCTTGTCCTGGCTCTTCTCGTCGAGCGCGGAGGTCGCCTCGTCCAGCACCACGATGTCGGGGTTGTGCAGCAACAGCCGCGCGAACGCCAGCCGCTGCTTTTCGCCGCCCGACAAGGTCTGGTCCCACGGCGCCTCTTCCTCGATCTTCTCCTTGAGATGATCGAGGCCGACCTTGTGCAGGGCGTCGCCGATCTGTTCGGGGTTCCAGTCTTCCGCGGCGCCGGGATAGGCAATCGCGCGGCGCAGCGTGCCGGTGGGGATGTACGGCTTCTGCGGCAGCATGAAGAGCCGGCGGTCGGGATGGAAATTGACGCTGCCGCCGCCCCATGGCCACAGGCCCGCAATCGCGCGCACCAAGGTGCTTTTGCCGGTGCCGGATTCGCCGGCCACCAATAGCCGTTCGCCCGCTTCGATCACGACTTCGGTCTCGCCGACGACAGCGGTGCCGTCGTCGAGCGTTACCGAAAAATCGTTGAGGCTGAGCATGGCCTCGCCCTCGGTCTCGCCGCGCTTGATGCGGCCGAACCCTTCGCCGCGCTCGGCGCGCTCCAGGGCGTCGAGCGACATCATCAGCGAGGCGATGCGGCGCGCGCAGGCGTTCCAGTCGGCGAGGCGCGGATAATTATCCACCAGCCAGCCGAACGCGGACTGCACGATGGTGAAGGCGGAGGCCGCCTGCATCACCTGTCCGAGCGACATGCTGCCGTCGAGGTATTTCGGCGCGCACAGCAATAGCGGAACGACCGGCGCAATCAGGCTGGACCCCTGCGAGACCAGCGTGGTGCGCATGTGCTGGCGGGCGAGCTGCGACCATTGCCGCAGCACATTGGAGAAGTTCTTGTCGAGGCCGTCGCGCTCTTCCTCCTCGCCGCCGAGCAGCGCGATGCTCTCGCCGTTCTCGCGGATGCGGGTCAGCGTGTAGCGAAATTCAGCCTCGGCCTGGTTCTTGTCTTCGGACACCTGCACGAAACTGCGGCCGATGGTCATGATCGAGCCGGAGGCGATCGCGGCGTAGACGACCGCGGCGATCACGAGAAAACCGGGGATCGTCACAACAGATCCGGCGACCGTTACCGTCAGCGCGCCACCGATGGTCCAGAGCACCACGATGAAAGTCGCGGCCGACAGGAAGGCCGAGGTGACGCCGGCGACGAAATCCACCGGCGCGTCGGTGGCGATCCGCAAATCCTCGGCGATGCGGTGTTCCGGATTCTTGTGATCGCCGCCGACGAGATTGAGCTGGTAGTAGCGGCCGCTGGTCAGCCAGCGCGTCATGACAGAGCTGGTCAGCCAGGCCCGCCAGCGGCGCTGGATGCCCATCCGCGTGAACACTTGCGCGACGCCGAGTAACACGCTGCCGATCGCGAGCGGGAAAAACACCGCGGTGAGATAGAAGACGGTCGCGGAATCGCGCTTCTCGATGGCGTCGAAGATCGCGCGATTCCAGACATTGATGCCGTACTGAAAACCGACATTGACGACGATCAGGATCAGGAGCCCGATCGAGAATAGCCACGCCAGCTGGCCGCCGTTCTTGCTCCAAAATCCGCGCGCGCTGATCCAGAACCGCGTCAAGAGATAGTCTTTGCGCGCCTGCTCGGCCTCTTCCGGCGACCACTCCGGATCGGGCTCGACCACCTCTGGCGGCGGCGGTTCAACGTGATCGCCGCCTTCCGCGACGACGTCGACAATCTCGGACTTTTCTGCCGACGGTTTCTCGGAAGGGGGTTCTTTCGTGGCAGCAGATTTCTTCGAGGAATCGGATTTCTTCGAGGAAGGCTCGGACTTTACGGCGGACTTCGTATCGGAGTTACTATCAGCCATGGCCCGATAACGCGAAGAAAATCAGAAGGTTCCCTGATGGTTGCTTCCCACGTCATAGGCGAGCGCAAGCGAAGCCGTCCTTCAGACGGCTTGGCCCGGCCATGACGAAGTGTGAATGACACCGCTGACGTGCTGACCTCAGGACGCCCGCGTCGCGGTGGCGCGTTTCATCATGCGCCAGCGGGCGACCGCGTGCAGCACGCGCGAAAGCTGCTCGATCGAGTAGGGCTTTTGCAGCAGCTCCAGACCGTCGCTGCCGCTTTCGGACAGGCCGTGGCTGTAGCCGCTGGTCAGCACGACCGGCAGATCGGCATGGTAACGGCGGATTTCCTGCGCCAGCTCGATGCCGGTCATGCCCGGCATCACGACGTCGGTGAATACCACGTCGTAGCGGTCGGCGCCTTCAGCCAGTTCTTCCAGCGCGTGCGTGGCGTTGTCGACCAGGGTCGTGCCGTAGCCGAGTTCGGCCAGCGCGTCGGTGGCGAATTTCCCGACCTCGATATTGTCTTCGACCACGAGCACCGACATGCCCCTGCCGTCGAGCGGCGGAGCATCTTCCACCGTTACCTGCTGCGGCTTGCCGTCACCGGTGGCGCGCGGCAGGTACAGCGTGAAAACGCTGCCATTTCCCACTTCGCTGGCCACCACCACTTCGCCGCCGGATTGCCTGGCGAAACCGAACACCTGGGACAGGCCGAGCCCGGTGCCCTGGCCGACCTCCTTGGTGGTGAAGAAGGGTTCGAAGATGCGACCGTACTGCTCCTGGGGAATGCCGACGCCGGTATCCTCGACGGAGACCGCGACATAGCCGGTGGGTTTTTGGCCAGCGCGATTCTGGCCGATGGAGTCCTGGTTGCGGGGATTTGGCGAACCTACGGCGGCGCTGGGCAATTCGGTTGCCGTGTGCACCGTGATGGTCAGCCTGCCGCGGCCGTCCATGGCGTCGCGGGCGTTGACCGCCATGTTGATCATCGCGGTTTCGAACTGCCCGGCATCGGCATTGACGACGCACGGTTCGGTCGGCCCATGGATCTCGATCTCGATCCGCGATCCGATCAGCGTCTTGATCATCTCGCTCAGCATCTGCACGTTTTGGCCGACGTCGAACAGTTCCGGCTTGAGTGTCTGGCGACGTGCGAATGCCAGCAGCTGGCTCGTCAGTCGTGCCGCGCGCGTGACCGTGTCCGAGATCGCGTCGATGTAGCGCAGCCGGCGCGGCTCCGGCAGGTCCGGCCGCCGCAACAGATCGACGGAGGCGCGGATCACGGTGAGCAGATTGTTGAAGTCATGCGCGACGCCGCCGGTGAGTTGCCCCAGCGCCTCGAGCCGCTGGCCATGCTTCAGCGCTTCCTCGGCCTCCTGCCGCTTGGCGGCTTCGAGATAGAGGTGCCGCGTCCGCCGCAACGCCAGCGCGAGCAGGGAAAACAGCAGGGCGGTGGCCGGAGCACCGAAGATTAGATGCTGGCTGATGGTGGAGAACCAGCGCGCCCGGATTGCCGACGTCTCAAGGCCGGCGCTGATATAGATCGGATATTCGGCGAGCCGCTGGTAGCCGAGGCGGCGCTCGATGCCGTCGGTCGGTGACGTCACGGTGATAAGGCCGGCCTTGGGGTTCGCCGCGATCTGTTGTCCGACCGGTCCTGAGAGGTCGAGCCGCGCTTCCTGATCTCCGGTCGGAAAGCGCGCCAGCACTGCGCCGTTAGTCAGGGCAAGCGCAAAGAAGCTGCCCGGCTCGCGGCCGATCCGGGCGTAGAATTTCTCGAAATATTCCGGGAGTACCGACGCCTGGATCACGCCGGCAAAGCTGCCGTCCTCGGTTTGCCGGCGCCGGCTGAAGCCGAAAAACGGCGCACCCTGATAGGGCGGCCGTGGCGTCAGCGCCTCGCCAATATAGGTTCCGATGTCGCCGGCGACATGGACCTTGAAATAATCCCGGTCCGAGAAGTCGATCTCGGGCGGGGGCATGACGAGGCTGTTGACAAGCGCGCGGCCCCTGGCGTCGAAGATCCAGGCCGATTTTACCTGCGGCAGCGACCCGACAAGCTGCTTCAGCCGCTGATGCAGCGCTTCCTCGCGGGAAGTAATGCCGGCGTCCGGAATGCCGCGGATCACCTCGGCGATTTCAGACAGGCTGCGGTCGATGGTCTCGAACACTTTCAGCGCGTGCTCGTGCACGACATCGAGCGAGCGTTCGATTTCCCGGTCGGCGGTCTCGTTGATCGAGATCCAGGAAACCGCGGATGCAAAGATGAAGAGCGCCAGCGGGAGGGCCAGCGAAGCCGCCATCATCCATTGCAGCAATCTCAGCGAATTGCGTTGTGCGGTCTGCACGGGCGCTCCTGCTCCGGAGCGAATCTTACGTCAAACCTGTATCGGAACAAAGCGGTGCGGAAGCTGAAACTTTGCCCGGTGCCGGGCGCGGCCGTTTACCGGGATACTCGGCACAAATTAGCTAAATTTGCCGCTCGACCAGCTTCAGCTTGAGCTCGGCGATGGCTTCCGACGGGTTGAGACCCTTCGGGCAGGCCTTGGCGCAGTTCATGATGGTGTGGCAGCGGTAGAGCCGGAACGGGTCTTCGAGATTGTCGAGCCGCTCGCCGGTGGCTTCATCGCGGGAATCGGTGACCCAGCGCGTCGCCTGCAGCAGCGCGGCGGGTCCCAGGAAGCGGTCGCTGTTCCACCAGTAGCTCGGGCACGAGGTCGAGCAGCAGGCGCACAGGATGCATTCGTAGAGGCCGTCGAGTTTTTCGCGGTCCTCGTGGCTCTGCTTCCATTCCTTCTGCGGCGTCGGCGTGGTCGTCTTCAGCCACGGCTCGATCGAGGCATATTGCGCATAGAAATTGGTCAGGTCAGGCACCAGGTCCTTCACGACGGGCTGGTGCGGCAGCGGGTTGACCTTGACCGCGCCGTCTTTGACGTCGTGCATCGACTTGGTGCAGGCCAGCGTGTTCTGGCCGTCAATGTTCATGGCGCAGGAACCGCAGACGCCTTCGCGGCAGGAGCGGCGGAAGGTCAGCGTCGGATCGATGTGGTTCTTGATCCAGATCAGGCCGTCCAGCACCATCGGACCGCATTCGCTGGTATCGATGTGATAGGTGTCGACGCTCGGATTCTTGCCGTCGTCCGGATTCCAGCGATACACCCGAAACTCGCGCGTCTCGGTCGCGCCCGCCGGCTTCGGCCAGGTCTTGCCGCCGGTGATCTTTGAGTTCTTCGGAAGCGCGAATTCAACCATTCCTCTAACCTTTCGTCATTCCTGTCCGAAGGACCAGACCGCAGGTGCGCAATTGCGCACCGGGGAATCTCGAGATTCCGGGTTCGATGCTAACGCATCGCCCCGGAATGACGGCTGCTTTTGTTCGATCAATACACCCGCGCCTTTGGCGGAATGTACTGCACGTCGTTGGTCATCGTGTAGTCGTGCACCGGGCGGTAATCGATCGTGGTTTTGCCACGCCCGTCGATCCACGCCAGCGTGTGCTTCATCCAGTTCTTGTCGTCACGTTCGGCGAAATCCTCGCGGGCGTGGGCGCCGCGGCTCTCGGTGCGGTTGGCCGCCGAGTCCATCGTCACCACCGCCTGCACGATCAGATTGTCGAATTCGAGGGTTTCGATCAGGTCGGAATTCCAGACCAGCGAGCGGTCGGTAGTCGCGACGTCGCCGATTCCGCCATGCACCTTGTGGATCAGGTTCTGGCCTTCGCTCAGGACTTCGCCGGTGCGGAACACAGCGCAATTGCTCTGCATCACATGCTGCATGCTGTCGCGCAGTTTTGCGGTCGGCGTGCCGCCGGAGGCGTAGCGATAATGATCGAGCCGGCCGAGTGCCAGTTCGGCCGAGTCCGCCGGCAGTTCCGGCTGCTTGCCGTTCGCGGTCAGTTTCTCGGCGCAACGCAGCGCCGCGGAGCGGCCGAACACGACGAGGTCGATCAGCGAGTTGGAGCCGAGCCGGTTGGCGCCGTGCACGGAGACGCAGGCGGCTTCACCGAGCGCCATCAGGCCGGGCACGGTGGCGTTGTCGTCGCCGTCCCGCTTGGTCAGCACTTCGCCATGATAATTGGTGGGGATGCCGCCCATATTGTAGTGCACGGTCGGCGTGATCGGGATCGGCTCGCGGGTGACGTCGACATTGGCGAAGATCTTCGCCGATTCGGAAATGCCCGGCAGTCTTTCCTGCAGCACCTTGGGATCGAGATGATCGAGGTGCAGATAGATATGGTCCTTTTTCTTGCCGACACCGCGGCCTTCGCGCATTTCGATGGTCATCGCGCGCGAGACCACGTCGCGCGAGGCAAGGTCCTTGGCGGAGGGCGCATAGCGTTCCATGAAGCGCTCGCCCTCGGAATTTACGAGATAGCCGCCTTCGCCGCGCGCGCCTTCGGTGACGAGGCAGCCCGAACCATAGATCCCGGTCGGGTGGAACTGGATGAATTCCATGTCCTGCAGCGGCAGGCCGGCGCGCAGCGCCATCGCGCCGCCGTCACCGGTGCAGGTATGCGCCGAGGTGCAGGAGGCGTAGGCGCGGCCGTAGCCGCCGGTGGCGAGGATCGTGGTCTGGGCGCGGAACCGATGCAGCGTGCCGTCGTCGAGCTTGAGCGCGATCACGCCGCGGCAGACGCCCTGGTCGTCCATGATGAGGTCGATGGCGAAGAACTCGATGTAGAATTCGGCGGCGTGGCGCAGCGCCTGGCCGTACATCGTGTGCAGCATGGCGTGACCGGTGCGGTCGGCGGCGGCGCAGGTGCGCTGCGCCTGGCCCTTGCCGAAATCCATGGTCATGCCGCCGAACGGACGCTGGTAGATCTTGCCGTCTTCGGTGCGCGAGAACGGCACGCCCCAATGTTCGAGCTCGTAGACCGCTTCGGGCGCGTTGCGCACCATGTATTCGATGGCGTCCTGGTCGCCGAGCCAGTCCGACCCCTTGACGGTGTCGTACATGTGCCAGCGCCAGTCGTCCTTGTGCATGTTGCCGAGTGCAGCCGAAATGCCGCCTTGCGCCGCGACCGTGTGCGAGCGGGTCGGAAACACTTTGGTGATGCAGGCGGTGCGCAGACCCGCTTCGGAGCAGCCGACCACGGCGCGCAGGCCCGCGCCGCCGGCGCCGACCACGACGACGTCGTAGGTATGGTCTTCGATCGGATAGGCTTTTCCGTTGGTGGCAGGACCACTTCCTGGACCGCCACTGCCGTTGGTGGCCTTGCCGTTACCTTCAGCGGCCATGGGTTACACTCCCGATGACATTTTGAGGATCGCGTAAATCGAGGCGAGCGCCACCGCGATACAGAAGAAATTATTGGCCATCACGCTGGCGAGCTTGATCTTCTCATTGTGCACGTAGTCTTCGATCACGACCTGCATGCCGATCTTCATGTGCCAGGCACTGGCGAGGATGAAGAGCAGCATGATGATCGCGATTGGCACCGAGCTGAAGATTTGCTTGGCACCCGCCTGGTTGCTGCCGAGCAGCATCAGCACCACCACGATGACAGGCACGATCAGCACCGTCATCGCCACAGCGGTGAGGCGCTGCCGCCAGAAATCGGAAGTGCCGGAATGCGAGGAGCCGAGGGCGCGGACGCGCGCGAGAGGCGTGCGCATCGAAGGCGATTTGGGCGCGTTCATCGTCCGCCTCCGATGGTCATGTAGGCGACGATCCAGACCAGGATGGTAAGCGAAATGCCGCCGATCAGCGCGCCCCAGGTCATGGCCTCGCGCTCATTGGCCTTGAAGCCGTAGCCGAGGTCCCAGACCAGATGCCGCAGGCCCGACAGCAGATGATGCATCAGCGCCCAGGTGTAACCGAACACGATCAGGCGTCCGATGAAGCTGCCGGTAAAAGCCTGCACATTGGCGTAGGCGCCGGGGCCGGAAGCGGCCGCGATCAGCCACCAGGCCAACAGCAGGGTTCCGAAATACAGCGCCACGCCGGTGGCGCGGTGGACGATGGACAGCGCCATCGTCAGCGTCCAGCGGTAGGTCTGCAGATGGGGAGAAAGCGGTCGTTCGATCCTGGCGGTCATCGGCGGCTTTGAAGTTGGCGGGACGTGGTGCGGCCCATCGGGGATCGCGTTAAAGCAATTCTATTTACGTAGTCGAACCAGCGAGCGCAACGATCAAATGCCACGAAATCGAACGGTCGTTCATTACTAGATCGAGGATGAAACGAGGGCGATCAGCGGCTTGGTATACCACGCTTGCACTGGCTCATTGAAAGAACGAATCGTTGTTCGCTTGTTGTGATGAGCTGTCGCCGCCTGCGCGTATAAAGGGTCGGCGGTGGGGCGGCCGGCGGCCCACATCGTGGAGCAGGCGGCGTCCCTTCGCGGCCGTTCGCGGGCGCGTTCTGGCTATTCCCGCAGAGCCGACCGGATATGCGAATCCAGCGCACGCCCTGGCCGCGCGTCCCGTCCCGACCCTGCATTTCAAGCCCTGCATTTGATCGCGAGAGCCGCCGCCAGCGCGGCAGTGGTCCCGCCCCGATTCGTCCGGTAACGCTGCGGTGTTCCTCAACGCGCAGGTGGGATTGGGATGGCCGGACTTAATCTCGTCGAGCTTGTCGAACTGGCGCTGATGCTGGTTGCGGTCGGCGCGGTGTCGGGGTTTTTCGCCGGCATCTTCGGGATCGGCGGCGGCGCGATCCTGGTGCCGGTGTTCTATGAGTGCTTCCGCCTTGCGGGCGTGCCGCTGGATGTGCGCATGCCGCTCTGCATCGGCACTTCGCTCGCGATCATCATCCCCACCTCGATCCGTTCGTTCCGCGCCCATCACGCCCGCGGCGCGGTTGATCTGGGCGTGCTCAAATTGTGGTGGCTGCCGATCATCATCGGCGTCATTGCCGGCAGCATCACCGCGCGTTACGCGCCCGAGCGGCTGTTCAAGATCGTCTTCGTCGGCGTGGCATGGTCGGCCGCCGCGCGGCTGCTGCTGGCGCGCGACAACTGGAAATTCGGCGACGACATCCCCAAGGGCCCGCTGATGCGGCTCTATGGTTTCTTCATCGGTCTGCTGTCGACCCTGATGGGGGTCGGCGGCGGCCTGTTCGCCAATCTTCTGATGACGTTCTGTGGCCGTCCCATTCATCAGGCGGTCGCGACCTCCTCGGCGCTGGCGGTGCTGATCTCGATCCCCGGCGCGCTCGGCTACATCTATGCCGGCTGGCCCGCGGCGGCACGCTATCCGGACGTCACCGCGCTGCAGCTGCCATTCGCGATCGGCTTCGTCTCGCTGATCGGCGCCCTGCTTGTGATGCCGACCAGCCTTCTCACCGCGCCGCTCGGCGTGCGCGCGGCGCATGCGATGTCAAAGCGCAGGCTGGAGATCGCGTTCGGCTGCTATCTCTTCATTGTCGGCAGCCGGTTTGTGATAAGCCTGCTGTAAGGGTGGCACCAAGATAACCAAAAGCATTTCAGTTGGGGCTTTGATGAAGCGACGCGAGTTCATCGCACTGGTTGGAGGTGCTGCGGCGTGGCCGCTAGCGGCGTCCGCCCAGCCGGCGAAGCTGCCGATCATCGGATTTCTTGGCGCAAATACGCCGTCGGCCCAACAGGAATCGACCGCCGCCCTGGTGCAGCGGCTGCGTGAACTCGGCTGGATCGAGGGTCGCAATCTCCAGATCGAATATCGCTGGGCCGAAGGACGCTTCGATCGTTCTCCCGAGATGATCGCCGAATTGCTCGCTCTGAAGGCCGAAATCATTGTGACGCACGCCCCCTTGAACGTGATCGCCGCAAGACGCGTGACGTCGGTGATTCCCATCGTATTTGCAGCGGTGGGAGACCCCGTCGGCATTGGTGTCGTCGCGAGCCTGGCGCGACCGGGTGGCAATGTCACGGGCCTTTCGCTGCAATCTGCCGACCTTGCAGGCAAGCGTCTGGAACTGTTGCGCGAGATCATTCCGGGTCGTCGCCGGTTGGCGATCCTGATCAATGCTGCCAGCCCCAATGCGGCGCTCGAAGTCAGTGAGGTCAAGGCCGCGAACCCAAAATTCGATTTCGAGGTCACGGTGCTGGAGATCAAGCGCGCGGAAGACATTGCGCCCGCGATAGGGGGTCTCAAGCTTGGCGCCGATGCCCTGTACGTTCAGACCGACCCGCTCTTCAATACCAACCGTTCCCGTATCAGTGCGCTCGCGCTGGATGCCAGGCTGCCGACGATATCCGGTACGCGTGAATATGTTGAAGCCGGAAGCCTGATGTCCTACGGCGCAAACTTCACCGACCTGTTCCGGCGCGCCGGCGATTATGTCGACAAGATCCTGCGTGGCGCTAATGCCAGCGATCTTCCGGTGCAGCAGCCGACCAAATTCGATCTAATCGTCAATCTTAAGACCGCTAAGGCGCTCGGCCTCGAACTGCCGCCCACGCTGCTTGCCCGCGCCGATGAAGTGATCGAGTGAAGCGCTCGCCTTAACGATTCAACGCGACTTCCCTGAACACCTTGACGAGCGGGGCTTTCCAGCTTGCCGTGCATCTTGCCGAGAATTTCATAGGCTTGCGCACGCGGCATCGCGGGCCGGTACTGGCGAAATTCGATCAGCGCCGCAAAAATATCGGCGATGGTCAGGATCCGGACCAGGTCGGAGATGCTTTCGGCGCAAAGCGCATCGGGATATCCGCTGCCGTCGAGATATTCATGGTGGTGCCGGACCGCGTGCAGGATTTCCGCCGAGATGCCGCATGCAACAACATCGATAACATTACCTGGAAGACGGTTTGGCCTGATCGCCATCGCTTCCGAAAACCAAACCGGCTCGCCGTTTCAGAACGACCGTAATATCACGGGAGTTACAACGAGCCATTTCGTCACGCTATCCGCGAAACGGAATTTTTCGGTTAAATGGCAATGCCCAAAAATCGTTCACATACGCCGCGCGCCATGGAACTCGCCATCGCGGAACTTGGCTTCGCGCTTCGTGGGCGCAGGCACGGGCGTCGCATCACCCGGACAGGGGATGGCGCTACTTTGCGTAAATCTTTGCGTAAGTATCCCGCAGAATATTCTTCTGCACCTTGCCCATCGCGTTGCGCGGCAATTCGTCGACGACGAAGACGCGCTTCGGCATCTTGAACTTTGCAAGACGCCCGTCGAGCGCTTGCAGCACCGAGGCTTCGCTGATGTCGGCGCCCTTGTTGCAGACCACCACGGCGGTGACACCTTCGCCAAAGTCCGCATGCGGCACGCCGATCACGGCGGATTCGATTACGCCCGGCATGGCGTCGATCTCGCTCTCGATTTCCTTCGGGTAGACGTTGAAGCCGCCGGAGATCACCAGATCCTTGCCGCGGCCGAGAATGTGCACATAGCCCTTGTCGTCGATCTTGCCGAGATCGCCGGTGATGAAGAAGCCGTCATCGCGGAATTCGGCTTTTGTCTTCTCCGGCATCCGCCAATAGCCCTTGAAGACGTTGGGGCCCTTGACCTCGATCATGCCGATGCTGTCGCGCGCGATCTCCTTGCCGGTTTCGGGATCGGTGACGCGCACGGAAACGCCGGGCAATGGAAGGCCGACGGCGCCGGCCACGCGGTCGCCATCATAGGGGTTCGACGTGTTCATGTTGGTTTCGGTCATGCCGTAGCGTTCGAGAATGGCAAAACCGGTGCGCGCGGCCCATTCGCGGTGGGTGTCGGCGAGCAGCGGCGCGGAGCCGGAAATGAACAGCCGCATGTGCCTGGCGGAGTCTTTGGTCAGCGCCGGGCTCTGCAGCAGCCGCGTGTAGAACGTCGGCACGCCCATCAGCACGGTCGAGCGCGCCATCAGCTTGATGATCAGTTCGGGATCGAGCTTCGGCAGGAAGATCATCGAAGCGCGCGCGAACAGCGTGACGTTGCTCGCCACGAACAGGCCATGGGTGTGATAGATCGGCAGCGCGTGGATCAGCACATCGTCCTTGCTGAAGCGCCAATAGTCGACCAGCGAGAGCGAGTTCGAGGCGAGATTGTCGTGCGTCAGCATCGCGCCCTTGGAACGGCCCGTGGTGCCCGACGTGTAGAGGATCGCGGCGAGATCGTCGCTGGCGCGGGGAACGGTGGTGAATTCCGGCCCTGCCCAGTCGGTTGCCTCTGTCAGCGATCCCTTGCCGTCCGCCCCCAGCGTCTCGACCTTGGCCTTCACCTTCGCCGCGATCGCCGCGATGCCGTCGGCCTTGGAAGGGTCGCACACCACCAGCGACGGCTCGGCGTCGGTGATAAAATATTCCAGTTCATTCAGCGTATAGGCGGTGTTGAGCGGCAGATACACCGCGCCTGCGCGCACGGTTGCGAGATAGAGGACAAGGCTCTGCACTGACTTCTCGGTTTGCGCTGCAACGCGATCACCGGGCTTAACGCCCCGCTCGACCAGTACATTTGCCATCTGCGCCGTACGGACGATCAGACGCGCATAGCTGAAGCGGTGTCCGTCATGCGTCTCGATCGCGAGCCGGGCGGGATCGTCGAGATTGTCGAACAGCCGGGAAAACAGGTTGGCGCTGGCGATGGTGTTCATGCAACATTCCCTGAGGGGCATCAGGTGGCTGGATTAGCAAAAACGCCCCTCAAAAAGCAACGGAGACAGTTTGCATGTCAAATAATGGGAAACGCGTGGCCTGGGTGACGGGCGGTGGCACGGGAATCGGTGAATCCGGCGCGGAGCATCTCGCGGCGGACGGCTGGATCGTCGTGGTATCGGGACGCCGCCAGGCCGAGCTGGACCGGGTCGTGGCCAACATCACCAAAAAGGGCGGCAAGGCCGAGGCGATCGCACTCGATGTCAGCAACAGGGCCGATGTCAACAAGGCGGCGGAACAGATCCTCGCCAAGCACGGCCGGATCGACCTGCTGGTCAACAGTGCCGGCGTCAACGTACCGAAGCGGAGCTGGGCGGATGTGGAACCGGAGGGCTGGGACAAGGTCGTCAATATCAACCTCAACGGCGTCATGTTCTGCATGCACGCTGTGCTGCCGGCGATGCGCAAGCAGCAGGATGGCTGCATCATCAACGTCGCGTCCTGGGCCGGTCGTCATGTCTCCAAGATGACGGGCCCGGCCTACACCACGACCAAGCATGCGGTGCTGGCGCTGACCCATTCCTTCAACATGGACGAATGCGTCAATGGGCTGCGCGCCTGCTGCCTGTCGCCCGGCGAGGTCGCAACCCCGATCCTGAAATCGCGCCCGGTGCCGCCGAACGAAACCCAATTGGCGAAGATGCTGCAGCCGGAGGATTGCGGCCGCACCATCGCGTTCGTCGCCAGCCTGCCGCCGCGCGTCTGCGTCAACGAGATTCTGATCAGCCCGACACACAATCGCGGCTTCATTCAGACGCCGGCGAGCAATGATTGATTGCGTTCCCTGTAGCCCGGATGGAGCGAAGCGCAATCCGGGACAAATCGGTCAGCTGACGCGACAGCCCGGATTTCGCTTCGCTTCATCCGGGCTACGGGTCTTGAGCCACGTCAACCTTGCCCGTATACTCGCACTCTCGCGCGACTGGCGATCGCAGATGGGGCACCATCGGGAAGCGCGAGATATTCAGCCGCGCGCCTGGGCAATCGGAAAAAATCCGATCCACCTCCTTGAGAAGGAGCGGCCCATGTTGACGACCATCCAGATATCAGGATTGCAGACCTTCGGGTACCACGGCCTGTTCGAGGAAGAACGCCGCCTCGGCCAGAAATTCACCTTCGACATCGAGGCGACGCTGAAGGCGGCGCCGACGCACCGGGATGACAGGCTGGATGCCTCGATCCGCTATGATGCCGTGGTGGACGCTGCCGTCAGCCTCGCCGGCGCGATGAAATATCAAACGCTGGAAGCGCTCGGGGAAGCGGTTGCGATCGGCCTGCTGCGGCGCTTCGCCTTGATTGACAGCATCACCGTTGGCGTCGCCAAGTTCAGTCCTCCGATCCCGCATACGCTCAGCAAGGTCGGGATCGCGGTGCGTCTGGCCCGATCCGATCTGGCGGATCGGCCGGTAGAGGGGGCACTGGAAGCGCTGGTCTAGATGACTGCGTTAGCGCGGCCTGCATTCGCGCGGCTCGTTGACTCTCCATTATGCATCAGAGACCGTCATTGCCTGCGACAAACGCGTAGCGTTTGCGCAAGGGAGCGAAGCGACGAAGCAATCCACTCTTGTTTTCAGCTCGCACGGAGAGGTGGATTGCTTCGCGGAGCCTGTCATCGGGCGCGCATTCGCGCGACCCGGTGGCTCGCAATGACGATGTGGAGAGGGGTGCGCGCGACAAACTGACCCGACGGGCAAATCAGTTCTGTTTTCCGGAAATCGTGTCAAGTCCTAAATTTCCGAAAATCAAAAATATTTCTCTTCCCTTCCACCCCAAATCACCTGCACATCAATAGCGATCCCGTCCCACTCAGAGGGGCGTTGGCCATCGTCACAACGAGGGGCGGGTTGCGGTGGACGCTGATGTTGCGCTTGACGCGCGCAGCAAAGGCGTACGGTAAAGACGCGTGGTCCTGATGCCCCGTATGCTGGCGTCAAGTTCCGAAGAAGCTAACGCTTCCGAGGGGCGACGGTGACAACGAGCACGGCCCGACCGGGGAGATCGCGTTATAAGCCGTAAAGCCATTGCGCAGGGAATGTCGGATTGCCTCCGCTGCCCTGTATGCTCGTGTGCAGCTTTCTTTGCACTATTCGCACACGAGACCGCGGGTGCAGCGCGCATCCGGCATTCCCTGCGCCCTCTGGATTGGGGGGGCGAAGAATTTTCAGCAACTCGGGCGCAATGTGTCGCGAGATCGCAGCGACATATTCAGTTGTCGTCACCCGCCCGAGTGCGCAATTGCGCACGGGGGGCGGGTGACCCAGTATTCCAGAGACGCCAGTGATTGAACCGAGAAGCCGCAGCGTACTGGATCACCCGCTTTCGCGGGTGATGACAGTTACATGTGTGGCGCGACCACAGGATCGCGAGAATCACCCCCCACGGACAGCCCTCCCAAAAGTTTCAGCCATCACGATAAATTATCCGCCGAAACCGCCCCAAAAACCTCCCGTAGCTCGGGCCAACGACGACGAAATCCCGGTCAACCGACCAGCGTCGTTGTTCTCAGCACCGGCGGCCCCCCGCCGGAGACCTCAATCATCGGGAGAAGATCCATGTCGAACCGTATCGCCTATCTGACCGCCGCCGCCCTTGGCGTGCTTGCGCTCACCGCCACCGTCACTGCACCGGTCAGCGCCGAGGAAAAGACCGTGATGGTCGGCGGCGCCGCGATGTTCCCCTCGAAGAACATCGTCCAGAACGCCGTCAACTCCAAGGACCACACCACGCTGGTCGCCGCCGTGAAGGCCGCCGGTCTGGTTGCCACGCTGGAAAGCAAGGGCCCGTTCACGGTGTTCGCGCCGACCAACGCCGCCTTCGGCAAGCTGCCGGCCGGCACCGTCGACACGCTGGTGAAGCCTGAGAACAAGGCGACCCTGACCAAGATCCTGACCTACCATGTCGTGCCCGGCAGGCTCGCCGCAGCCGACCTCAAGGACGGCATGAAGCTCAAGACCGCCGAAGGCGAGCAGCTGACGGTGAAGCTCGACGGCAGCAAGGTCTGGATCGTCGACGCCAAGGGCGGAACCTCGATGGTCACGATCTCGAACGTCAACCAGTCCAACGGCGTGATCCATGTGATCGATACCGTGCTGATGCCGGCTTCGTGATCTCCGCGCTCTCCTGATTAGTCCCAACAGGATGCGTGGATGGGCGAGCCGGGGCGACCCGGCTCGCTTTTTTGTGACCTCGATACGCCCCCTGCATCGATCTGATAGCATCTGGGCAGTAACGAAAACCCGGTTCCCGGCGTATAAACCGGTAACCCATTGCAACGACGGATCAGGCCATGTCGAGCATCACCGCCAGCGACCAAGCCAGCGCCAAAGCAGGCACCAAGGCCAAGGTCATTCAGCCGGCCTGGGTGCGGGCCCTGCACTGGACCAACGCCTTTGCGATGGTCCTGATGATCATGTCGGGGTGGCAGATCTACAACGCCTCGCCGCTGTTCGATTTCACCTTCTCGAGCAGCATCACGCTGGGCGGCTGGCTCGGCGGCGCGCTGCTCTGGCACTTTGCCGCGATGTGGCTGTTGATGGTCAACGGCCTGATCTACCTCGCTTTGGGGCTCGCCACCGGCCGCTTCCGCAAGAAGCTGCTGCCGATCACGCCGGAGGGCGTGCTTGCCGATACCAAGGCGGCGCTGACCGGCAAGCTGTCCCACGAGGATCTGACCAAATACAATTACGTGCAGAAGCTGCTCTATGCCGGCATCATCGTGGTCGGCATCCTGATCGTGCTGTCGGGGCTGGCGATCTGGAAGCCGGTGCAGCTGCAATATCTGACGGCAATGTTCGGCGGCTACGAAGCCGCCCGTTACGTCCACTTCTTCTGCATGGCCGCGATCGTCGCCTTCATGGTGGTTCATGTCGTGCTTGCACTTTTGGTGCCGAAGAGTCTTCGCGCGATGATTATCGGTCGCTGAGCATACTGGGAGGATATTATGGGCCGCTTGCGCAACCTTCTGATCCCCGGCGTCGACAAGACGCTCCTGGTCCGGGACGCCGTCAAGACGATGCCGGACCTGACGCGCCGGCGCTTCATCTCCGGCGGCGCCAGCCTCGGCGCGTTGACGCTGCTCACCGGCTGCGACGTGACGGACAGTTTTTCGGCCGAGGAAATGCTGAAGCAGGTTTCGAAATTCAATGACGGCGTGCAGGCCTGGATGTTCAATCCCGATGCGATGGCACCGACCTTCCCGGAAAGCGCGATCACCAAGCCGTTCCCGTTCAACGCCTATTACAGCCTCGACGAGGCCCCCGAGATCGAGGCCAAGGACTGGAAGCTCGAAGTGCGGGGCCTGGTCGAGAACAAGAAGTCGTGGACGCTGGAGGAATTGTACAAGCTGCCGCAGGTCAAGCAGGTCACGCGCCACATCTGCGTCGAGGGCTGGAGCGCGATCGGCAGCTGGACCGGCACGCCGCTGCGCGATTTTCTGAAAATCGTCGGCGCCGACACGCGCGCCAAATATGTCTGGTTCCAGTGTGCCGACAAGGACGGCTACAATTCGCCGCTCGACATGCGCAGCGCGCTGCATGCGCAGACCCAGATGACGTTCAAATTCGCAGATGAAATCCTGCCGCGCGCCTATGGCTTTCCGATGAGGATTCGCGTGCCGACAAAACTCGGCTTCAAGCATCCGAAATACGTGCTCTCGATGGAAGTCACCAACGACTACAAGGGCGGTTTCTGGGAAGACCAGGGATATAATTCGTTCAGCGGGATTTAGCTTCGTAGGGTGGGTGGAGCGAAGCGATACCCACCATCTTTTTCTCCACATCAAGGGTGGGTTACGGCTTCGCCTAACCCACCCTACGCAGTCGTCTTCAATCTCCTCTGAAACGCGCACAAAACCGCGCCGGTCGCCAGCATCGCCGCGGAAACGTTGAGCGCAAACGAAAGACTGCCCACCGCGTCGGTGATCGCGCCGACCACGATCGGCCCCAGCGTCTGGCCGATCCCGAACGCGATCGTCATCGCCGCGATCCCCATAGGCCAGGCCGAGGGCGGATAGTTGAAGCGCACGAAGGCGGTGGTCGATCCCACCACCGCGAAGAACGCGACGCCGAATACCAGCGCCGAGACCGCCAGCAACAGCGGCGAGTGCCCGAAGATCGGCAGCGCCGCGCCGATCGCGTTGACGCCGAGGATGATTGTGGTGGTGAGGCCGCCGCGATCAAGCGCCAGCACCCGCCGCCATACCCAGGGCGTTGCGAACGCACTCATCCCGATCAGGCTCCAGAACAGGCTCTGCGCCGCCGCGCCGCCGCCGCCATCGCGGACATAGGCGATCAAGAAGGTCATGTAGGCGATGTAGCCGGCGCCGAACAGGAAGTAGCCGAGCAGATAGGCCAGCACCGGCCCGACCGAGAATCTGGCCGGTGCCGCGCTGTCGATATCAGCGCCACCACCGAGCGGCGCCAGCAGCAACGGCACGATCAGGGCGACCGAGAGCAGCGTCATCGCCCACCACACGATCCACCACGATCCCGGCCCAAAACCTTGCAGCACGAACGGCGCGATCAGCCCCGACGAGAGGATGCCGAGCCCGGGCCCGGCGTAAAACAGGCTGAGCAGGAAATTGGCGCGATCGGGGCGCGTCTGCGCGATCGTGGCGGCCAGCGCCGCGCCGCCGACGAATCCGCCCGCGGCTCCGATGCCCGCCAGCAGCCGGGCAAAGCTCAGCACGAAAAAATTGCCGGAGACGGCGCAGAGCGCCAGCGAGGTGACGGCAGCCAGCGTTCCCCAGCGCACCGTTCGCGTCAGCCCAAACCGCCGGATCATGCGCGAGGCGAGCAGCGCGCCCGCGAGATAGCCGACGGCGTTGATGGTGTTCATGAAGCCGGCCGCGGAATAGGACCAGCCCAGCGCGTCGCGCATGTCCGGCAGCACCAGGGCATAGGCGAAGCGGCCGATTCCAAGACCGATCGTCGGCGCCAGCGATAGAACAAGGATCAGCCACGCGGGGTGCGCGGTGGAGGGTGGTTGAACGGCGGCCTTCACAGGATACTCCGGCAAGGCGGCGATTGTGGCAGGCGGCTGCCGGCTTGCACAGCCGCGCAGGGAGCAATGGTGTCGTGCCGTTTGCGCAACATCAGCCGATCAGCACCAGCGCCACGCCGGCAACCGTCAGCACCGCGCCGGCGACGATGCGCGGCGTGATCCGTACATGGTGCAGCACCATCGCGCTGAGCAGCAGGGTGATGAGCGGATAGATGGCGGCGACAGGTGCGACCAGCGTGATCGGGCCGGTGCGCAGGGCGGCGAACAGCGACAGCAGGCTGAGGCCGTTGCAGATGCCGGTCATGGCGAACCAGAACCGGCCCGGCCATGGCGCTGTCACGACGAAGCTCCCCTTGCGGATGCGCTGCACGGTCAGCACCACGAAGGACGATACGACATAGCCGATCAGGCAGGCCCAGAGCGGGCTCGGCCAGATCTCCAATCCAAGTTTGACGATCGGCGGCACCACGCCGCGCAGCAAGGCGCTCGCGAGCGGCAGCAGCAGGGCCCAGCTTCGCCAGTCGCCGAGATCGCGCGGCCGGGTGACGGTGATGATCACGGCGCCGGCGACTGCGATGACGAGGCCAGCGAATTGGGGCGGGTGGAGCGGCTCATGCAGAAGGACGACGGCGAGCGCGACCGCGAACAGCGGCGCCAGATTGCCGAGCGTCGAGGTGACGACCGGTCCCAGCGCGCTGTTGGAGGCAAAAGTCAGCAGGGTCAGCATCGCCGGGAACACCAGCCCGATCGCGGCGAAGATCGGCAGGGCCCGCCAGACCACGGGCTCGCCCGCCAGCAGCAGCGGCGAGACCAGCAGGAACAATAGCGTGAACGAGGGGACGCTGATCGCCGCTCCCGACAGCGGCTCGACCGTGCGCAGCCCGAATTGTGCCGTTACGACGCCCGCGCCCAGGAAGCCGGCCGAGGCAAAGGCAAACAGGATGGCTGCGGTCATGAGGGCGTGATGTCCGTCTTGGGGCGGGCTTGCCAGCCTTTGTGGCCTGTCCAAGCCGCCTTGCCAATCCGCCCCGGGCGCTTTAGCACTCCCGCGGAATTCCTCCGCCTGTCATGCCCGGGCTCGACCCGGGCATCCATCGTCTTCAAAAAAGATGGATTGCCGGGTCAGAGGCGAGCGGAAGCGACGCCGTCCTTCAGACGGCTACGCCCGGCAATGACAACCAAACAAGCTCCGAGGTAACTGATCATGGCGACCCATAAACTGCTGCTTCTCCCCGGCGACGGCATCGGCCCCGAAGTGATGGGGGAGGTGAAACGCCTGATCGACTGGCTGAATGCGCAGGGCATCGCCCGTTTCGAGACCGAGCAGGGGCTGGTCGGTGGCTCCGCCTATGATGCCCACAAGGTCTCGATCAGCGAAGGCGACATGGCCAAAGCCACGGCGGCCGATGCCGTGATCTTCGGCGCGGTCGGCGGTCCGAAATGGGACGCGGTGCCCTATGACGTGCGGCCCGAGGCCGGCCTGTTGCGGCTGCGCAAGGATCTCGGCCTGTTCGCCAATCTGCGCCCGGCGGTGTGCTATCCGGCGCTGGCGGACGCCTCCAGCCTGAAGCGCGAGATCGTCGAAGGTCTCGACATCATGATCGTCCGCGAGCTGACCGGCGGCGTCTATTTCGGCGAGCCGAAGACCATCACCGATCTCGGCAACGGCCAGAAGCGTGCCGTGGACACCCAGGTCTATGACACCTACGAGATCGAGCGCATCGCCCGGGTCGCCTTCGATCTCGCGCGGAAACGCCGCAACAAGCTGACCTCGATGGAAAAGCGCAACGTCATGAAGTCAGGCGTGCTCTGGAACGAGGTGGTGACGCAGGTGCACGCCCGCGAATACAAGGACGTGACACTGGAGCATCAGCTCGCCGATTCCGGCGGCATGAATCTGGTGAAGGCGCCGAAGGCGTTCGACGTCATCGTGACGGACAATCTGTTCGGCGACATGCTCTCCGATATCGCGGCGATGTTGACGGGGTCGCTCGGCATGCTGCCCTCGGCCTCGCTCGGCGAGATCGACGCCAAGACGAAGAAGCGCCGCTCGCTGTTCGAGCCGGTGCATGGCTCGGCGCCCGATATTGCCGGAAAAGGCCTCGCCAATCCGATCGCGATGATTTCCTCGTTCGGCATGGCGCTGCGCTATTCGTTCGACATGGGCGCACTTGCCGACAAGGTCGACGCGGCGATCGCCGCCGTGCTCGCCAGCGGCCTGCGCACCGCTGATATCAAGTCCGAGGGGACGACGGCGGCCAGCACCACGCAGATGGGCGATGCGATTTTGAAGGAATTGCAGAAGCTGCACGCGTAACGGCAGAACCTCTCCGCATCGTCGTCCCGGCCTTGAGCTCAGATGCGCGATTGCGCATCGGGGGACCCATAACCACAGTCGGTTATGATGGCGAAGAAAGTCGTCGAGCAGCTTGCTTAGATCGACGGGCCGCAGCGTATGGGTCCCGGCTCAAGGCCGGGACGACACCGTTAGTTTAGCTCAATAAATCAATACAGCGGGAAGCGCTGCGGATAGCCGCCCATGTCCGACGGCGGGTTGAGCGGTTGACGGTCGATCGGGCGATTGAGATTTTCGCGCGCGAATGACGGGTAGCCGAGATCCGGCGGAAACGCGTAATCCTGGAATTTGCGGTCGCCCGGCAAGACTTCGGTGCCGGCGTCGAGCCAGGAGCGCGTCGTGACGTAAACGCGGGTATTCGGACCTTGCTGGTAGACCCGGTTGGGGCCACTGCGTCCGTAATAAGGACGCCCGTCCTTGTCGTATTGGGCCCTGGACTGGGCGCTGGCTTCCGTCGCGGCGACCGCAACGAGGGCGGCTGCAGCAAGCATCACCACGAGCTTGCTCGCAGCAGGGAATTTGGGGGTCATCGCATCCTCGTCATTGTCAGCCCTTGGGGCCGATCACCAAATCGGGTTGGCGCTCATTGTAGCCGCGGCAGGGTGGGCGTCACTAGGTCAATTGCGCCACACCGGACCACAATAATGCCGGCACTGGCGAAAAAGTTTCATGAAAACCAGTATCTTGGCGCGGTATGGCAATTAGAAGGCGCCGCGCAATTGCGGGTTGTCTCCGCCGGTCAGCCAATCCGCCGACAGGGCCGGCGCGGCTGATGTCGCGCAGTCCGCGCGCCTGAGTTCGGCGCGGGCGAATATTTCCGCCAGTTTCGGGTCGTTTCCGGTGCTCAGCAGGGTCAGCCGGTTCAGCATGCAGGAGATCGCGGCGCGGCGGGCCGGCAGACTGTCGCCCTGGCACGACCAGCCGGAGATACGGAAATTGGAGTCGCTGACGCGCTTCATGAATCCGAGGCAGCCGCGGGCCGCCTCAGCGCCGCTGATCAGGCGCAGCAAGGTCACGGCGCCGAACTTGCTGTCGATCAGGCCCGCGGCTTCCAGATCGCCCGGGTCCATTCGGGCGGCGATCTCCGCGATCGCGGGGCCGGCATGGCCGAGTTCGCCGCCCGGCCGATAGATCTCGAGTTCGGCGACCGGCTTTTTGTCGGCGCCGCGCCACTGGAAGACATCCCGGCGGCCGCCCTTCGGGTGCCGAAAAATCTCGTAAGCCTCTGTTTTATCGTGCGGATCAAACTGGCTGACGGCAAAAGCGCGCGACGAGCGGTCGACCAGGCTCCAGGCGTCCTTCAATGAGGCGTCCTTCAATGATGAGGCGTCCCTGGACGAGGGGTCCATCGCCGCGGCATCGGGCAATTGTTCCCACAGTGCCATGCCGCCCATGGCGAGCAGGGCCAGGGTCATTACATACGCAACCAGGCGAACCAGCGTACCGCAGAGCTCGTCCGCAAAGCTGGCCAGCGCCGGATGGATCCTCGTTGTATAATGGGAATGGGCCGGTTCGGCCGAAAAGGACTGCATCAAACGCCCAAACGCAACGGTCAAACGTTCTTGCAAACGTTGTCTTGAGGGTGTTTCTCGCATAGAAGCGCTGCCTCTTCCCTTTCCGCCGCAGGCGGGGGGGACGGCATTTTTCGTCGGAGAGTGAACGATGGGTTACAAAGTCGCGCTGGTCGGAGCGACCGGCAATGTCGGGCGGGAAATGCTCAACATTCTCGACGAACGCAAATTCCCCGCGGACGAGGTGGTGGCGCTGGCGTCACGCCGCAGCCTCGGCGTGGAAGTTTCGTATGGCGACCGCACCCTGAAGTGCAAAGCGCTCGAGCACTACGATTTCTCCGATATCGACATCTGCCTGATGTCGGCGGGTGGTGCGGTGTCGAAGGAATGGTCGCCGAAGATCGGCGCCGCCGGCGCCGTCGTGATCGACAATTCGTCGGCCTGGCGGATGGATCCGGACGTGCCGCTGATCGTGCCCGAAGTGAACGCCGACGCCGTGACCGGCTTCACCAAGAAGAACATCATCGCCAATCCGAACTGCTCGACCGCCCAGCTCGTGGTGGCGCTGAAGCCGCTGCACGACAAGGCCACGATCAAGCGCGTCGTGGTCGCGACCTATCAGTCGGTGTCGGGCGCCGGCAAGGATGCGATGGACGAATTGTTTTCGCAGACCAAGGCCGTCTACACCAACAGCGAACTGGTCAACAAGAAATTCCCCAAGCGTATCGCCTTCAACGTCATCCCCGAGATCGACGTGTTCATGGAGGACGGCTACACCAAGGAAGAGTGGAAGATGATGATGGAGACCAAGAAGATTCTTGATCCCAAAATCAGGCTGACCGCGACCTGCGTGCGCGTGCCGGTGTTTGTCGGCCACTCGGAAGCCGTCAACATCGAGTTCGAGAATCCGATCACCGCCGATGAAGCGCGCAACATCCTGCGCAATGCGCCGGGATGCCTCGTGATCGACAAGCATGAGCCCGGCGGCTACGTCACGCCGTACGAGGCGGCTGGCGAAGACGCCACCTATATCAGCCGCATCCGCGAGGACGCCACCGTCGAGAACGGGCTGTCGCTGTGGTGCGTCTCCGACAATCTGCGCAAGGGCGCGGCGCTGAACGCGGTGCAGATCGCCGAATGCCTGATCAACCGCAAGCTGATCAGCGCCAAGAAGAAGGCGGCTTAGAAGGCGGCGTAGCCTTTAGACGCTGCCCTGCATCTCGCTGACGGCGTGGAATTCCTTCGCCGCCGGATCGAGTACGAACAGGGAGCCTTCCGCGACGCCGAAATAGGCGCCGTGCAAACTCATCTCGCCGCGTTCGACCAAGGTGCGGACGAACGGAAACGTCATTAGATTCTCGAGGCTGCGAAACACCGCCGCCTTCTCGATCCGCACCGTAAATTCCTGCATCGACTCACGGTCACGCTGCTCGACGACTTCGCCCGGCTTGATGAACATCTGCATCCATCGCCCGATGAAATCACCGGGCGACAGGGGTTCGATTTTGTCGATGAAGGCGCGGATGCCGCCACATTGCGCATGGCCGAGCACCACGACGTGCTTGATGCGCAAAGCATTGACCGCATATTCGAGCGCCGCGGATACGCCGTGGGCGCCGCCGTCGGGCTGATAGACCGGCACCAGATTGGCCACGTTGCGCACCACGAACAGTTCGCCTGGGCCGGCGTCGAAGATCACCTCCGGCGAGACTCGGGAATCGCAGCAGCCGATCACCATCACCGCGGGCGACTGGCCACGCTCGGACAGTTCCCGGTAGCGTGACTGTTCTGTAGGCAGCCGCTGCGAGGTGAAGGTCCGGTAGCCGTCGAGCAGATGTTGCGGAAATGCAGTCATGGCCCTTGCCTAACCATAGACCGATGACAGGAACAAGGCTTTCGGCCGGCTGTTTGAAATGATATCGCGTGGGGTGCAAAAAGCCCCTTAGGAAACCAGCCCATGATCCGTCCACGCCGCAGCCTGTTGTTCATGCCGGGATCGAACGCCCGGGCGCTGGAAAAGGCGCGCAACCTTGCCGCCGACGGCATCATCCTCGACCTCGAGGATTCGGTGGCGCCGGACGCCAAGGCGCTGGCCCGTGACCAGATCGCCAAGGCGGTCGCGGCCGGCGGGTTCGGCAAGCGCGAGGTGCTGATCCGGGTCAACAGCCTGGATACGCCGTGGTGGATCGACGACGTCACCATGGCCGGCAAGGCGCGGCCCGACGGCATCCTGGTTCCCAAAATTTCCAGCGTCGCGGATCTCAACGCCATCGCCAATCGCCTCAGCGACATCGGCGCGGATACCTCGATCCGGGTCTGGGCCATGATCGAGACTTCGCGCGCGGTGCTGGATGCGGACAAGCTCGCCGCGGCGTCGAAGGATTCGGAAACGCGTCTCGCGGGCTTTGTATTCGGGCCGAACGACATTTCGCGCGAAACACGCATCCGGATGCAGCCGGGCCGCGCTGCGATGATCCCGATGATCACCCACTGCATCCTGGCGGCACGCGCGCATGGCCTCGAAATCCTCGACGGGCCCTATAGCGATATCGCCAACGTCGATGGCTTTGCGGTTGAATGCGCGCAGGGGCGCGATCTCGGGTTCGACGGCAAGACGCTGATCCATCCGAGCCATATCGAGGCCTGCAACGCGATCTTCACGCCGCCGGCGGAGGAAGTCGTGGAAGCCCGCAAGATCATCGCGGCGTTCCAGCAGCCCGAAAACGCCTCCCGCGGCGCCATCCAGCTCGACGGCCGCATGGTGGAACGGCTGCACGCCGACATGGCCAAGCGCACCATCGCCATTGCGGACGCGATCGCCGCGATGGGGCATTGATTGCTTCCCTCTCCCCTTGTGGGAGAGGGTGGCTTCGCGAAGCGAAGACGGGTGAGGGGTTCTCTCCGCGGATGCAGACCCCTCATCCGGCACGGACTTCGTCCGCGCCACCTTCTCCCACAAGGGGAGAAGGAAGAAAGGCGAAGCCGAGTTTAGCCCCCAAACTTCTCCGTCGCCCAAGCATAGAGGCTGCCAGGAATCGGCTGCTGGCCGCCGCGGCCTTTCGGCGAGATGTGCAGCCCGATGATTTGGGGATCGGCGAGCAGCGCCGAAAAATCGGTCTGCTCGAAAAACAGTTTCGGTTCGGCGTGGACCGCATAGAACGATTGCTTCGGCAATGCGTGCTGCAATTCGTTCGAACGGCGCGCCAGTGCGGTGAGCGCGGCCGGACCGAAGATCGCCACGCGAATATCCGAGAGGCGGTTCGATCCGCCGCGCAGCTGCCGCAGCATGAAGGTCAGGTGATGGCGTAGCGCCAGCCAGTCCGGCGTCAGCTCGTCCTGCTTGATCAGATTTTCGAACGCCGTCACGATCGGGTCGCTAGGGGGCAGATACAAAACCGAATTGCCGAGCTGGCGCGGCCGCTCCCAGGCGAAATAGGGTTTTGCAGGATCGATCTCGACCGGCTTCAGCAACAGGACATCGGCGTCGAGCCACAGGCCGGCCTTCTCCGCCATCAGCCGCATGCGGAAGAAATCGCTGAACTGCAGAATGGTCCAGTCGCGCCAGCTGCCGTCCGGCTGCGGCGGGCGAAGTCGCTCGGAAAAGGAATGCGGCAGGATCGCTTCGGCCTCGGCGTTGCCGACGCCATCGGGCAGGCCGGCAAGCGGGTCGAAACTGTAGACGGTGACCTTGTGGCCCGCTGCGACCTGCGATCGCAGGCATGTCCGCCGGAGCGCATCGAGCGGGCCATGCCAGAAGGTGACGACGTCAGGCCGCATCGGCGTCGCCTCACTAGTGTCGAGCGAGGCCCGCTTTTGCGATCAGGCCCAGGCGCGCTCTTTTTTGGCCTTGGCTTCGTAGGTGTCGATGGAAGTCTTCTTCTCCATCGTCAGGCCAATGTCGTCCAGACCGTTGAGCAGGCAATGCTTGCGGAACGGGTCGATCTCGAACTTCACCTTGCCACCGTCGGGGCCGCGGATTTCCTGGGCCGCGAGATCGATGGTCAGCGTCGCGTTGGCGCCGCGCTCGGCGTCGTCGAACAGTTTGTCGAGGTCGTCCTGGGTGACGCGGATCGGCAGAATGCCGTTCTTGAAGCAGTTGTTGTAGAAGATGTCGCCGAACGAGGTCGAGATCACGCAGCGGATGCCGAAATCCAAGAGCGCCCACGGAGCGTGCTCGCGGCTCGAGCCGCAGCCGAAATTGTCGCCGGCGACCAGCACCTTGGAATTGCGGTAGGCCGGCTTGTTGAGGATGAAGTCCGGATTCTCGCTGCCGTCATCCTTGTAGCGCTGTTCGGAGAACAGGCCCTTGCCAAGGCCGGTACGCTTGATGGTCTTCAGATACTGCTTCGGAATGATCATGTCGGTGTCGACATTGATGATCTTCAGGGGCGCGGCAACGCCTTCCAGTGTGGTGAACTTGTCCATCGAACGTACTTCCCGGCTGAAATGAGGGGATAGGCTCGCTGATTTATCGCGAAATCGCCCCCGGCAAAAGGCCAATTTGCGCATGGGGCCCTTGTTTGGCGCGTTTTCCGGGCCCGAGCAGCCCGCCACCTCGCATCAAATACGGGGCCGGCTTTCGGCTGTAAACGCTCTAGCCTGCCTGGGCCTCGATCGCCTCCATATCGGCGTCCGACAGGCCGAAATGGTGGCCGATTTCGTGGATCAGCACGTGGCGGACGATGTGGCCGAGCGTTTCCTCATGCTCGGCCCAGTAGTCCAGGATCGGCCGCCGGTAGAGCCAGATCATATTGGGCAGGCGGGCGACGTCGTTATTGCTTTGGTGCGGCAGGCCGACGCCCTGGAACAGGCCGAGCAGGTCGAACTCGCTTTGCGCCTGCATCTCGTCGAGGACCTCGTCGGTGGGGAAATCGTCGACGCGGATGATCACGCCCTCGCAAAGGGTTCGAAAGCCCTTTGGCAGGCGCTCGAAAACCTCATGCGCCATGGCTTCCATTTCGGCGAGCGACGGTGCTTTTGCTTCCTTCCACATCGTGCCTGTTTAGCGCGTGTTCCAACGACGCGCCTACTCATTTTGCGCGCCTATTGATTTTGAATAACATCGCCCGGTTGACCTTGGCGCGGCAATCGGAGACCGTACCGCCCGATAACAGGCTTTGGGTGGGCGGAATGAAGCGGATTGTGACGGCGGCGGTAGTGGCGATTTTGACCGGATTCTTGTTACCGGATGGCGGTGCACGGGCTCAGACGGCACCGTCAGGGATACGCACCGCACAGATGCCGAAGCCGGCGGCCACCGACGCGTCCGCACAACGCCGGCGGCCGCTCCGCCGCGTGCCGATCTACCGGCAGGAGCAGTGGGAACCCGATGTCTACCCGCGCTACAATCCGGGGCCGAATGCGGTACGCAGCTGCACCGCGACCTATGTGCAGGAATACCGGCCGAGCGGCACCGTTATCACGCCGCGCATGAACTGCTACTGGCGGCCCGGCTAGCTGCGGCGCACTGCGCCGATCAAGCTCACGCAGGCCGCAATCGCCGACACGCCATAGACACGAGGACGGTCATCGCCGTTTGCCTGGAAATGGCTTGCCGTCCCATGCCGTCGCCCGGCCCCGGCGAAGCGCTCATGCGTGATGGCGGCATGACACTCTCCCATCAGAGAAACGACTGAAGGCGGTACGACGATCGTCTGCGCCGGTTTTTGCGCGCGCGCCGATGAAAATGACGGGAACGATGGCGTGCACGCCGCATCTTCATCGCGGAGTCATTTTCGTGGCGGAGTCATTCAGTTCGCATTCACGTCATCAGCTTCAAGCTGTGAACTGCGTCGCGGCGATGCGGCATGCTTGTCGAAAAACCGTCGGCCACGGACGTGACATCCCCGCGTGAGCGTAAGCTCATCGCTGGAGGACCAAGGAGACTACATATGCAGGTGACGAAAGTTCTAGGGCTTGCCGCCGTTGGCGCCATGCTCGTTATAGCCGCTCCGACCGAGCGCGCTAACGCGTTGTCGCTCAGCAATCCCGGCGCTGCCGCGGCCGTCCAGGAGGATGTCAGGCCTGAGACGACAGAGGCGGGATGGCGGCATCGCCATCATCGTTGGCATCGTCATCATCACCACCGTCGGCATCATCATCATTATCGCCGCTGGTGATCGCGGCTTTGCGTATGTGAAGTGAGCAGGCCCGTTCATCGCGGGTCTGTTTTCACTTCAAGTTTACTGCCACGAAACGGGCGCGATTGCTGCTTGTTATTTGATGGTCTTGATCAGGAGAGAGGGAGATTGTCATGAAGACCTTGATCGGAGCAGCTGCTGTCGCGGGCGCTCTGGTGTTTGCCGGCCCGGCGGCGGTCAATTCGGCGGCCGCGGCATCGCCGCAAATGAAGCAACAAACCGCCGGCACGTCCGGTGCGACCGACTTCAGCGCGCAACGCTATTACGGGCGCCATTATGGTTACGGCTATTATCGGCCGTATTATCGCTCGTACTACCGGCCGTATTACGGACCCCGCTACTACGCGCGGCCCTCTTACTACCGGCCATACCCCTATTACGCACCGGCGCCGTTCACATTCGGCTTCGGGTTCGGGCCGTATTGGTAACGGGCGCGGCCATCGCGCTCAGGAGACGAGCGCGATGGCGTTGATCCCGTTCTCGGGCAACGAGAAGCGGATCAGGCGGCGCGAATGAGATCGAGGAACGTGTTGACGTCGGCGCGCAGCTTCTCCGACTGATGGCTGAGGTCGTCAGCCGCCGTCAGCACTTCCGACGCCGCGGCGCCGGTCTCGTTGGCGGCGTCGTTGACGCTGCCGACGTTCGAAGATACCTCGGTCGTCCCCTTCGAAACTTCCTGGATGTTCTGCGCAATGTCGCGGGTGGCAGCGCTCTGCTGCTCGACCGCGGCAGCGATCGCCGTGGCGATTTCGTTCATCTGGGCGATCGTCGTCCCGATCGTCTTGATGGCCGTCACGGCGTTGCCGGTCTCCTGCTGGATCGCGGCGATCTGGGCTGAAATATCTTCCGTCGCCTTGGCGGTCTGGGTGGCAAGCGCCTTCACCTCGGTGGCGACGACGGCAAAGCCCTTGCCGGACTCGCCGGCGCGCGCCGCTTCGATCGTGGCATTGAGCGCCAGCAGGTTGGTCTGCGATGCGATGTTCTGGATCAGCGAAATGACTTCGCCGATCTTCTGTGCCGCTTCGGCCAGCCCTTCGACTGTCTTGTTGGTGCGATTGGTCTCGTCGACGGCGAGATTGGCCGTCTCCGATGCCTGCGCCACCTGGCGCGAGATTTCGCTGATCGACGCATGCAGTTCCTCGGTCGCCACGGCAACCGTCTGCACGTTCGCGGAGGCGACGTCGGAGGCGTTGGCGACGGCGGTGGCCTGCCGGCTGGTTTCCTCGGCCGTTGCCGTCATGCTGCCGGCGGTGGCGTGCATCTCGGCCGACGCCGCGGTCAGCGTTTGCAGGGCTTCCGAGACCTGGACATCGAAGGTTGCGATGTAGCCTTCGATGGCGCGCTGCCGGGCTTCCTTGCGGATCTGCTCCTCGCGCTGTTCGGCTTCGAGCCGGCGCGCCGTCATCGCGTTCTCCTTGAAGACGGTGAGCGACTTGGCGAGACCACCGACTTCGTCTGTCCGGTTGGCGCCAACGATCGAAATATCGAGATCGCCACCGGCAAGCTTGGTCATTTCAAGCGTCATGCGCCGCAATGGTTGAGCAATCTGGCCGAACGCGATCCAGCCGAGGATGGCAAAGGCCAGCAGCAGGCCGACAATCGCCCCGACCACGAGCAAGAGACGGGTGTAATCGGCGCTGGCGAAGCTCGCGTCGCGCGCGGCGCGCATGGCGTCCGTATTGATGGTGATGAGTTGTCCCACTGCCGCGATCGCGGTCTGGCGATGCTTGGCCGCGACATTGCGCGAATAGGCGAAGGCTTCTTCCATCTTGCCCGCGGCCGCCAGTTCGAACACCTTGGCACTGGCGACCCGGCGGTCCTTGACCGCGGTTCGCATTGTGTCGATCAACTGGCGCTGCTCGGGAGCGGTGGTGACGGCCGCCAGACGATCGATTGCTTCCAGCGTCGCATCGGTGGCCTTGGCATAGGACTCGACGTTCTGGCTGATCGCCTTGGCGTCGGTGCCCGAGAGGATGACGTTCTTTTCGCTCACCGCGGCGCTGTTGAAATGGCTCTCGGCCTGCAGGCTGTATTGCACCCGCATCGCGTTGCCGTCGACGAGGCTCGCCGCCGTCGCGGACAGGTTGCTGAGGGCCATCGAGGCCTGCACGACGATCCCGACTGCCACAAGGGCGACGATCGCGGCAGGCACCGCGATCTTGGCAATAATGGACAGGTTTTGAAATCTGGCGATCATTTCTGGATCTCTCTGGAGTGAAATTTGCTGCTGCCGCGCTCACTGCGACGGCCTGAGAACCGCGCCCGTGCCGGCACGGCGCCACGCCGGATCAAGCCCTCGATATGAGGGGATCCGAGGCCAGCTATCGATTTTCTGATTGGTTAAGGGTCAGTTTACCAGCCGGCCGTTAGCAAAGTGTTGACGCTGTCAGGAACGAGTCCCTTGAACGAGGTCCCGGCCAGGCCCGGGGCAGCTCAGCCCTGCTTCAAACGCTGTTCAAATCCCTTCGCCAGCAAAGCGATGCCGTCTGCGCCGGCTTTGCGGTCCTTGGAGATTTCCAGATATTCCGGCGAGTCTGCAAAGGCCCGGAACGCGGCCTCGTCGGGAAACGACATCAGCACCAGCTTGTCGCGATCCCACACGCCCTCCAGCACGGCGGGCTTTTCATCCGCCGACAACAGCCGGCCCTGGAATTTTTTGAACACGTCGAAGAAGCGCGCCTGATAGCGGTCATAGGCGGCGCGGTCGATCATCTTCAATTGCACGATCACATAGACGGTCAAATCCAGCTCCTGCGTCGCCCGTTCATCTTCGGCCAGCGCATTCATGGCGCATTCACCTGCCTTATTTTTAACGTCATGTCGGGAGCGACCGCAAATGAACGCAACGAGGGCCGGCCGCCGTGCGGCGCGAAACCTCGTTGCCGGTCTGAGGGAGGTTAAGCCATGACGATATCCGATCCCGGACGCGGGCTTGTCCGCTGTCCCGGACGCGGCATTGTCCGCGGTCTGGGTCTTGCGGCTGCGGCCATCATCGCGCTTACGGCAACATCGCAGCAGCGCGCCGAGGCGCTGTCACTCGCCAGCCCCGGCACGGCGCCATCAGCAAAATACGCAACCGACGGCGCGACCATCCAGGTTCGTGGCGGACACGGCCATGGTGGCGGAGGTTTTCGCGGCGGCGCCATTGGCGGCGGTTTTCGCGGAGGTGGTGGCTTTCATGGCGGTGGCTTCCGGGGCGGCGGCGCGGCGTTTCACGGCGGCGGCCTTAGAGGCGGTGGCGTCGCCATCCACCGCGGCGGATTTCGAGCCGCGCCGGTTTTCCGCGGTGGTGGCTTGGGCTACAGCGGCATCCGTCACGGCGGATATCGTGTAGCGCATTTCCGGCATCATCATCACGTTCATCACAGGCATCACTTTCACCGGCGCTTCTATGCACCGGCCTATTACGCCTACCCGCGCTACTACGCCTATCCGCGTTACTGCAGGGTGATCTGGACCCATTACGGCCCGCGCAAGATCTGCCGCTATCGCCCGTGGTTGCGTCCCTACTACCGCGTGCACCACTTCCGATACTGGTGAGGTTGAGTTGAAACAAAACAGGCGCCCGCTGGGGCGCCCGTTTTTTGAATAGCGTGATGAGCGCAAAGGGCTCAATCCCAGTCCTTGCCCTTCCACGGCTTGATCTTCCACGGGGTGAGCGCCTCCATCCGCCATTCCCGCCAGTGCTCCGGCGGCCAGTTACTGAGGCGCCTTGTGTCCTTGGGCGCGACCGGGACGAGATCGACGATGCGCGAAACGTTGCGCCGGCTCTGGCGCGTCGCCTCGCTGATCATATCGACATATTCTGGTTTATCGGCCACGTCCGGCTCCTCGCGATGATCATTCCCGCAAGCAGCCAGTCTGCGCCCCGCGCCTTAACGGGGCGTTGCCAGAATGGATCGAGGTTGAGGCAACGAGCCTTAATGCCACTCCCGGATATCGACAAAATGCCCGGCGATCGCAGCCGCGGCGGCCATCGCCGGCGACACCAGATGCGTGCGGCCCTTGAAACCCTGGCGGCCCTCGAAATTGCGGTTCGAGGTCGAGGCGCAGCGCTCTTCCGGCGACAGCTTGTCGGGGTTCATGGCCAGACACATCGAGCAGCCCGGCTCGCGCCATTCGAAGCCGGCCTTGATGAAAATCTTGTCGAGGCCTTCGGCTTCTGCCTGCTCCTTCACGATGCCCGAGCCCGGCACGATCATCGCACTGACGTGGCCGTTGACGGTCTTGCCTTCGGCGACTTTCGCGGCCGCGCGCAAATCCTCGATACGGCCGTTGGTGCAGGAGCCGATGAACACGCGGTCGAGCTTGATGTCGGTGATCTTTGTCCCCGCGGTCAGGCCCATGTATTTCAGCGCGCGATGTTTTGAGAGCCGCTTGGCTTCATCGGCGATCTGGTCGGGGTCCGGCACCATGCCCGTGATCGACACCACGTCCTCGGGCGAGGTGCCCCAGGTCACGATTGGCGGCAGCTTGGCCGCATCCAGCCGGATCTCGTGGTCGAAATGCGCGCCTTGGTCGGAGCGCAGGGTTTCCCAATAGCGCATCGCGGCGTCCCACGACTCGCCCTTCGGCGACATCGGACGGCCCTTGAGGAATTCGAACGCCTTTTCATCCGGCGCGATCAGGCCGGCGCGGGCGCCGCCTTCGATCGACATGTTGCAGACCGTCATGCGGCCTTCCATCGTCAGCGCGCGGATCGCATCGCCGGCATATTCCAGCACGTAGCCGGTGCCGCCGGCGGTGCCGATCTCGCCGATGATGGCCAGGATGATGTCCTTGCCGGTGACGCCGTCGGGCAATTTGCCGTCGACCACCGCGCGCATGTTCTTTGCTTTTTTCTGGATCAGCGTTTGCGTCGCGAGCACGTGTTCCACCTCCGACGTGCCGATGCCGTGCGCCAGCGCGCCGAACGCGCCATGCGTCGAGGTGTGGCTGTCGCCGCAGACGATGGTGGTGCCGGGCAGCGTAAAGCCTTGCTCGGGGCCGATCACGTGCACGATGCCCTGGCGCTTGTCGAATTCGTTGAAATACGTGATGCCGAATTCCTTGGCGTTATCCGCCATCACCCGCATCTGCTCGATGCTCTCAGGGTCGGGATTCGGCTTCGAACGATCGGTGGTCGGGATGTTGTGGTCGACCACGGCCAGCGTCTTCTCCGGCGCGCGAACCTTGCGGCCGGTCATGCGCAGGCCTTCGAACGCCTGCGGCGAGGTCACCTCGTGCACCAGATGGCGGTCGATATAGAGCAGGCAGGTGCCGTCGTCGGCTTCGTGCACCAGATGGTCGTTCCAGATTTTGTCGTACAGCGTGGTGGGTTGGGACATGAGCGTAAGCTCCAAAAATGATTCTGTGTGAGCGGTCAGCGCGGTTAGGCGCGCAAGCAACGGACAGTCAGCGCGGCATCAAAGGCCGCGGCTAAGCTCAGACGTTGCCGAGGTCGCAAAGCGTCCGAAGAAACGGCCGGGCAGGCGCGAGCGGTCGTCGATCACGAAGGGATCGATGCGCCGGCCTGCCAAGCTGGTCTGATCTGGAACCATTTTAAATTTCTAACACAGGGTCTGCGCCCGCGACAATCAATCGATGCGCAGGGGGGCCTCGCTTACATAGGCATGGCCCAAAGAAAAAGCGCGGGACAAAACCCCGCGCTTTTGGTCACATCCCCCTGCAGGAGACGAATTACTCGCCGACGGCGACCGCGCGCTCGGTCTTCTCGACGATGCGGGCCGACTTGCCGCGCAGTTGGCGCAGGTAATACAGCTTGGCGCGACGCACCTTGCCGCGGCGCACCACCTTGATCGAGTCGATCATCGGCGACATCACCGGGAAGACGCGTTCCACGCCTTCGCCATAGGAAATCTTGCGAACGGTGAAGCTCTCATTGAGCCCGCCGCCGGAACGGCCGATGCAAACGCCTTCATAGGCCTGCACGCGGGTGCGCTCGCCTTCGACCACCTTGACGTTGACGATCACGGTGTCGCCGGGGCCGAACTCGGGGATCGACTTGGTCGCGGCCAATTTGTCGAATTGCTCTTTTTCGAGCTGTTGAATGATGTTCATTGAAATCTCCATCGGCGGCGCGCCCAGCCAGTCCAGCGCGGGCTGCGCGAACGTCCATCTATCCTGCTGTATGCTGCGGATTTGGCGCCCGTATAAGGCATCAAAGCGCGCTTGTCACCCGTCTGTCGTGCTTTTTGGGCGTTTTTGGCGCGCCTTAATCGCCCACAAATCCGGCCGCCGCGCCCTGGTCAGGGCTTCAGCCTCGGCCTGACGCCAGGCGGCGACCTTGGCGTGGTCGCCGGAAGTGAGGATTTCCGGGATCGTCCGGCCCTCGAACTCCTGCGGGCGGGTATATTGAGGGTATTCCAGTAGTCCCTCGGAAAAGCTCTCCTCGGTCCCCGAGGCCTGTTTTCCCATTACCCCCGGCAAGAGGCGGACGCAGGCGTCGACCAGCACCATCGCGGCGACTTCGCCGCCGGACAGCACGTAATCGCCGATCGAGACCTCCTCGAGCCCTCGGGCCGCAATCACCCGCTCGTCGATGCCCTCGAACCGGCCGCAGACGATCAGCGGCCCTGGGCCAGCGGCGAGCTCCATGACCCGGGACTGGGTCAATGGCCGACCTCGGGGGCTCATCAGGAGCCTTGGTCGATCGTTTGGACCGGACTGGCCGGTATCGGCGGCGTCGATCGCCGCCGCCAGCACGTCGGCGCGCAGCACCATGCCGGGCCCGCCGCCAGCCGGCGTGTCGTCAACGCTGCGGTGGCGGTCGAAGGCCGAATCCCTGATATCGCGCGCTTCCAGCGACCACAGCCCGGAGGCCAGCGCCTTGCCCGCCAGGCTGACGCCGAGCGGGCCCGGAAACATGTCCGGGAATAGCGTGAGGATGGTGGCGCGCCAGGTCATTTGAAATAGGTCATTTCAAACAGGTCATACAATAACCGATCACGTAAGCGTCGGAACGTCGTCGCCTTCAATTTCCTTGGGCAGTTCTATCACGACGCGGCCGGCCGCAAGGTCGACCGTCGGCACCACGGCATTGGTGAACGGCAGCAGCATCGTCGGGCCCTGCGGTGGTGCGATCTCGATGATGTCGCCGGCGCCGAAATTATGGATCGCGGTGATGCGGCCGAGCGGTTCGTTCGCGGCATTGACCGCGGCCAGCCCGATCAGATCGGCGTGGTAATATTCGTCGTCGTCGGTCTCAGGCAGTTTGTCGCGCGCGATATAGAGCTCGATGCCGTTGAGGCGTTCGGCGTCCTCGCGGGTGGCGACGCCTTTGAACGTGGCGACCAGATGATCCTTGGCCTCACGGGCATGCGTCACCTCGAACTGGCGCGCGCCGTCCTTGGTCGTCAGCGGGCCGTAATCCCTTACGGCCAGCGGGTCTTCGGTAAACGTCCACAGTTTCACCGCGCCGCGCACGCCATGCGCGGCGCCGATCCGGGCGACACAAATCGGTGCTGCCACCGCCCCGCGCCGCTAACGCTTATGACTTCGCGGCGGCTTCGGCAGCGGCCTTGCGCTCCTTGCGCGGCACGGCCTTTTCCGGGTTGTTGCGTGCGGCACGCTTCACGACACCGGCGGCATCGAGGAAGCGGGTGACGCGGTCGGACGGCTGCGCGCCCTTGGCGAGCCAGGACTTGACCTTGTCCATGTCGAGCTTCAGCCGGGCTTCGTTGTCCTTCGGCAGCAGCGGATTGAAATGACCGAGACGCTCGATGAAGCGGCCGTCGCGGGGAAAGCGCGAGTCGGCGACGACGACGTGATAGACCGGGCGCTTCTTGGTGCCTGCGCGAGCGAGGCGGATAACGACTGACATTGTATTCTCCGTAAGTTTGGTTTGATGTGATGAGAGTGAATTGATCGCGATTATTTCTTCTTGCCGGGGAAGCCGCCGAGGCCCGGCAGCGTCGGTTTGCCGCTGAGGCCTGTCAGCCCCGGCAAATTCGGCAGGCCCTGACGCAAGCCCACCGGAATATCCTTCGGCAGCGCGGGCATGCCGCCGGGGCCAGCGCCACCCGGCATTTTCTCCGCCAGCGCCTTCATCTGTTCGGCCGACGGCATGCCGCCGCCGCCAAATCCCATCGCCTGCGCGATGCCGGCCATCGGGCCGCGCTTGCCCGAACCCATCGCCTTCATCATGTCGGCCATGTTCCGGTGCATCTTCAGGAGCTTGTTGACTTCCTCGACCTTGACGCCGGCGCCCGCCGCGATGCGCTTCTTGCGGCTGGCTTTCAGGAGGTCGGGGCTCTTGCGCTCCTGCCGCGTCATCGAATCGATCACCGCGACCTGGCGCTTGATGATCTTGTCGTCGATCCCGGCGTTGGCGATCTGGTTCTTCATCTTGGCAATGCCGGGCATCATGCCCATCAGGCCGCTGATGCCCCCCATATTCGCCATCTGCAGCAATTGCTCGCGCATGTCGGCCAGATCGAACTGGCCCTTGCGCATTTTCTCGGCGACGCGCGCCGCCTTCTCAGCGTCGATATTCGCCGCCGCCTTTTCGACCAGCGACACCACGTCGCCCATGCCGAGGATGCGGCCGGCGATACGGCTGGGATGAAAATCTTCCAGCGCGTCGGTCTTTTCACCGGTGCCGATCAGCTTGATCGGCTTTCCCGTGACCGCGCGCATCGACAGCGCGGCGCCGCCGCGGCCATCGCCATCAACCCTTGTCAGCACGATGCCGGTCAGGCCGACGCGTTGGTCGAAGGCGCGCGCGAGGTTGACCGCGTCCTGGCCGGTCAGGGAATCCGCGACCAGCAGCACTTCATGCGGGCTGGCGACGGTTTTGATTTCAGCCGCTTCCGACATCATCTCTTCGTCGAGCGTGGTGCGGCCGGCGGTGTCGAGCAGCACCACGTCGTAGCCGCCGAGCTTGGCGGCTTCCAGCGCGCGTTTTGCAATTTGCGCCGGCTTCTGGCCGGCGACAATGGGCAGTGTCGGAATGTCGAGATCGCGCCCGAGCACGGCGAGCTGCTCCATCGCCGCGGGGCGATAGATGTCGAGCGAGGCCATCAGCACCTTGCGCTTGTCGCGCTGGGTCATGCGGCGGGCGAGTTTTGCGGTGGTCGTGGTTTTGCCGGAGCCTTGCAGACCGACCATCATGATCGCGACCGGCGGCACGGCATTGAGGTCGATGGTCTGGCCGTCGGCGCCAAGCGTGGCGATCAGTTCGTCATGAACGATCTTGACCACCATCTGGCCGGGTGTGACCGACTTGACGACGGTGGCGCCGATTGCCTGCTCGCGTACGCGGTCGATGAAGCTTCTGACGACGTCGAGCGAGACGTCGGCCTCGAGCAGCGCGCGGCGCACCTCGCGCATCGCGGCATCGACGTCCTTTTCGGACAGCGCACCGCGGCCCGTCAGCCGATCGAGTATCCCACCAAGCTTTTCCGACAGATTGTCGAACAATGCCGTTATCCTCTGTCCTGCCTCAGGACGAATTTCCAAACACGATTACGCCCGAGGGCGCATCGCGCTGTCGGGCGTTGGCCTCCGGTCTCAAGGGCCGGGCGGCGGGTCGAAAAGAACGTCTTTCCGAGAAGTGCCGGGGTTAAACGCCCGGAAGCCATCAAAGTCAAGGGGAAACTAGGCCAAAAGGGCCTCGAACGTCGAGTTAAGCCATTGAAATAAATCAATTTTCTTCCGATTCGACTGCTCGCCGGGGAGCGTTCTCTCCGCCGCGGGTTCCAACTTCGTCCGCGCACGCCATATAACGCCCCGTGCCCTTTGTCCCTTGCCGCCCTATGTGATCGCGCCCGTGTCCATCACCCGCCGCCGTGTCTTTGCAGTGCTCGCCGGTCTCGGTCTGGCCGTCGGCGCGCCGTCTGTCTGGATGTCCCGCATGAAAACCTATGACGGCCCTGCTTCCGATCATTTCGACGGCCTGACCTTCTTCGATCCGGATGGTTCGCCGCCGAAATCATTGGCCGAGGTGCTGCGCTGGCAGTTCGGCGGCGGCCGGCAGCGCGCGAGCTGGCCGGATTGGGTGCCAAGTGCGCACGCCGATACACCGCCGCCCCGTGTTGATGGCAACAAAGTGCGGTTGTCGTTCGTCGGCCATGCGAGCTGGCTGATCCAGACTGGAGGCCTCAACATTCTCGTCGATCCGGTGTGGTCGATGCGGGCTTCGCCGTTCAGCTGGGCCGGGCCGAAGCGGCACAACGATCCCGGCATCGCCTTCGACGCCTTGCCCAAGATCGATGTCGTGCTGGTGTCGCACGGCCATTACGATCATCTCGATCTGGCGACGCTGTCGAGGCTCGCGAAAGTGTTTTCGCCGCGCGTGATCACGCCGCTCGGCAATGACGTCACCATGCGCGACGCGGATGAAGCGATCAAAGCCGAAGCGTTCGACTGGAAGGATCGCGTCGAACTCGGCAACGGCATCGCCGTGACGCTGGTGCCGACGCGGCATTGGTCGGCGCGCGGGCTGTTCGACCGCAACAAGGCGCTGTGGGCGAGCTTTGTGCTGGAGACGCCGGCCGGCAAACTCTACATCGTCTGCGATTCCGGCTACGGCGACGGCAAGCACTTTCGCCGGGTTGCCGAAGCACATGGCCCGCTGCGGCTGGCGATTCTGCCCATCGGCGCCTATGAGCCACGCTGGTTCATGCGTGACCAGCACATGAACCCGTCGGACGCCGTGAAGGCGCTGGCCGATTGCGGGGCGCAAACGGCACTGGCGCATCATCACGGCACGTTCCAGCTTACCGACGAGGCGATCGACGCGCCGGTGACTGCACTGGGCGAAGCGCTGGATGAAGCGAAGATTCCGCGCGAGCGGTTTGCCGCGCTGAAGCCCGGGCAGGTTTTCGAGGTTTAGTTCTCCGTCGTCCCGGCCAAGCGAAGCGCGAGCCGGGACCCATAACCACCGATCTGAGTATTGAAAAAGGCTGGAGCTCCAGCTTCCCGTAACAACAGAGCCCTGTGGTTATGGGTCCCGGCTCAAGGCCGGGACGACAGTAGTTATTCCTTCGGCTTGATCGCCCAGGACACGCTCACCGAAACCGAAAGCGTCTCTTCGCCTTGCGCCACCGGCGCGGATGCGGCCATGCCGCCGGCGACTTTGCTGCGGAACATCGGGCTGGGTCCGCCTTCCTCGGAGATGCTGATCGGCTCGCCGAGCGTAACGCCCGCGGCTTTGGCATAGATATCGGCCTTGCGGCGCGCGTCCGCGATCGCCTTCTCGCGGGCCTCGTCCAGGTGCTTGGACGGCTGCGTCACGATGAAATTGATGCCGCCGATCTCGTTGGCGCCGGCGCCGACCAGCACGTCGATCACGCTTGCGACCTTGGTGACGTCGCGGATCTTGATCGTAACGCGGTTGCTGGCGCGGAAGCCGACGACGCCAGGACGCTCGGCGGTTTTGGACGAGGTTGCATACTGCGGCTGCAACGACAGCCGTGAGGTCTGGTAATCCTTTTCGTCGATCCCGGCGCCCTTCAGCGCCAGCAGCACCTTGCCCATCGCCGCGTTATTGGCGTCGGACGCCTCGCGCGCGGTCTTGGCGTCAGTGGCAACACCGCCATCGATCTGCGCTTGATCGGGCGCCACGGAGACGTTGGCTTCGCCGGTCACGGAGATGGCGGGCGGCGGCGCTGTCTGCGCCAGCGCGGGCGTGGCCACCAGCACGGCCGCGGTGATAACAAATGCGAGCGGATGCTTCATGCGTCTCACTTCAGCGGCACATAGACGTTGATCACCAGCTTGTCCTCCGCGGTCTTCAAGGGATCGGTGATGTATTCCTCGACGAAGGTGTCCTTTGCTTCAAGTTTCTTGTCGTCGAGGTGATTGGTGATCGCCTCATAGGTGTTGTCCATGTTGTCGTAGGAGCCGCGATGGACAAACTTCAGGGCTTTGCCCTCGGGCGATTTGCCGATGCTCATGTCCTTGGTCAGGTTCTTCGGCTCCTGGTCGACTGGAATTTCGGCCAGGAACGTAAAGCCGGTGTCGTCGGTCGAGGTGTAGACGATCATCGAATTGCCCGCTGCCTTGATGCCCTGCTTGTCGAGCAGCGCGTTCAGCGCCTTGAACGAATCGATCAGCGTGTCGAACGCCGAGTCCCAATTGGCGGTGCCCTTCATGACCACCACTTTTTTGGGCTCCAGCGTGAACTGCTCACCGAAGGGATCGGCGGTCTGAACGGCCGCAGGGGGCGTGGCCGGCGTCTGGGCGGCCGCGGGTGGCGGCGAGGGGGCAACGGACGGGCTTGCCACCGGTGCGGGTGAAGTTCCCGGTGCCGGGGTCGCGGATGCCGCGGGTGAAGGCGTCTCCGCCGGGGCAGGAGAAGCAGAAGCGGCGGGCGCCGGTGCCGCGGAGGGGCTGGCAGCTGGCGAGACGGCTGGTGCCGGCGATTGCGCCAACGCAGGGCCGCCCAACGCGATTGCTACCATCGGGATCAGCGCGGCCATGGCCGAGCGGAAACGGCTGATACGGTTCATTTTAGGCATTCTCCATCCATCCCCAGGCGGTCGCGGCATGTCCCCGCTCACGACCACAAAGCGCCGCCATCCCTAACACGCAAGGTCCGCCTTCGTCCCATGACAGATGCGTCATGGACCCCTGCGTACTAGGCAATCGGCCATCATTCGCCATATAAGACAGGCAGAAATTGGGAAATTCCATGAGCGCGCTGGCCAATCACGCATTCGCCAAGATGAACGGTATCGGCAACGAAATCGTCGTGGTCGATCTGCGCGACAAGCCGGCCAAGGTGACGGCGGAGGAGGCGCGCGCCGTCGCCTCGCCCGCCGGCGTGCCCTATGACCAGTTGATGGTATTGCAGCCGCCGCGGCTGGAGGGCACCGAGGCTTTCATCCGCATCTACAACAATGACGGCTCCGAGGCCGGCGCCTGTGGTAACGGCATGCGCTGCGTGGTGCGGCGGCTGTTCGAGAAGACCGGCCAGACCGCGGTGACCTTCGAGACCCGCTCGGGTCTGCTGAATTGCTGGCAGGGGCCGCAGCCCGATCTCTACACGGTCGACATGGGCGCACCGAAGTTCGGCTGGCAGGAAATTCCACTCGCCGAGGAGTTTCGCGACACGCGTTACATCGAACTGCAGGTCGGCCCGATCGATGCGCCAATCCTGCATTCGCCGTCGGTCGTCAGCATGGGCAATCCGCACGCGATCTTCTGGGTCGACGACGTCGACGCCTACGACCTCGAGCGTTTCGGGCCGCTGTTGGAAAATCACCCCATCTTTCCCGACCGCGCCAACATCACGCTCGCCCATATCGTCGATCGCGATCATATCACGATGCGCACCTGGGAGCGCGGCGCCGGCCTGACCAGGGCCTGCGGCTCGGCTGCCTGCGCCACCGCGGTCGCGGCGGCGCGGTTGAAGCGCACCAACCGCATCGTCGAATTGTCGCTGCCCGGCGGCAAGCTCTCGATCGAATGGCGCGAGCGCGACGACCACGTGCTGATGACCGGCACGGCCGATTTCGAATATGAAGGCCGCTTCGATCCGGCGTTGTTCGCCAGCGTCGCCTAGAGCATGATCCGGAAAAGTGTGAAGCGGTTTTCTGAAGAGATCATGCTCAAACGAAAAATAATTCGATGAGCGTCGACGTTCTCACCTTTGGCTGCCGCCTCAACGCGTTCGAATCCGAAGTGATCCGGCACGAGGCGGAGAGCGCGGGCCTTTCCGATACCGTCGTCATCAACAGCTGCGCGGTCACCAACGAGGCGGTGGCGCAGGCGCGGCAATCGATCCGGCGGTTGAAGCGCGAGCGGCCCGATGCGCGCATCGTCGTGACAGGCTGCGCGGCGCAGACGCAGCCTGAAATGTTTGCCGGCATGATTGAGGTCGATCGCGTCGTCGGCAATGACGAGAAAATGCGGAGCGAGGCCTGGCGCAGCGCGCGTGCGGCGTTCGATTCAGGCTTCGGCATCGCCGCCAGCGAGAAGATCGCGGTCGCCGACATCATGGCGGTCACCGAGATGGCGCCGCATTTGCTGGAAGGTTTTCAGAGCGGCCTGCCGCGGGTGTTCGTGCAGGTGCAGAACGGCTGCGACCATCGCTGCACCTTCTGCATCATTCCTTACGGCCGTGGCAATTCGCGCTCGGTGCCGATGGGCGCTGTGGTCGAGCAGGTCCGCGCGCTGGTCGAGCGCGGTCATGCCGAAATCGTGCTGACCGGCGTTGATCTCACGAGCTACGGGGCTGATTTGCCGGGTACGCCAAAGCTTGGGCAACTGACAAAACAGATCTTGCGGCATGTGCCGGAACTGAAGCGTTTGCGGATTTCATCGATCGATTCCATCGAAGCCGACCGCGACCTGCTCGACGTCATTGGCGACGACGAACGCCTGATGCCGCATTTGCATCTGTCGCTGCAGTCCGGCGACGATCTGATCTTGAAGCGGATGAAGCGGCGGCATTCACGCGCAGATGCCATCGAATTCTGCGCGCAGGTGCGCCGGCTGCGGCCGGACATCGCGCTCGGCGCCGACATCATCTCGGGCTTTCCGACCGAGACGGAAGAGATGTTCGCGCGCTCGCAGGATCTGGTCGAGGAATGCGATCTCACCTTCCTGCACGTGTTTCCCTATTCAAAGCGTCCGGGCACGCCGGCCTCGCGGATGCCGCAGGTCGCGGGCGAGGCGATCAAGGAACGGGCGAAGCGGTTACGCGCGACGGGCGAGGCGGCGTTGCGGAAGAGGCTGGCGTCGGAGATCGGCACAACCCGTCAGGTGCTGATCGAGAGCGGTAAGCAGGGGCGGACGGAGCATTTTCTGCCGGTGGCGATCAGTGGTGAAACGCCGGGCGCGGTGCAGGCGCTAACGATGATCGGACATGACGGTGCGCGATTAATCCCCAGCTGTCATCGCCCGGCTTGACCGGGCGACCCAGTACGCCGAGGCCTCTCGATTCAATCACAGGCGTCTCTGGAATACTGGGTCACCCGCCTGCGCGGGTGACGACAATGGAGGGTATGGTGGGAGCTACGCGCGCCCCTTACTCCCCGTTCCACCCGCAGGCCCTGAGCCGCTCGCGCATATGCTCCGGCGCCGGCGCCACCACGCGCACCGGTTCCTTGTTCCTTGAAATCGGAATCACGATCTCGCGGGAATGCAAATGCAGGCGAGGCTCGCCGAAGCGGGGGCCGCTGCCGTAGATGTTGTCGCCGACGATTGGCCAGCCCGTGGCCGATGTGTGCACGCGCAATTGATGGGTGCGGCCGGTGACCGGTTCCAGCTCTAACCAGGCGAGGCCATTGCCGCGGCCGCGCACCTTCCAGTTTGTGACGGCTTTTTGACCGTCCGGATCCGGCTTCTGCCACCAGCCGCGTTCGACGTTGAGCCGGCCGAGCGCCATGTCGATGGTGCCTTCATCTTCGGCAGGTCCGCCTTCCACGACGGCCCAATAGGTCTTGCCGATCTTGCCGTGCTTGAACAACAGGCCGAGCGAGGCCGTGGCCTTGCGATGGCGTCCCAGCACGAGACAGCCGGAGGTGTCCTTGTCGAGGCGGTGCGCAAGCACCGGCGGCCGCGGCAGGCCGAATCGCAACCCGTCGAACGAGGTTTCCAGATTGGCGCCGCCCTTGGGGCCGCGATGCACCGGCAGGCCGCAGGGCTTGTCGATGACCAGCATCAGCCCGTCGCGGTGGAGCACGCGGGCCTGAATTTCTTCCGCGGTCAGGTCCGCAATATCAATGGGTTGGTTGTGGCTTTCGTTCATGGCGCGAAACCGCTAACACACGTCCGACATGAGCGATACCACTCCCGGAACTCCCAAACTGAGCTGGTGGCGGCGGCTTTCGAGCGGCCTGAAGCGGACCTCGAGTTCGCTCGGCGCAGCCGTTGCCGATCTCGTCACCAAGCGCAAGCTCGACCGCGCCATGCTCGATGATATCGAGGATGTGCTGCTGCGCGCCGATCTCGGCACCGAAGTGGCGGTGCGGATCGCGGACGCCGTCGGCGCCGGCCGCTACGACAAGGCGATCTCGGCGGATGACGTCAAGGCGGTGGTCGCAACCGAGGTCGAGAAGGTGCTGGCGCCGGTGGCCAAGCCGCTGGTGATCGACGCCGCCCAAAAGCCTTTCGTCATTCTCGTGGTCGGCGTCAACGGTTCCGGCAAGACCACGACGATCGGCAAGCTGGCGGCGAAGCTCAGCGCCGAGGGCCGCAAGGTGATGCTGGCGGCGGGCGACACGTTCCGTGCCGCCGCGATCGAGCAGTTGAAGGTCTGGGGCGAGCGGACCAAATCGCCGGTGATTGCGGGCGCGCAGGGATCGGATTCGGCGAGCCTCGCCTTCAATGCGCTGACGGCGGCGCAGGAGCAGAAGACCGACGTGCTGCTGGTCGACACCGCCGGGCGATTGCAGAACAAGGCCGAGCTGATGAAAGAGCTCGAAAAAGTCGTTCGCGTCATCAAGAAAGTCGATGCCTCGGCCCCACATGCGGTGCTGCTGGTGCTCGACGCCACGGTGGGACAAAATGCGCTGTCGCAGGTCGAGGCTTTTCATCGTACCGCAGGCGTCACCGGCCTTGTGATGACCAAGCTCGACGGCACCGCGCGGGGCGGCATCCTGGTGGCGCTGTCGGAGAAATTCAAACTGCCGGTGCACTTCATCGGCGTCGGCGAAGGCGTCGACGATCTGGCGCCGTTCACCGCGCGGGATTTTGCGAACGCGATTGCAGGGATAGAGGCATGACCCCGACCCGAAGGGCCGCGTTAGCGCAAAGTGGGAACCGGTTTTCGGATAAGGTCGTGCCTCAAAAGAAGAGCGTGAATTAATGGACAAGACCCAGCCGCATCCGCTGTTCAAGCTTGCGACCGAACTCGGTCCGCTGATCGTGTTCTTTGTCGCCAACGCCAAATTCGGTCTGTTCGTCGCCACCGGCGCCTTCATGGTGGCGATCATCGCGGCGATGATCGCGTCCTATGTGGTGACCAGGCACGTACCTGTCATGGCGATCGTCACCGCCGTCATCGTCATCGTGTTCGGCACGCTGACCCTGGTGCTGCATGATGAGACCTTCATTAAGGTCAAGCCGACCATCATCTACGGCCTGTTCGCCGCGATCCTCGGCGGTGGCCTGTTGTTCGGCCGTTCCTTCATCGCCGTCATGTTCGATCAGGTGTTCAACCTGACGCCGCAGGGCTGGCGCATCCTCACCATGCGCTGGACGCTGTTCTTCTTTGCAATGGCGCTTCTGAACGAATTCATCTGGCGCACCCAGTCGACCGATTTCTGGGTCGGCTTCAAGGTGTTTGGCGTGATTCCGCTGACGATGATCTTTGCGATCGCCCAGATGCCGCTGACCAAGCGCTACCATCTGGAGCCGGCCTCGCTGGAAGCCAGCGAAGCGGACGCGGGCGACGTGCGGAAGGGTTAGCTCTTCTCCCTCTCCCGCTTGCGGGGGAGGGCCGGGGTGGGGGTCTCTCCGCGATTCGCACTGTTCGTGGGGAGAGGGTTTCCCCCACCCGGATCGCATCTCACGATGCGATCCGACCTCCCCCGCAAGTGCGGGAGAGGTCAGCACGAAACCAAATCAGCTCTTCTGCTTGGCGATCACCTGGTCCTTGATCTTGTCGTAGGTCGCCTGCGGGACGATGTTCTTGTGCACCAGATCGTCCTTGCCCTTGTAGGGACGGCCGGCGACGATCTTGGCGGAATAGGCCTTGCCGATCCCCGGCAGCGCTTCGAGCTGGTCGACGGTCGCCGAATTGATGTCGAGCAGATCGGCCTTCGGAGCCGGCGCCATCTTCGACTCCGGAGCCTTCGGCGCGGGAGCCATCTTGCTGTCGGATTTGGTCGCCGGCTGTGCGGTCTGGGCCATCGACGGGGTTGCCGTCATCAGGCCGATCGTGAGCGCAGTTGCGAGAAGAGAAGCGAGCGTGAAATGACGCATAGAAGTGTCCCTCCAAGGACGGTTTAAGTAACGCTATCAAGCTAGCTTCGAATTCGTGGCGGCGCCATGGCCGGCAAATGAACGGCAGATAAAAGCTGGAAATTATTTGGCGCGAAATTTCCCCACCGTCATTCCGGGGCATCGCGCAGCGATGAACCCGGAATCTCGAGCTTCCCCGATGTGCAATTGCACATCTGAGGTTCGCGTCTTCGACGCGCCCCGGAATGACGACTACGTCGTCACCGCAACGCCTTCTCGATCTCTGCCTTCAGCACGGTGTCGACATTGGCCGGCGTCACCGGCCCGACCAGTTTGTAGACGATGGTGCCTTCGCGGCCGACCACAAAGGTCTCGGGCACGCCATAGACGCCCCATTCGATCGAGCCGCGACCATTGCTGTCGGCGCCGACCATGCTGAACGGGTTGCCGTAGCGGCCGAGGAAGCGGCGGGCGTTGTCGGGCGAATCCTTGTAGTTGATGCCGACGATCTGCAGCCGCTTGTCCTTGGCCAGGGCGGTCAGTAGCGGCATCTCGTCATGGCATGGCACGCACCAGGACGCCCAGACGTTGACGACGCTGACCTTGCCCTTGAAGGCCGCCGGGTCGAGCCCGGGAATAGCGATGCCGTTGTCGACCAGGCCTGCCAGCGCCGGCAGCGCGGTTTGCGGCGCCGGGCGGCCGATCAGGGCGGATGGAATTTTAGAGGGATCGCCGCCGTGCAGCCGCAGCAGGAACAACCCGGCCACCGCCATGAAACCGATCAGTGGCAGCATCACCAGCCAGCGCCGGCTTTGCCGCGGTGCGTCAGATGCCGCCGGCCCGCTCATCTTATATCCGCCGCACTGCGGCCGGAGCGCCTGGTGATGCCGCTGGCCTCGAGCTCGCGCAGGCGCTGCGTCTGGCGGCGAAAATCGATGGCGATCCAGGCAATCAGGATAGCGACCACCGCGGCGACCAGCGCGTAGGACGTCACGATGAAGGAGGCATAGGGACCGAGCGCCATCGCGTCACGCGGCCTGTTGGCTGGCTTGCATGATCTGCAAGCTGCGCACGCGGCGGCGCAGGATCTCGTTGCGCATCGCCGCCAGATGCAGCGTGACGAACAGCAGCGAAAATCCAACCGCCATCACCAGCAACGGAATCAGGAAGGCGCGGTCGAGCGTGGAGCCTCCCATCCGCAGCACCGAGGCCGGCTGATGCAGCGTGTTCCACCAGTCGACCGAGAATTTGATGATCGGCAGATTGAGCGCGCCGACCAGTGTGAGGATCGCCGCCGCCCGCGCCGCGCGCGAGGGATCGTCCACCGCGCGCCACAGCGCGATCAGGCCGAGATACATCAGAAACAGGATCAGCACCGAGGTGAGCCGCGCATCCCATTGCCAATAGGTGCCCCACATCGGCCGGCCCCACAGCGAGCCGGTGACCAGCGCGAGAAATGTGAAGGCGGCGCCGATCGGGGCGGCCGCTTTCGCAGCGACGTCGGCAAGTGGATGCCGCCACACCAGCGTGCCCAGCGCCGCCAGGCTCATGACGCCCCACACGAACATCGACAGCCACGCGTTGGGTACGTGGATGAACATGATCTTGACGGTGGCGCCCTGCTGATAGTCGTCGGGCGCCATTGCTGCCTGGTACAAGCCGATGAGCAGCAGGATCGCGGTCGCGCCCGCCAGCCACGGCAATATGCGCGCCGTCAGCGACAGGAACTTGGTGGGGTTGGCGAGGTCGATCAGCGTCATGGGCATCCTGATAGTCGGCGGCGGCGGAGCAGGCAATGCGGCTTGTTCTGTTCCATCAAGTGTTGATCGGCGTTCATCAGGTTATCTAGTCCAGCCCGTGCCGCAGGCTGGCGGCTGCGGCAAACGGTCCGATCACGAAACTCACCAGCGAGATCGCGCACAGGATCGAAAACGGTGTTCCAAACGGCAGCGGTCCCGATATGGCGGCCTGCGACGCCGCGACGCCAAAAATCAGCACCGGGATCGACAGCGGCAGCACCAGCACCGCGAGCAACAACCCGCCGCGATGCAGCGTCACCGCCAGCGCGGCGCCGATCATGCCGATAAAAGTCAGTGCCGGCGTTCCCACCAGCAGCGTCAGCGCCACGGCCGAGGTCGCGGTGGCGTCGAGATTGAGCATCAGCCCAAGCACGGGGGTCGCGATGATCAGCGGCAGGCCGGCGGCGAGCCAGTGCGCCAGCGCCTTGGCGGCACAGGCCAGTTCCAGTGGTGTCCGGCCCATCACGATCAGATCGAGCGAGCCGTCCTCGTGGTCTGATGTAAACAGGCGGTCGAGCGTGAGCAGACTGGCCAGCAGCGCGCCGAGCCAGAGAATGGAGGGCCCGAGCCGCGTCAGCAGCGCCAGGTCAGGCCCGAGTGCAAACGGCATCAGCACGGTGACGGTGAGGAAGAACAGCACGCCGATCAGCGCGCCGCCGCCGACGCGCAGCGCGATCCTGATATCGCGTCGAATCAGCGCGGCAAGGGCGGTCACGCCGGCCCTCCCATCCGCAATTCGCCAGCCTCGATCCCGAGCGGCGCATGGGTCGCCGCGACGATGATGCCGCCGCGCGCGAGGTGATCGCGCATCAGGCCAGCGAACAGATCCTGCCCTGCGGCATCGAGCGCCGAGGTCGGCTCGTCCAGCAGCCAGACCGGCCGCCGCACCGCGAGCAGCCGGCCGATCGACAACCGCCGCCGTTGGCCGGCCGACAGATACGCCGCCGGCAAATGCGTGGCGTGCGCGAGCCCCACTCTGGCGAGGCTTTCATTGGGATCGCTGGCGTCCCCGCCCAGAAAATCCCGCCAGAACGACAGGTTTTCAAGCACGCTGAGCGCGGGTTTTAGTGCGTCGCGATGGCCGAGATAATGGGCCTGTTCGGGCAGCGTCAGTTCGCCCGCACCGCCTTCCAGCGCGACCGATCCGCCTGCCGGCACCAGCAAGCCCGCGATCAGCCGCAGCAGCGACGTCTTGCCGGACCCGTTGGGGCCGACGACGGCGAGCGCTTGGCTAGATGCGGCCTCGAAATCGAGCCCGGAAAACACCGCGCGCCCACCCCGCACACAATCGATCTGGCGTCCTCTGAGCCGCATCTTGCCTCGTTACGGCCCTCTGAAAAGCTTGGGGTACCGCATCAGAATTTTTGGGTCGCGCAATGCTGCAGCACGATCGTGGTTGTGGCGGCGCATCTAGAAAGATTCTATAAGCCCGGAACTTGATGCAGCACACAACCGGCGGCCGCAAGCCGGTAAGCCGACCGCGCTGACGGTGTTTAAATACCCTTTGCCGGGTATAACTGAGAATTGGGATTTCCTGACATGACCTCGCTCGACAGCTTCAAATGCCGCAAGACCCTCAAGGTCGGTGGCAAGACCTACGTGTATTACAGCCTGCCCGCCGCCGAGAAGAACGGTCTGAAGGGAATTTCCAAGCTTCCCTATTCGATGAAGGTGCTGCTGGAAAACCTGTTGCGCTTTGAAGACGATCGCACGGTCAAGAAGGCCGACATCATCGCGGTGTCGAAATGGCTGAAGACCCGCAAGCTCGAGCATGAAATCTCGTTTCGCCCCGCACGCGTGCTGATGCAGGATTTCACCGGCGTGCCGGCGGTGGTCGATCTTGCCGCGATGCGCAACGCGATGCAGGCGCTCGGCGGCGACGCCGAAAAGATCAACCCGCTGGTGCCGGTCGACCTCGTCATCGACCACAGCGTGATCGTCAACTTCTTCGGTGACAACAAGGCGTTCGGCAAGAACGTGGTCGAGGAATACAAGCAGAACCAGGAGCGCTACGAGTTCCTGAAGTGGGGCCAGAAGGCGTTCACGAATTTCTCGGTGGTGCCGCCCGGCACCGGCATCTGTCACCAGGTCAATCTCGAATACCTCGCCCAGACGGTGTGGACCCGCAAGGAGAAGATGACGGTCGGCAGGAAGACCGGCACTTTCGAAGTCGCCTATCCCGACACGCTGGTCGGCACCGATTCGCACACCACGATGGTCAATGGTCTCGCCGTGCTGGGCTGGGGCGTTGGCGGCATCGAGGCGGAAGCTGCGATGCTCGGCCAGCCCCAGTCGATGCTGCTGCCCGAGGTGATCGGCTTCAAGCTCAAGGGTCAGATGAAGGAAGGCGTCACCGCCACCGACCTGGTGCTGACCGTGACGCAGATGCTGCGCAAGCAGGGCGTGGTCGGAAAGTTCGTCGAATTCTACGGCCCCGGCCTCGATTACCTGTCGGTCGCTGACAAGGCGACGATCGGCAACATGGCGCCGGAATATGGCGCGACCTGCGGCTTCTTCCCGGTCGATGCCGCGACCATCGATTATCTGAAAACCTCGGGCCGGAAGGCCGATCGCGTCAAGCTGGTCGCGGCCTACGCCAAGGCGCAGGGCCTGTTCCGCACCGCCAAATCGGCCGATCCGGTGTTCACGGAAACGCTGACGCTCGATCTTGCCGATGTGGTGCCCTCGATGGCCGGTCCGAAGCGTCCCGAAGGCCGCGTCGCACTGCCGGCGGTCGCCTCGGGCTTCGCCGCGGCGATGACCACCGAATACAAGAAGGCGGCGGATGCCTCGCATCGCTTCGCCGTCGAGAGCCGCAAGTTCGATCTCGGCCATGGCGACGTCGTGATCGCCGCGATCACCTCCTGCACCAACACGTCGAACCCGAGCGTGCTGATCGGCGCAGGCCTGCTGGCGCGCAACGCCGCCGCCAAGGGCCTGAAGGCCAAGCCCTGGGTCAAGACCTCGCTGGCGCCGGGCAGCCAGGTGGTCGCGGAGTACCTTTCCAACTCCGGTCTGCAGCTCGATCTCGACAAGGTCGGCTTCAACCTGGTCGGCTTCGGCTGCACCACCTGCATCGGCAATTCCGGCCCGCTGCCGGAGGATATTTCGAAGTCGATCAACGACAATGGCATCGTCGCCGCCGCCGTGTTGTCGGGTAACCGCAATTTCGAAGGCCGCGTCTCGCCGGACGTGCAGGCGAATTATCTCGCGTCGCCGCCGCTGGTCGTCGCCTATGCGCTGGCCGGCACCGTGACCAAGGACCTTTCGGTCGAGCCGATCGGTGAAGGCAAGGACGGCAAGCCGGTGTTCCTGAAGGACATCTGGCCGACCTCCAAGGAAATCAACGCCTACATGAAGAAGTTCGTCACCGCGACGATCTTCAAGAAGCGCTACGCCGACGTGTTCAAGGGTGACACCAACTGGCGCAAGATCAAGACGGTCGAGAGCGAGACCTATCGCTGGAACATGAGCTCGACCTATGTGCAGAACCCGCCCTACTTCGAAGGCATGAAGAAAGAACCGGAACCGATCGTCGACGTGGTCGATGCGCGGATTCTGGCGATGTTCGGCGACAAGATCACCACCGACCACATTTCGCCGGCCGGTTCGATCAAGCTGACCTCTCCGGCCGGAAAATATCTGTCGGAGCATCAGGTGCGTCCGGCCGACTTCAACCAGTACGGCACGCGGCGCGGCAACCATGAGATCATGATGCGCGGCACTTTTGCGAATATCCGCATCAAGAACTTCATGCTCAAAGGCGCTGATGGAAACATTCCGGAAGGCGGATTGACAAAACATTGGCCCGACGGCGAGCAGATGTCGATCTACGACGCGGCGATGAAGTACCAGGCCGAGCAGGTGCCGCTGGTGGTGTTCGCCGGCGCCGAATACGGCAACGGCTCGTCGCGCGACTGGGCGGCGAAGGGCACCAGGCTGCTCGGCGTCCGCGCGGTGATCTGCCAGAGCTTCGAGCGCATCCATCGCTCCAACCTGGTCGGCATGGGCGTGCTGCCGCTGACCTTCGAGGACGGCCAGTCCTGGACGTCGATCGGGCTGAAGGGCGACGAGAAGGTGACGATTCGCGGCCTGCAGGGCGATTTGAAGCCGCGCCAGAAGCTGACCGCGGAAATCGTGTCCGGCGACGGTTCGCTGCAGCGCGTTTCGCTGCTCTGCCGCATCGATACGCTCGACGAGCTCGACTACTACCGCAACGGCGGCATTCTGCACTATGTGCTGCGCAAGCTTGCGGCTTGAGTTCTGTTTTGACGCGTTTTCTTCACGCGAACCGGTATCCACTTCGCTTGAAAACGCTTTGAAACGCGGATTTGTGATCGGTGGCTCACTGCGAAGTGAGTAGCGACCGGGGAGAAGGCGGCCTATGAAAAGGCCGCTTTCTTGCGTCTGGGGTGCGCGCTTAGGGATAGAAAATCATGCCCCGTACAAATACGGATAGAAATCGCCAGTACCGGTTCGCAGTATGACAGCGATGATGGCCAATAGTTCGATTTCGCGATGGTCGGGTGCGCTTGGCGTCTGTGCCATTGTCGCGATTATCCGTCCCGCTCATGCCGATCCGCGCGCGGTCGTCGAGCTATTCACCTCGCAAGGCTGCTCGTCGTGCCCGCCGGCCGACGAGATCATTGGCGAGCTTGCCAAGGACCCCAACGTGATCGCGCTCAGCATGCCGATCGAATATTGGGATTATCTGGGCTGGAAGGATACGCTGGCGGACTCGCGCTTCAGCGCGCGCCAGAAAGCCTATTCGCAAATGCGTGGCGATCGCGACGTCTACACGCCGCAGGTCATCGTCAACGGTTCGGCGAAGGTGGTCGGCAGCGATCGTGCAGGCATCGACAGCGCAATCCAGCACACCCAGAAGGCCGCCGGCGTGATGTCGGTGCCGGTGACGATGACGTTGTCCGGCAAGCACATCAACGTCTCGGTGGCGGCGAGCAACGCGCCGACTTCATCGCAGGGCGAAGTCTGGATTTGCTCGGTCTCGAAGGCGGTGCCGATCTCGATCGGGCGCGGCGAAAACCGCGGCCGCCAGGTCACCTACTACAATGTGGTGCGCAACATCCTGAAGGTCGGGGACTGGAACGGCAATTCCGGAAGCTGGACCGTTCCGCTCGAAAACATCTCCCGCGATGGCGTCGATGCCGCGGTCGTCTATGTCCAGGACGGCAATCGCGAAAAGCCCGGCCCGATGCTGGGCGCGGCCTACACGCCGCTGCGCTAGTTAGCGCTGGCGTTCGTAGCCCGGATGAAGCGAAGCGCAATCCGGGGCAACTATCTCCGCTCGCGCCATCCCCGGATTACGCTTCGCTTCATCCGGGCTACGATGCTGAAGATTCTAAGCTGAGGGCAGCGTTGCAGCCGGCGAAGCCAGAGTCCCGCGCGGCATTTGCTTGAGTCGCATCCCCAAAAGAAAAAGGACCAACTCTCGTTGGCCCAGTGCGGGAGAAAGCTCCCCTGCGAACAGACCCGATCCCGACGGCCCCGGGGGGCTGGGGGCTGAGGAATCCGGAACCGAAAGGACCGGGTCAACGCAGGATTTACTTGTCGCAAGCCAGCGGGGCGGGCGATGGGCGGAAGTGGGGCAGCAATATGATTCCTCTAACGTTCCCGTGACTCGGTATTTCCGGTGTTGCCGGACGGCCCGTCGCGGTTTCCGTCGCAATTTCAAAGGGCCTTGCGGTGTCCGGCGGTTAGCGCGATCATGTCATTGTCATGATCCCGAAAAGTGGGGACCGGTTTTTCGGAACACGATCATGCCGGAGACGACAGGAGGCGCTCGATGAGTTCGATGTCGGAGGACACTGATCCAAGCGGGAGTCGCGCAGTGGCGCGCACCGCCACTGCAAGTCCGCTGCCGAATAGCGTTACGTTCAATCGCCTGGAGCTCAATCGCATCCTCAATCTGTACGGCCGCATGGTCGCCGATGGCGAGTGGCGCGACTATGCCATCGACTTCCTGAAGGACCGTGCGGTGTTCTCGGTGTTCCGCCGCGCCTCCGAAGTCCCGATCTATCGCATCGAGAAGGATCCGCGGCTGGCGCGCAAGCAGGGCATGTACAGCGTGATCTCAGCGACCGGGCTGATCCTGCGCCGCGGCCATGAGCTGGAGCGCGTGCTGCTGGTGATCGATCGCAAGCTGGCGGTGGTTTAGCGCGGTCCTGTAGCCCGGATGAAGCCAACGGGTCGCGCGAATGCGCGCCCGATGACAGGCTCCGCGAAATCCGGGGGCCGGTTTCGCCTCTTATTCCCGGATTGCGCCGCGCTCCATGCGGGCTACGAAGCTACTCATCCGAGCCCATTCTACTTTGCATGGGGTTGTTTTCGCGATTTTGTGTCCGGCCCCGGCGATGGGCTACGAAGCAGGTACCGTCGTGGCGCCTTCGCCAAGCGCGCGCTGCATCATCACCGTGTCCAGCCAGCGTCCGAATTTGAGACCGACGCAGGGGTGCGTCCCGATCATCTGGAAGCCGGTCTTGGTGTGGACGCCGATCGAGCCGGCGTTGGCGGAATCGCCGATGACGGCGATCATTTGCCGGTAGCCCCGCGCTTCGCATTCGGCGATCAGCCGCTGCAGCAGCAACAGACCGATGCCGCGGCGGTGGGTCGCCGGCTGCAGATAGACCGAGTTTTCCACCGTGAAGCGATAGGCCGGCCGCGGCCGGTAGGGGCCTGCATAGGCATATCCGATCACCCGGCCTTCCACCGCGGCGACGAAATACGGGAACCCCCCTTCCATCAGCGCGCGGAACCGCCGGGTCATCTCGGCGAGATCGGGCGGGACCAGCTCGAATGTCGCGGTGCCGTAGCGCACCGCGTGCTCGTAGATTTCGGTGACAAAGGGGAGGTCGGCCTCGGTGGCGGGCCTGATATCGGGCGTAGGCATGGTGACAGATTATTTTTGCTGGCCGCAAAAGAAAAGCCCCGGCCGCGAGGCCGGGGCTTCAATTCTTTGGCTGGGCTGGAGCGCTAGTCGCGCTGGCCAAGCAGCTGCAGCAGCAGCGTGAACAGGTTGATGAAGTTCAGGTAGAGCGAAAGTGCGCCGGTAATCGCCGCCTTTTCCGCAATGTCACCGCCCTGCGAGGCATAGCCGTAGATGTAGTCGTTCTTCAGCCGCTGGGTGTCATAGGCGGTGAGGCCCGCGAACACCAGCACGCCCACCACCGAGACGATGAACTGCAGCATCGAGCTGGCGAGGAAGATGTTGACCACGCTCGCGATGATGATGCCGATCAGGCCCATGAACAGGAACGAGCCCATGCCGCTCATGTCACGTTTGGTGGTGTAGCCGTAGAGGCTCAGCGCGCCGAAGGTCGCCGCCGTGATGAAGAACACGCGCACGATCGAGGTGTGCGTGTACACCAGGAAGATCGACGACAGCGAGACGCCCATCAGCGCCGCGAACGCCCAGAACAGCAGTTGGGCCGTCGCGGGCCTCAGCCGGTTGATGCCAAACGAGATCGCGAACACCATGACCAGCGGCGCGAGGATAAACAGCCACTTCAGCGGGCTGACATACATCGCGTAGCCGAACGGCGTCAGGAACTCCTTGCCGAACTTGGCGACGCCGGCCGACTGATCCGGGGTCACCGCCAACATATAGACGCCGAGCGCAGCCAGACCGGTGATGGCCAGCCCGATCGACATGTAATTGTAGATGCGCAGCATGTACGCGCGCAGACCGGCATCGACGGCCGCGGCATCGACGCGTCCGGCGGCCCGGCCGAAAGGAGAAGCGTAGTTACGGTCTAGGTCCGACATGGTCGAATTCCCGTTGGTTGCCCGGCGGATCGCAAGGGGTTTGCGTCGCCGGTTAGAATATCTAGCCCAAAGGCCGCGATTTGCTGACATTAATTCGGTGTCATCAAACCGGCCTCTGTCCCAGGCTGGTATGTGGGAAACTAACACATTCGCTGCAAGCTTCCACGCGCGGCTGAATGTCGCTCTAGATAGCTATTTTCCAGCAAAAGCAGCGTTAACGCGGCCTTGCCGCCCGCTACAAATTGTCACAAATTTCGCAGCACGCTGGCCGGCTTCTGGTTCAGGGCCAGCAACGTGCCGGCGAGTCCGAGGCCTACCGTGACGATCAGGGCCGCGGCGACAACGCCGGCGGCGCTGCCGGCCTGCCATATGAAGCTCAGCGTCATTAACCGGGTCACGATCAGCCAGGCCGCAACCGAGCCTGCAATCACGCCGAACACCGCCGTGGCCAGGCCGATCATCAGATATTCCAGTGCGTAGGCGCCGAGCAGCCGCACCCGCGTCGCGCCCAGGGTCTTCAGGATCACCGCGTCGTAAACCCGGTGGCGATGGCCGGCGGCGAGCGCGCCGCCCAGCACCAGGATGGCCGAAATCAGCGTCACGGCGCTGGCGCCGCGAATCGCGAGCGTGAGATTGGTGACGACGGTGCCGATCGTGTCCAGCGCCTCGCGGACCCGCACACTGGTCACCATCGGGAACGCGTCGGCCACCTGCTTGATGATCCGGGCGTCGCTGGCCGGATCCGGGTGGGCCTCGGACAGGGTCGCGACATGGGTGTGCGGCGCGCCCTTGAAGGCGTTGGGCGAGAACACCAGCACGAAATTAATGCCGAGGCCCTGCCAGTCGACGTTGCGCAGATTGGCGATCTTCGCCGGGATGTCGCGGCCCAGCACATTGACGACGATCTCGTCGCCGATCTTGAGCTTCATTCCGTCGGCGATCTTTTTCTCCATCGAGACCAGCGGCGGCCCGCGATAGTCCGCGCTCCACCAATCGCCCTCGACGACTTTTGAGCCCTTGGGAATGTCGGCCGTATAGGTCAGGCCGCGGTCGCTTTGCAGCACCCATTCGGTATCCCGCGTTGGCTTGAGCTCGTCGGCCTTGATGCCGCGTGCCGCGACGATGCGTCCGCGCAGCATCGGGACATCCTCTACGGTCGACTGCGGCGCAGTCTGCTTGAGAAACGCGCCGAAGCGATCGGCTTCCGAGGTCGGGATGTCGATGAAGTAGAACGAGGGCGCGCGGTCCGGCAACGCCGCCAGGAACTGCCGGCGCAGATTGCCGTCGATCTGGGTGATGGTGACGAGGACGGCGAGGCCAAGGCCCAGCGACATCACGACCGAGGGCGTCAGCGCGCCGGGACGGTAGATGTTGGCAATCGCCAGCCGCAGCATGGTGATATCAGATCGCGGCAGCCGGCGCGCCAGCGCCATCAGGCCGGCGGCGACGCCGCGCAGCAGCGCGAACACCGCAACCGACGAGGCGACGAACACGGCCGCGATGCGCTTGTCGTAGGCAAGGCCTATGGCGACCGCGATCAGCAGCGCGATCACGACGGCCATCAAGACGAGGTATCGCCAGCGCGGACGGTGCCATTCGCGGGCGACTTCCTCGCGGAACAACGCCGCCACCGGCACGTCGTGAACCCGTCCGAGCGGCCACAGCCCGAACGCGAGCGCGGTCAGCAGGCCGTAGACGAAGGACAGTGCGAGTTCGTCGAGATGCAGCGCGGGGATCACGGGCAGCGGCAGCAGCTTGCCGAACAGGCCGACGATGACGAACGGCAGCGCCGCCCCGGCGGCGAGCCCGATGATGGAGCCGATCCCGGCGAGCACGACCACCTGGGTCAGATAGATCGTGAAGACGTCGCGGCCGGTGGCGCCGAGCGCCTTGAACGAGGCGATGACGTCGCGGCGGCGGTCGATATGGCTCTTGACGGCGTTGGCGACACCGACGCCGCCGACCAGGAGCGCGGCGAGGCCGACCAGCGTCAGGAACTGGGTGAAACGGCTGATGGTGCGCTCGAGTTGCGGCGAGGCGTTGGCGCGGCTGCGGATCCACCAGCCGGCCTCCGGCAACGCGGCCCGCACGCTGTCGATCAGTTGGGTCGCTGCGCGCTCGTCGGCCGCATTATCAGGCAATTTCAGCCGGTAGATCCAGCGCACCAGGCTGCCGGGCTGCAGCAATCCGGTCGCGCGCAGACTGGTCTCGCTGACCAGGACGCGCGGGCCGAGCCCGACATTGCCGGCTAGCTTGTCCGGTTCGGCGCCGACCACGCTGCGGATCTGGTAGTTGGCGTTGCCGATGCTGATGCGGTCGCCGATCTTGAGATCGAGCCGCGCCAGCAGCACGGAATCCACCGCCGCGCCGAATACGCCGTCGCGCTCGGCCAACAAGTCCGCAACCGGCATCTTGGGATCAAGCGACAACTCCCCGAGCATCGGGTATTTGCCGTCCACCGCCTTGAGTTCGACCAGCGCCAGCCTGCCATCGCCGCTGCGGGCCATGACGCGCAAGGCGGCCGCGACCGAAACCTCGCCGCGGGCGCGCAGGAAGGCGATTTCCTCAGGGTTGGCTTCGCGCTGGATCAGCGAGAATGCGACGTCGCCGCCCAACAAGGTGCGGCCCTCCCGGCTCAGGCCGTCGCTGAGGCTGGCCGCGACCGAGCCGACGCCGGCGATCGCCATCACGCCGAGCGCGATGCAGGCGATGAACACGTAAAAGCCGCGCAGGCCGCTGCGCAATTCGCGAAGCGCGTAGCGCAGCGCCAGCGATGACGCGCGGCTGCCGCCAGCGGCTTCCGGCGCCATGGTCATGAAGTGGACTGTCCGTCGATGCGGCCTGAACGCAGCCGCACCACGCGGTCGCAGCGTTGCGCCAGCGAGGTGTCGTGCGTCACCAGCACCAGCGTCATGCCGCGCTCGGAATGCTTGGTGAAGAGCAGGTCGACGATCTGCTTGCCGGTCGCCTCGTCGAGATTGCCGGTCGGTTCGTCCGCGACGAGGATCGCAGGATCCGGCGCCAGCGCGCGGGCCAGCGCGACGCGTTGCTGCTCGCCGCCGGAGAGTTGCGTCGGATAATGGTGCAGGCGATCGCCGAGGCCGACCGAGGTCAGCTCTTGCTCGGCTCGTTTGGCCGCATCGGGATTGCCGGCGAGCTCCAGCGGCACCGCGACGTTTTCCAGCGCCGTCATGGTCGGGATCAGATGGAACGACTGGAACACGATGCCGACCTGGCGGCCGCGGAAGCGGGCGAGGGCGTCCTCGTCGAGGGCATTGAACGGGGTGCCGTTGACCACCACCTCTCCGCTGTCAGGCCGCTCCAGCCCCGCCATCACCATCAGCAAGGTCGACTTTCCCGAGCCTGACGGTCCAATCAGGCCGATCGCTTCGCCCGGTGCCACACGAAGGCTGATATCTTTCAGGATATGAACGCGTGCCGCGCCCGTGCCGAGCGAGAGGTTTACGTTGGAAATGGAAATGGTGTCCGGCTCCAGGCCGGTCAGTGAAGAGGGTTCGATGAGACTGTCCATGGATCGGTCATATGGCAATTCCGCCGCCGGGGTCGAGGGCCGGATAGGCATGTTCGTGCACATACTCGTGTTGATTATGGCCTTGATGACGACACAGACGGTTTTTGCGCAGACCCCGGTCACACCCCCGGGAAAGCCTATCAAGATGGTCGTGCTCGGCGATTCCCTGAGTGCCGGCTATGGCCTGGCGGCGACCGGGGCGTTCCCCGTCCGCCTGCAAAAGGCGTTGGAAGCCAAAGGGATAAAGGTCGATATGATCAACGCCGGGGTGTCCGGCGACACCACCTCGGGCGGCCGCGACCGGCTCGACTGGTCGGTGCCGGAAGGAACCGAGGCCGTGATCCTCGAACTTGGCGCCAATGATGCCCTGCGCGGTACTGACCCGGCCGTCACCCGCGCCGCGCTCACCGATATGCTGACCCGGCTGAGAGCCCGCAAGATCGCCGTCCTGCTGTGCGGGATGCTGGCGCCGCCGAATTATGGCAGCGAGTATGCGGCCCGCTTCAACGCGATCTACCCGGAGCTTTCGAAATCCTTCGGCGTGCCGCTCTATCCGTTTTTCCTGGAAGGCGTCGCCGCCGAGGCCAAGCTCAACCAGCCGGACGGATTGCATCCGACCGCTGAGGGCGTCGACATCATCGTGAAAAATATTCTGCCCAGTGTCGAGGCATTTCTCGGCGCGATATCTGCGCAACGCAGCTGAAAATACAGCAGTGAATAACCCTACCCGATAGTTTTCCCCGTAGCTTTCCGGTCCACTGGCACCGGCTGCTTCGCAGAGTCATATAACTCAGGTAGAAATTGGTGATCGGTGATTCGTCATCGGGTTTCAGCATCGGGAGTCGAGCGATGCCGCGTTTGTTTGCTGGACTGGAAATTCCGGCCGAGATTGGCCAGACCCTTTCCAATTTGCGTGGCGGCCTTCCGGGCGCACGCTGGATCGATCCCGAAAATTATCACGTCACTTTGCGTTTCATCGGCGACATCGACGGCATGTCGGCGAATGAAATCGCCTCGATGTTGTTTCGGGTCAACCGCAAACCGTTCGAGGTCAAGGTACAGGGCCTGCAAAGTTTCGGTGGGCGCAAGCCACGGGCGGTGGTGGCCTCCGTCGAGCCGAGCCGGCCGCTGATCGAATTGCAGGCCGAACTCGAGCGGATGATGCAACGCATGGGGCTCGATCCCGAGGGACGCAAATTCACCCCCCATGTGACGCTGGCGCGGCTGCACGACGCTTCGAGCCAGGATGTCGCCGACTATCTGTCGGTGCGCGGCTATTTCCCGAGCCGCACCTTCATGGCCTCGCGCTTCGTGCTGTTCTCGTCGCGCGCCTCCACCGGCGGCGGCCCGTACGTGGTCGAGGATTCCTACGCGCTGAGTGCGTGAGGGTGGCCGGTAGCCCGGATGGAGCGAAGCGAAATCCGGGAAAGTTTCGCCAACGGGTGGAATCCCGGATTGCGCTGCGCTCCATCCGGGCTACGGGTCTGGACAGCCGCGCATACCCCCACCACCAATTCACGGCTTGCAATTTTCGCACGCTTGGGGCCGTAAGGGGGGCCATGCTGTCGACCACCCCACCCACCTCGTTCCGCGCCCATTATCAGGGCCTGGTCACCTCCGGAGCGATCGAGGCCGACCCGGCGCAGGCCCGCGCTGCGGACGCCTTTGCGGCGCTGGAAGACCGGCTGTCCAGCTACAAGCCGCTGCGCAAGCAGAGCCTGCTCGGCCGGCTGTTCGCCGACAAGGACGAGCCGCCGCCGCGCGGGCTTTACGTCCATGGCGAGGTCGGCCGCGGCAAGACCATGCTGATGGATCTGTTTTTTCAGCAGAGCGCCATCGAGCACAAGCGCCGCGCGCATTTCCACGAATTCATGGCCGAGGTGCATGAACGGATTTACGGCTACCGGCAGGACATCGCGCGCGGCGAGATCGCCGACGGCGATGTGATCGCGCTGACCGCGAATGCGATCTTCGATCAGGCCTGGCTGCTGTGCTTCGACGAATTCCACGTCACCGATATTGCTGACGCTATGATCCTGGGCCGGCTGTTCACAAAGCTGTTCGAACTCGGCACCGTCGTGGTGGCGACCTCGAACGTGGCGCCCGACGACCTTTACAAGGGTGGCCTGAACCGCGCGCTGTTTTTGCCTTTCATCGCGCAGATCGCCGATCACATGGACGTGCTGCGGCTCGATGCGCGCACCGATTTCCGGCTGGAAAAACTCGCCGGCGTGAAGATGTGGCTGGTGCCGGCGGATGACGCCGCCGGTGACGCGCTCGACAAGGCCTGGCGCAAGATGACCGGCAACGCGCCCTGCAAGGCGCGCGATATCGCGATCAAGGGCCGCATCCTGCGGGTGCCCTGTTCGTCGCACGGCGTCGCCCGCTTTACCTTCGCCGAACTCTGTGAGCAGCCGCTGGCGGCATCCGATTATCTGAGGCTGGCGCACGACTATCACACCATCCTCGTCGACCGCATTCCAGTCATGGACTATGCCGAGCGCAACGCCGCCAAGCGATTCATCTCGCTGATCGATACGCTCTATGACAATGCCGTGAAGCTGATGGCGTCGGCGGACGCCGATCCGGTGTCGCTGTATCTGGCAACCGATGGCAACGAGGCCAACGAGTTCAAGCGCACCTCGTCGCGGCTGATCGAAATGAGTTCCGAATCCTACCTGGCGCTCCCGCACGGGCGGAAAGATTCAGCCGCGAGCGGCTCCAGCACGGGGTTGGTGGAAACGTAGGATTCAATCTGGCTGGCCGTCATTCCGGGGCGCACGAAGTGCGAACCCGGAATCTCGAGATTCCGGGTCTGATCCTTCGGATCATCCCGGAATGACGGTGGGCGTACTGGCATGCCTGATTGAAATCAAGGCAAGTCCGGCAGGAGGCCTACAATTGGGCACGCCGCGACTTGAACGTATCATTCGAAAGGGATAACCAGCCTCCCAGTTCACTTTCCACCCTCTCCATCTACGTCTCAGAAGGACAAATTTCCCATGGCGCGCGACAAGATTGCTTTGATTGGCTCCGGGCAGATCGGCGGAACGCTGGCTCACCTCATTGGCCTGAAGGAGCTCGGCGACGTCGTCATGTTCGACATCGCCGAGGGCGTGCCGCAGGGCAAGGCGCTCGACATTGCGCAGTCGTCGCCGGTCGACGGTTTCGACGCGCATCTCACCGGCGCCAATTCCTATGAGGCGCTCGACAATGCCAAGGTCTGCATCGTCACCGCCGGCGTGCCGCGCAAGCCCGGCATGAGCCGCGACGATCTCCTCAGCATCAACCTCAAGGTCATGGAGCAGGTCGGCGCCGGCATCAAGAAATACGCCCCCGACGCCTTCGTCATCTGCATCACCAACCCGCTGGACGCGATGGTGTGGGCGCTGCAGAAGGCTTCCGGCATGCCGCACAAGAAAGTGGTCGGCATGGCCGGCGTGCTGGATTCTTCGCGCTTCCGCTATTTCCTCGCCGATGAGTTCAACGTCTCGGTCGAAGACGTCACCGCCTTCGTGCTCGGCGGCCATGGCGACACCATGGTGCCGCTGACGCGCTACTCCACCGTCGCCGGCATTCCGCTGCCCGACCTCGTCAAGATGGGCTGGACCTCGCAGGCGCGGATCGACGAGATCGTCGATCGCACCCGCAATGGCGGCGCCGAGATCGTCAACCTGCTGAAGACCGGTTCTGCCTTCTACGCTCCGGCGGCTTCCGCGATTGCGATGGCCGAGAGCTATCTGAAGGACAAGAAGCGCGTGCTGCCCTGCGCCGCCTACCTCAACGGCGAATATGGCGTGAAGGACATGTATGTCGGCGTGCCCGTTGTGATCGGCTCCAAGGGTGTCGAGCGCATCGTCGAGATCGAGCTGGCCGGCAAGGATCGCGAAGCCTTCGACAAGTCGGTCGGCGCCGTGCAGGGCCTGGTGGATGCCTGCAAGAAAATCGCGCCCGATCTGCTCGGCCGTTGATTTTATTGAGCTTTCGCCCTGAAAACGGGGCGAAAGCATTTTCGGGGTTGCAGTTCCTTTGGTATATGGTATGCCAACTACCAATATCGGCGGGCTGTAGAACTTGCCGTAAGAAGGTTTGGGGAGCGTCCAGATGAATATCCATGAATACCAGGCCAAGGCGTTGCTGCATGAATTCGGGGTGCCGATTTCGCGCGGCGTGCCTGTGTTGAAGGCCTCGGATTCGGAGGCGGCGGCCAAGGCGCTTCCCGGCCCGATCTGGGTGGTGAAGAGCCAGATCCACGCCGGCGGCCGCGGCAAGGGCAAGTTCAAGGAAGCTTCCGCCGGCGACAAAGGCGGTGTCCGCATCGCCAAGTCGGTCGCCGAGGTCAACGAGTTCGCCAAGCAGATGCTGGGCGCGACCCTCGTCACGATCCAGACCGGCACCCACGGCAAGCAGGTCAACCGCCTCTACATCGAGGAAGGCTCCGACATCGACAAGGAGTTTTATCTCTCGATCCTGGTCGATCGCGAAACTTCAGAAGTCTCGTTCGTGGTCTCGACCGAAGGCGGCGTCAATATCGAGGACGTTGCGCACAACACGCCTGAGAAGATCATCACCTTCTCGGTCGATCCGGCGACCGGCATCATGGCCCATCACGGTCGTACGGTGGCGAAGGCGCTGAAGCTGACCGGCGATCTTGCCAAGCAGGCCGAGAAGCTGGTCGCGCAGCTCTACACAGCCTTCATCGCCAAGGACATGGCGATGCTGGAGATCAATCCGCTCGTCGTCACCAAGCAGGGCGATTTGCGCGTACTCGACGCCAAGGTCGCATTCGACGACAACGCGATGTACCGCCATCCGGAAGTCGCGGCCCTGCGCGACGAGACCGAAGAGGACGCCAAGGAAATCGAGGCGTCGAAATACGATCTCAACTACGTCACGCTCGACGGCACCATCGGCTGCATGGTCAACGGCGCCGGTCTCGCGATGGCGACGATGGACATCATCAAGCTCTACGGCATGGAGCCCGCGAACTTCCTCGACGTCGGCGGCGGCGCGAGCAAGGAAAAGGTTGCGGCCGCCTTCAAGATCATCACCGCCGATCCGAACGTGAAGGGCATCCTCGTCAACATCTTCGGCGGCATCATGAAATGCGACATCATCGCCGAGGGCGTGGTCGCGGCCGTCAAGGAAGTCGGCCTGAAGGTGCCGCTGGTGGTTCGCCTCGAGGGCACCAATGTCGACGCCGGCAAGAAGATCATCAGCCAATCCGGGCTCAACGTGCTGCCCGCCGATGATCTCGACGATGCCGCGCAGAAAATCGTGAATGCCGTCAAGGGAGGCTAGCGATGGCTGACCGTCTCGCCGCACCGACTGCCCTGGAGGAACACCGCAAGCTCGCCGTGTTTGCCGGCGAGTGGAGCGGCGAAGAGATGGTTTATCCCTCGCGCTGGAACGCGGGCGGCCCGGCGACCGCGCACGTCAAGGCGCGCATGGATCTCAACGGTTTCTATCTGATCCAGGACGCGGTCCAGATGCGCGACGGCAAGGAAACCTTCGCCACCCATGGCGTGTTCACCTACGACCGCGAGGACCGGCACTACAAATTGTTCTGGCACGATTCGCTCGGCTACTACTCGCCGGCGCCGGCCTCCGGCGGCTGGACCGGCAAGACGCTGATCCTCGTGCGCGGCTCGCTGCGCGGCAATGCGCGCCATGTCTACGAAGTCGTCGACGACAACAACTACACCATGAAAATCCAGTTCTCGCCTGATGCCGAAGGATGGGCCGACGTGCTCACCGGCACGTATCGGCGAATCCACTGATCCCGTTTCCGATCACCCAGGGAAGTAACATCCATCATGTCCGTTCTGATCGATCAAAACACCAAAGTCATCTGCCAGGGTTTTACCGGCAAGAACGGCACGTTCCATTCCGAAGCCGCGATCGCGTACGGCACCAAGATGGTCGGCGGCACCTCGCCGGGCAAAGGCGGTGCGACGCATCTGGGTCTGCCGGTGTTCGACACCGTTGCCGAAGCGCGTGAGAAAACCGGAGCGGACGCGAGCGTCATCTACGTGCCGCCGCCGGGGGCTGCGGATGCGATCTGCGAGGCGATCGCTGCGGAGATCCCGCTGATCGTATGCATCACCGAGGGCATTCCGGTGCTCGACATGGTTCGCGTCAAGCGTTCGCTGTCGGGGTCGAAGTCCCGCCTGATCGGACCGAACTGCCCGGGTGTCATGACCGCGGGCGAATGCAAAATCGGCATCATGCCGGCCAATATCTTCAAGCCCGGCAGCGTTGGCATCGTGTCGCGCTCGGGCACGCTGACCTATGAAGCCGTGTTCCAGACCACCCAGGAAGGCCTCGGCCAGACCACCGCCGTGGGCATCGGCGGCGACCCGGTCAAGGGCACCGAATTCATTGACGTGCTGGAAATGTTCCTTGCCGACCCCAAGACCACGTCGATCATCATGATCGGTGAGATCGGCGGTTCCGCCGAGGAAGACGCCGCCCAGTTCATCAAGGACGAGGCCAAGCGGGGCCGCATGAAGCCGATGGTCGGCTTCATCGCCGGCGTCACCGCCCCTCCCGGCCGCCGTATGGGCCATGCCGGCGCGATCATCTCCGGCGGCAAGGGCGACGCCGGTTCCAAGACCGCAGCGATGGAATCGGCCGGAATCACGGTCTCTCCGTCGCCGGCAAGGCTCGGACACACCCTTGCCGAAAAATTGAAGTCTTAATTCAATTCTTGGTTCTTTTGGGCGGGAAGTTTCGCGCTAAATAGGGTAAAGGTGCTTTACCTCGCTGGTCCGGGCCGCCGGACCGGCCAAAGCGCCGTTTTCCACGCGCGAAGCCAAAAATTACCAGGACGCCATCATGTCTCGCCAGGACGCGAATGCAGCATTTGCCCTTTCCTCCTTTTTGCAGGGCACCAACGCCACCTACATCGACGACCTCTACGCCCGCTACGAGCAGGACCCCGCTTCGGTCGATGCCGACTGGCAGGAATTCTTCAAGAGCCTGAAAGACACCTCGGCCGACGTCCAGAAGAACGCCGGCGGCGCCTCCTGGGGCCGCGACAACTGGCCTTTGACGCCGCGCGACGAACTGACCTCGGCGCTGGACGGCAACTGGGCGCAGGTCGAAAAGGCTGTGGGCACCAAGCTGGCGGCCAAGGCGCAGGCCAAGGGCGCCGAAGTGGCGTCGGCCGACATCAACCAGGCGACGCGCGATTCGGTGCGCGCTTTGATGCTGATCCGCGCCTACCGGATGCGCGGTCATTTCCACGCCAAGCTTGATCCGCTCGGTATCGAGGCCCAGCGCGACCGCGAGGAGCTTGATCCGCGCACCTACGGTTTTGCCGAGGCCGATTTCGACCGCAAGATTTTCCTCGATCACGTGCTCAGTCTGGAATACGGCACGCTTCGCGAAATCGTCGCGATCTGCGAGCGCACCTACTGCCAGACGCTCGGCGTCGAGTTCATGCACATCAGCAACGCGGCGCAGAAGGCCTGGATCCAGGAACGCATCGAAGGGCCGGACAAGGAAATCAGCTTCACCCCCGAAGGCCGGCGCGCGATCCTTAACAAGCTGATCGAAGCCGAAGGCTTCGAGAAATTCTGCGACATCAAATTCACCGGCACCAAGCGCTTCGGCCTCGACGGAGCTGAATCGCTGATCCCGGCGCTGGAGCAGATCATCAAGCGCGGCGGCAATCTCGGCGTAAAAGAGATCGTGCTCGGCATGCCGCATCGCGGCCGCCTCAACGTGCTGACCCAGGTGATGGGCAAGCCGCACCGCGCGCTGTTCCATGAATTCAAGGGCGGCTCCGCCAACCCCGACGCAGTCGAAGGCTCCGGCGACGTCAAATATCACCTCGGCGCCTCGTCGGACCGCGAGTTCGACAACAACAAGATCCATCTGTCGCTGACCGCCAACCCGTCGCATCTGGAAATCGTCGATCCGGTCGTGCTCGGCAAGGTGCGCGCCAAGCAGGACCAGCATGGCGATCCGCCGGACATGCGGATTTCGGTGCTGCCGGTGCTGATGCATGGCGACGCCGCGTTCGCCGGCCAGGGCGTGGTCGCCGAATGCTTCGGCCTGTCCGACCTGAAGGGCTACCGCACCGGCGGTTCGCTGCACTTCATCGTCAACAACCAGATCGGCTTCACCACCTATCCGCGCTACTCGCGCTCCTCGCCCTATCCGTCCGATGTGGCGAAGATGATCGACGCGCCGATCTTCCATGTGAACGGCGACGATCCGGAAGCCGTGGTGTTCGCGGCCAAGGTCGCGATCGAATTCCGGCAGAAGTTCCACAAGCCCGTCGTGATCGACATGTTCTGCTACCGCAGGCATGGCCACAACGAAGGCGACGAGCCGATGTTCACCCAGCCGGTGATGTACAAGAAGATCGCAACGCATCCCGGCACGGTCGAGCTTTATTCCAAGCGGCTGATCGCTGACGGCGTGCTGACCGAGGGCGAGGTCGAAAAGGCCAAGGCCGACTGGCGTGCGCGGCTCGATGCCGAACTCGAGGCTGGCTCGGGCTACAAGCCCAACAAGGCCGACTGGCTCGACGGCAAATGGGCCGGCTTCAAGTCCGCCGATCAGGAAGAGGATGCGCGCCGCGGCGTTACCGGCGTCGATACGGCTATCCTGAAGGATATCGGCCGCAAGATCACCAAGGTGCCCGACGGCTTCCGCGTTCACCGCACCATCCAGCGCTTCCTGGAAAATCGCGCCAAGGCGATCGACAATGGCGTCGGCATCGACTGGGCAACCGGCGAGGCGCTGGCGTTCTGCACGCTGATGCAGGAAGGCCGGCACGTCCGCCTGTCAGGGCAGGACTCCGAGCGCGGCACCTTCTCGCAGCGCCATTCGGTGCTGATCGACCAGGAGGATGAGAGCCGTTACACGCCGTTCAATCACCTTGGCCCCGATCAGGGCCACTACGAGGTGATCAACTCGCTGCTTTCGGAAGAGGCGGTGCTTGGCTTCGAGTACGGCTATTCACTGGCCGAGCCGAATGCGCTGGCGATGTGGGAAGCCCAGTTCGGCGACTTCGCCAACGGGGCGCAGGTGCTGTTCGACCAGTTCATCTCCTCGGGCGAACGCAAATGGCTGCGCATGTCGGGTCTCGTCTGCCTGCTGCCGCATGGCTATGAGGGGCAGGGACCGGAGCATTCCTCGGCGCGTCTCGAGCGCTTCCTGCAGATGTGCGCCGAGGACAACATGCAGGTGGTCTATCCCACCACGCCGGCGAATTACTTCCACGTGCTGCGGCGTCAGCTGCATCGCGAAATCCGCAAGCCTTTGATCCTGATGACGCCGAAATCGCTGCTGCGCCACAAGCGGGCGGTGTCGCTGCTCGACGAACTCGGCAAGGACGCCACGTTCCACCGTATCCTCTACGATGACGCCCAGATGCTGCCGGACGAGAAGATCAAGCTGGTGGACGACGACAAGATCCGCCGCATCGTGCTGTGCTCGGGCAAGGTCTATTACGATCTCTACGAGGAGCGCGAGAAGCGCGGCATCGACGACATCTACCTGATGCGCGTCGAGCAGCTCTATCCGGTGCCGTTGAAGGCGCTGGTGCACGAGCTCGCCCGCTTCAAGAATGCGGAAGTCGTCTGGTGCCAGGAAGAACCGCGCAACATGGGTGCCTGGCACTTCATCGAGCCCTATCTCGAATGGGTGCTGAACCAGATCCACGCGCCGAACAGGCGTCCGCGTTACGCCGGCCGCGCGGCGGCGGCGGCCACGGCCACCGGTTTGATGTCGAAGCATCTGGCGCAGCTCAAGGCGCTGCTGGATGACGCGCTGAACTAGCAATCGGTCATGCCCCGCCTTGTGCGCAATTGCGCACTCGGGCGGGGCATCCAGTACCCGGCGCCGTTGAGTTCGATCACGACCGTCCCGGCGTACTGGATCGCCCGCCTTCGCGGGCGATGACAATTTGGAATAGATGACTGCTTAAGGGTATTGAGGAAAACAGACCATGACTGACATTCGCGTTCCGACGCTCGGCGAGTCCGTGACGGAGGCCACCATTGGCCGCTGGTTCAAGAAGGCCGGCGATGCCGTGGCGGTGGACGAGCCTTTGGTGGAGCTCGAGACCGACAAGGTCACCATCGAAGTCCCGGCGCCTTCAGCGGGCGTGCTGGGTGAGATCGCCGCCAAGGACGGCGAAACCGTCGCCGTCGGCGCGCTGCTCGGACAGATCAATGACGGCGCGGCAGGCGCCAAGCCGGCGGCCGCTCCCGCAAAGGCAGCTGCGCCGGCTGCACCGCCGCCCGCCGCCGCCGCCGCCGCACCGGCTCCGAAGGCTGCGCCCGCGGATGCGCCGCTGGCGCCGTCGGTGCGCAAGCTCTCCGTCGAGAGCGGCGTCGATGCCGCGACCGTGCCCGGCTCCGGCAAGGATGGCCGCGTCACCAAGGGCGACATGCTGGCTGCGATCGAGAAGGCGGCTTCGGCGCCGACTCCGGTCAATCAGCCCGCCGCAGCCGTGCAGGTGCGCGCACCGTCGCCCGCTGACGATGCCGCGCGCGAAGAGCGCGTGAAGATGACGCGGCTGCGCCAGACCATCGCGCGCCGCCTGAAGGACGTGCAGAACACCGCGGCGATGCTCACGACCTTCAACGAGGTCGACATGAGCCACATCATGGCGATGCGGACGCAGTACAAGGACGTGTTCGAGAAGAAGCACGGCACCAAGCTCGGCTTCATGGGCTTCTTCACCAAGGCCTGCGTGCAGGCGCTCAAGGACATTCCGGCCGTCAATGCCGAGATCGACGGCTCCGATCTGATCTACAAGAACTACTATCATGTCGGCGTCGCCGTCGGCACCGACAAGGGCCTCGTCGTGCCCGTGGTGCGCGACTGCGACCACAAGTCGATCTCCGACATCGAAAAGAGCATCGCCGATTTCGGCCGCCGCGCCCGCGATGGCCAGCTCAAGATCGACGAGATGCAGGGCGGCACCTTCACCATCACCAATGGCGGCATCTACGGTTCGCTGATGTCGACGCCGATCCTGAACGCGCCGCAGTCCGCCATTCTGGGCATGCACAAGATCCAGGAGCGGCCGATGGCGATCGGCGGCAAGATCGAAATCCGCCCGATGATGTATCTGGCGCTTTCCTACGATCACCGCGTCATCGACGGCAAGGAAGCGGTCACGTTCCTGGTCCGCGTCAAGGAGAGCCTGGAAGATCCGGCGCGCCTGGTGCTGGATCTCTGAGGCAAGGGGCGTTCGGATACCCGCTCCTGGGCGGGTGTTATGAGCGGCGTATTGAGCGCGTCGATGGATGGGGGCGGATGTGACGGATCGTGTTGTTGTCATTACCGGTGGTAGCCGCGGCATCGGCCGCGCCACCGCGATTGCCGCGGCGGCCCGCGGCTTTCGGGTCGTCGTCGGTTACGCCAGCAACGAGGCGGCGGCGAAACAAGTCGTCACCGAAATCGAGCGCAAGAACGGCAAGGCTGTCGCGGTGAAATGCGACGTCGCCAGCGAGACGGACATTCTGGCGCTGTTCAAGGCGTCGGATGATTTCGGAACGCTGGGCGCGCTGGTCAACAATGCCGGCATCGTCGGACCTTCGGCGCGAGTCGAGGACATGTCGGCCGAGCGTATCCAGCGCATGATGGCGGTCAACGTCACCGGCAGCATCCTGTGCGCGCGCGAAGCGGTGAAGCGGATGTCGACCCGCAACGGCGGCGCGGGCGGCGTCATCGTCAATCTTTCCTCGGTCGCGGCGAAACTCGGCGCGCCCAATACCTATGTCGATTATGCGGCGTCGAAGGGCGCCGTGGATTCGTTCACGGTCGGCCTCGGCCACGAAGTCGCCGGCGAGGGTATTCGCGTCGCCGCGATCCGGCCCGGGCTCATCGATACCGAAATTCACGCGAGCGGCGGCGAACCGGATCGCGCGCACCGGTTGGCTCACATGGTGCCGATGCAGCGCGTCGGTACCGCGGAAGAAATCGCCAATGCCATCGTCTGGCTGATGTCGGACGACGCTTCGTACGTCACCAGCGCCATCCTCGATGTATCGGGCGGCCGGTAATACCCTGTCATAGAATTCAGTTACGGGACTTCAATCATGGCTTCTTACGATCTCGTCGTCATCGGCACCGGTCCGGGCGGATATGTCTGCGCGGTGCGCGCCGCGCAACTCGGCATGAAGGTCGCGGTGGTTGAGAAGAATGCGACGCTCGGCGGGACCTGCCTCAACGTCGGCTGCATGCCGTCGAAGGCGCTGCTGCATGCGTCCGAGATGTTCGAGGAAGCCGGGCACTCATTTGCAAAAATGGGCGTCAGCATTTCCGCGCCGAAGCTTGATCTACCTTCGATGATGAATTTCAAGCAACAGGGCATCGACGGCAACGTCAAGGGCGTCGAGTTCCTGATGAAGAAGAACAAGATCGACGTCATCAGCGGCACGGGCAAGGTTCTCGGTGCCGGCAAGGTCGAAGTGTCAGGCAGTGACGGCAAGGCGCAGACCGTCGAGACCAAAAACATCGTGATCGCTACCGGCTCCGACATCGCGCGGCTGAAGGGCATCGAGATCGACGAGAAGCGGATCGTGTCGTCGACCGGCGCGCTGTCGCTCGAAAAGGTGCCGTCGAGCCTGCTGATTGTTGGCGCCGGCGTGATCGGACTCGAACTCGGTTCGGTGTGGCACCGGTTAGGTGCAAAAGTCACCGTGGTGGAATTCCTCGATCGCATCCTGCCCGGCATGGACGGCGAAGTGGCAAAACAATTCCAGCGCATCCTCGAAAAGCAGGGCTTTGCGTTCAAGCTCGGCGCCAAGGTTACGGGTGTCGACACGTCGGGCAAGACGCTGTCAGCCAAGGTCGAGCCGGCGGCGGGCGGTGCGGCAGAGGCCATCGAAGCCGATGTGGTGCTGGTCTGTATCGGCCGCGTGCCCTACACCGAAGGCCTCGGCCTGAAGGAGGCCGGTATCGCGCTCGACAATCGCGGCCGCGTCGAGATCGACGCGCATTTCTCGACCAGCGTGAAGGGCGTCTATGCCATCGGCGACGTGGTGGCGGGTCCGATGCTCGCGCACAAGGCCGAGGACGAAGGCGTGGCGTGTGCCGAGATCATCGCAGGGAAAGCCGGGCATGTGAATTACGACGTCATCCCGGGCGTTGTGTATACCACGCCGGAAGTGTCGTCGGTCGGCAAGACCGAGGAAGAGCTGAAGCAGGCGGGCGTCGCTTACACGTCGGGCAAATTCCCCTTCACTGCCAACGGCCGTTCCAAGGTCAACCAGACCACGGACGGCTTTGTGAAGATTCTCGCAGATGCGAAGACCGATCGCGTGCTCGGCGTGCACATCGTCGGCCGTGAAGCCGGCGAAATGATCCATGAAGCCGCCGTTCTGATGGAATTTGGCGGTTCCGCAGAGGATCTGGCCCGGACCTGCCACGCGCATCCGACCCGCTCGGAGGCCATCAAGGAAGCCGCGCTTGCGGTCGGCAAACGGGCCATCCATATGTGATCGATACCCGGCACACGTCGGGTCGAGATGACCCGATGATGCGCCGCCTACTTAAGCCGTTATGGATTCTGCTTGCGGTCATCTTCCTGATCGAAGCATGGCTGTGGGATCATCTTGAGCCGATCGTCGAGCGCATCGTCGCGTGGATTCCGTTCCGCGCGTTCAAGCGATGGCTGTCCGAGCGTGTCGATACACTGTCGCCCGCCATGACGTTGATCGTGTTTGCGGTGCCGGTGATTCCGCTGTTTCCGCTCAAATTGGTCGGGCTGTGGCTGCTGGCGAATGAATATTGGATCAGCGCGATCGTCGTCATCGTTCTCGGAAAATTCGTCGGCGTCGGCGTCACTGCCTTTATCTTCGATGTGACGCGGCCGAAGCTGCTGAAGATGCAGTGGTTCAAAAAGATTTATGAGTTCATCATGGCTTTGCGTGCCAGGGCAGCTGCATTGGTCGAGCCGGTCAAGCGCCGGATCGCCGAGATGCTGCGCGGCGACGGCGAGGGCTGGTCAGGTCGGATGCTGAGACTGATCCAGCGCTTTCGCAAGCGCGTGCACGAAGCGCGGTAAAGCATTTTCCAGCGAAGTGGACACCGGTTCGCGTCAAGAAAACGCGCCAAATAAGGAATCCAGAGCCCCGCTCCGATTTAATCGGAACGGAAAGGGCTCTAGCGCCGGCCAATATCGTCGAACTCACTCTCACAGCGAGTTCAGGTTCACCTCTCCCGATGGGAGAGGTGAAACAAGCTACATCAAATGCACGGCATGCGGCGCGAACAGGCCGATCAAGGTGAATCCAATTCCGATCAAGGCGAGCAGGCCGGAACCCCAGGCCAGCACGATCATGCCGGTGATGATGGTCGCCGATGCCAGCACGATGCCGATCTGGAACGCGGCCGAGGCGACTTCGTAGTGATGGTACTTGGCCATGGCCTCGTCGCGCAAATGTTCGGCATGCTTGGCGCGCTTCATGAGCTCTTCCGAGCCCTCGCCGGTTTCCGGCTCCGAGCGATAGCGCGCCGCCGTCTTGGTCCAGTCATCGATCTGCTTTTGCAGCGCCGCCTTTGCGGCCGGATCAGTGGTGACCCCGAGGCTCAGCTTGGCGTGCTCGGCGGTGGCCTGAACCGTGGTGCGGCGGATGCTCTTGGCCTGGAAGAACGCCCAGAGGTTCGACGCCTCGACATTCTTGCTGATCGATTCGGTCTGCGCGCCCTTGCCGAGGGTCTCCGACAGCGCAAGAAACAGCGCAATGACGGCGATCAGCAATGCGATTCTCTTGTTGGAGCTGGAAGCGTGCTCGGCGTGCTCCGCATGCTCCATACTTTCATGTGCGCCCATGATTCCCTCCTGCCAGGTGACCTGCTTACGATTGCCGGAACCATTCGGCCAGCGCAAGGGGCGGGCAGGGGAAGTGCACGATGTGACGATAGTATGTCGGTGCGCGCGCGGGCGTTCAGCCGCGCGGATGCGCCGTCTTGTACACTTCCAGCAGCCGCTCGCTGTCGATACCGGTGTAGATCTGCGTGGTCGAGAGCGAGGCGTGGCCGAGCAATTCCTGGATCGCGCGCAGGTCGCCGCCGCGCGACAGCAGGTGGGTAGCAAATGAATGGCGCAGGGCATGCGGCGTCGCGCTGTCGGGTAGGCCGAGCACGCCGCGCAGCCGCTCCATGGTCAGCTGGATGATTCGCGGGCTGAGCGGCCCGCCGCGTGCGCCGACGAAAATCGGTCCCTCCGGGTTAAGCTGATGCGGGCAGACGGCGGTGTAATCGGCGATCAGCGCCAGCACGTTTTGCAGCACCGGCACCATGCGGGTCTTGTTGCCCTTGCCGGTCACGATGATGACGTCGCCTTCGCCGGGTAGCGGCACGTCGCGCTTTTTCAGCCCGAGCGCCTCGGAAATGCGCAGGCCCGAACCGTAGAGCAGCGCCATCACGGCGGCGTCGCGCGCCCAGATCCAGGGATCGCGATCCTCTCCGGCGCGTTCGTCGGCATCGGCAAAACGTTTGGCGGCCGCCATCTGGATCGGCTTCGGCAGGCTCTTGCCGATTTTCGGCGCACGGATCGCCGAGAGCGCGCCGACCTTGCCCTTGCCTTCGCGCTCCAGGAAACGTCCGAACGAGCGCAGCCCCGCCAGCGCCCGCATCAGCGAGCGCCCGCCGATGTCGTCGGCGCGGCGCATCGCCATGAAGGCCCTGATATCGCTGGCTTCCAATGCCGCAAATCCCTTGAGCGTAACTTTTCGGCCCCAGTGTTGGCTGAGAAAGATCAGGCATTGCCGGAGGTCGCGGGCGTAGGCCTCCAGCGTCTTGGGCGACAGCCGCCGTTCGGCGCGCAAATGCGACAGCCAGCGCGTCATCTCCAGCGCCAGCGTCGCGTCGGCGCAATCGAGTTCGATCGGTTGAAATGATGGAACAGGCTTGGTCATGGACTATGGGCGCCCTGATTCTCCTGATTATATCGCACCTCTTTCGTTTACCGTTCGCTAACTTGCGCCCCACGCGACCGGGTGCCACTGGTCCTCGCGGCCGCGCGCCCTTAACTTGGGCGCCTCTTAACTTAAGTCCCTGCACCCCTTACGCCTGATTCCCGATGGACCATTCGACGCGCAGCAGCAGTTCCTCCGCCTCATCGACACGCGTCGTCGATGTGCTGGTGCCGGTTGCGCTCAATCAGGCCTATTCGTATCGCGTGCCGCGCGGCATGGAGCTGAAGCCCGGCGACGTCGTCTGCGTGCCGCTGGGGCCGCGCGAGGTGGTGGCGGTGGTGTGGGCGGAAAACGCCAATCCCGATCCGCGCCTGCATAACCGCTTAAAGGATGTCGGCGAAAAGCTCGACGTGCCACCGCTGAAGCAGGAGCTGCGCTCGCTCGTCGATTGGGTCGCCAATTACACGCTCTCCGCGCGCGGCATGGTGCTGCGCATGAGCTTGCGGATGGGCGAAAATCTCGGCCCCGAACGGATGCGCCTTGGCGTGCGGCTGGTCGGTGAGCCGCCGCGGCGCCTGACGCCGGCGCGGCGGCGGGCGATTGACGTGCTGTCGGACGGCCTGCTGCACGGCAAGTCCGAAGCCGCCCGGGAAGCCGGCGTCAGCTCGGGCGTGATCGACGGGCTGGTCGATGAGGGCACGCTGCAGGTCGAAGCGATGCCGCCGCCGCTGGCGCCGCCGGCGCCCGATCCGTCGTTTGCCCAGCCTGAATTCTCCCGGCAGCAGCGCACCGCCGTGGACGCGATGCGGGCGCTGGCGGCGAATGGCAGCTTTCACGTCGCTTTGCTCGACGGCGTCACCGGTTCGGGCAAGACCGAAGTCTATTTCGAGGCGATCGCCGAAATCATCCGCCGCGGCAAGCAGACGCTGATCCTGATGCCGGAGATCGCGCTGACAGGACAATTCCTCGATCGCTTCGCACAGCGCTTTGGGGTGCGTCCTCTGGAATGGCATTCCGAACTGACGCCGCGCACCCGCGCCCGCAACTGGGCGGCGATCGCGGCCGGCGAAGCGCCGGTCGTGGTCGGCGCGCGTTCGGCGTTGTTCCTGCCCTATGCGGATTTGGGCCTGATCATCGTCGATGAGGAGCACGACCAGGCCTACAAGCAGGATGACGGCGCGCATTATCACGCCCGCGACATGGCGGTGGTGCGCGCGCATATCGCGAAAATTCCGATCATCCTGGCCTCCGCAACGCCGTCGATCGAGACCGAAGTCAACGCGCGCAAGGGGCGCTATCAGCGCGTCGCGCTGCCGTCGCGTTTCGGCGGCCAGCATATGCCGCATATAGAGGCGATCGATTTGCGCCGCGAGCCGCCGCCGCGCGGCCGCTTCGTCTCGCCGCGGCTTGCCGATTACATCGGGCAGGCGATCGAGAAGCGCGAGCAGGCGCTGTTGTTCCTCAATCGCCGCGGCTACGCACCGCTGACATTGTGCCGCGCCTGCGGGCACCGTTTCTCCTGCACGATCTGCGACGCCTGGCTGGTCGATCATCGCTTTCGCCAGCGGCTGGTCTGTCACCATTGCGGCTTCTCGATACCGCGCCCGAATATCTGTCCGCACTGCGCGGCCGAGGAATCTCTGGCCGCCGTCGGGCCCGGTGTCGAACGTCTGCAGGAGGAGGCCGCGCAGTTGTTCCCGAACGCGCGCACCATGGTGCTGTCGAGCGACCTGATCACCTCGATCGAAACCATGCGCAGCGAGCTGAACGAAATCGCCGAGGGCCGCGTCGACATCATCATCGGCACGCAATTGGTGGCGAAGGGACATAATTTCCCGCGGCTCAATCTGGTCGGTGTCGTCGATGCAGATTTGGGTCTGAGCAATGGCGATCCGCGCGCCGCCGAGCGAACGTTTCAATTGCTCAACCAGGTGATCGGCCGCGCCGGGCGCGACCAGGGTCGCGGCATCGGTTACCTGCAGACCCATCAGCCCGATCATCCCGTGATGAAGGCGCTGGTCGCAAGCGATCGCGAGGCGTTCTATGCGACTGAAATCGATGCGCGCGAACGATCGGGTTATCCGCCGTTCGGCCGGCTCGCCAGCCTGATCATTTCCGCCGGCGACCGGCCGACCGCCGAAGGTTTTGCGCGCAAGTTGGCTGCCATCGCGCCGATCGACGAGCGCATCCAGGTGCTGGGGCCTGCCGAAGCGCCGCTGGCAGTGATCAAGGGCCGCTATCGCTTTCGGCTATTGGTGAAATCGCTGCGCAATGTCGATCTGTCGGACTATTTGCGCGAATGGCTTGCGGCGGGTCCGAAGACAAAAGGCAATCTCAAGCTCGAGGTCGACGTCGATCCGCAGAGCTTCTTGTGAGATGAAGCAGGGTCCCTCTCCGTCATTGCGAGGAGCCAACGGGTCGCGCGAATGCGCGCCCGATGACAGGCTCCGCGACGAAGCAATCCATCTTTCCCTGTGCGGCGCTATGGATTGCTTCGCTTCGCTCGCAATGACGGATGAAAAAGCGCGCCGCAATTGATGAGCGACAGCCTACCGCGGTAGATCAACGTCAGCCGTTCGACCACAGATTGGTCGTGTATCCCTGCTCGACAAAGGCATCGATTTTCGCCGCCTGATCCTCGTCGGCGCCGGCCCTCGCCGCGAAGACTTTTCCGAACGAGATGCGCTTGGGTTCCGGCCAATGCTCGGGTTGCCAGAGCTTTGACCGGAGCACCGAGCGGGCGCAGTGGAAATAGCAGCGTTCGATGTGGATCCGGATCGCCAGCAGCGCCGGGCGGCCTTCCTTGCCAAGTGTCGCCAGCAGTTCGGCATCGTCAAAGATCTCGGCCCGGCCCGAGAGCCGCAGCGTCTCGCCGGTCCGGGGGCGCAGGAAAATCATCCCGATCCGGCCGGTCTCGATGATGTTCTGCAGGCCGAACGCAAGGTTGTTGCCCGCCCGTTCCGGAAGCAGAACCGTTGTTTCATTTTCGACGCGGACAAACCCGGGCTCGTCGCCCTTCGGCGAGACCTCGATCGGCCCGTCGCGGCCGGCCGTGGCCATCAGCCCAAACGGGCACGTTTGCAGGAAGTCGATCGCCTGTTCGTCGAGATAGGGGGCTATCTTGGCCTTGGTGGTCGCCCGGGGTTCGGGAAGAACATTTCTCAGTTGTTCGACGGTTTTGATCTGGCTCATGATCGATCTCGTCAGTGCTGGTTCAAGGCTGGAAGGCCGTGCGCCTGTTGCCTTCGGAAACCTAGCACGATCCTCCTGCCACCGTTGTGGCCAGAGCGGCTCCGCGCCGTGCGGGCGAGGTAGCAAGCGCGTGGCTCTGCCGGCTCGAGCACGGCCAAATAAAAAGCCTGCCGTCATTTGCGACGGCAGGCCCTTATCGGTGCGCGAAAGATTCCGCGACCGTTACGCTACGCAACGCTTACCAGATTTGGTGAACCGGCAACGGCGCGTGATGCGCGCTTTAGGAGACGACCTCGGCCGTGACGCGGCCGACGCCCTTGGCGCGGGTCAGTCCGACGGCGCTGGCAGCGCCGGTCGAAAGGTCGAGCACACGCCCCTTAATGAACGGGCCGCGGTCGTTGATGGTGACGATGACGCTGCGGCCGCCATGGGTCACCCTGAGCTTGGTGCCGAACGGCAGGCTGCGGTGGGCGGCGGTCATGGCGCTCTGGTTGAAGCGCTGGCCGGACGCGGTCTTGCTGCCGGATTCATTGCCGTAAAAGGAAGCCATGCCCGAGAAGCTGCGCCCGGAGCTCGAGCCGATCGAGGCGTTGGCGTCCTGCCAGTTGCTCTTGGCCTTTTGGGCGTGGTGGGAATGGTGATGGTGATGACGGTGGTGCCTGGATTTGGCCGAAGCTTCGGTAATGCTGCCACCGGCCAGGAGAGTTGCGGCAATCAAAGCGAACGCTGTACGCGACCGGATGATAGTTCCCGGCAGCAGGTTCTTCGTATTCAACATTTAAATAATCCCTCAGACAGTATTGCCACATATGTGACAAGTGGAACCCCCGTTCCCGTGTGTGAGATGGCCGTTTGATTAGGCAATGAGGCATGAATTTGGCAGTAATCCCTGTTTGTCTCCCGCTGACATATCTTGTTACGTAGATCAACTAATCGAATGGTAGTTATTAATACATTGCTTTAACGAATTTTTAACCATTCCAATACTTGGAATTACTGATGAGTTAAGTGTTCGTTAGTGTTCGCAACGTTACGGCAAGTAAACGGTGGGGAACCGGATTCGGGTTGTTCCGGAGATACATGGCGCCCATGCAAATACGGGCGGAACGTTTGAGCTTGTCGCTGACGCGCCGTTCCGGCCCGGGTCCGTACGGCAAAATCGTGACGGCTGTTGCGCTGCGAACTGGCGCTGAAAACTGGCCTTGGAAAATTCGATTAGAGGCCAACTAAAATAGTCGTGCGACAAGGCATCGCCCGCGCGCGCCGTCATGTTGCACCTGCGCGCTTGCTATGTTAGCAAAGCCGCGATTTTAACGATCCCGGCACCTCTCGTGCCGGTCGAAAATCGAAGTCCCGCTTGAATTCCAAGGGCTTGGATCGCTAGGCGCCGCTTCCGTGGCGACGGTTTTTCCCTTGCGAGTTTGACAGCAAAAAAGAGCGTCTCTGTGGCTGCTGAAGATCCGTCCGTTTCGGGAGTGTCAGGCCGTTATGCAACGGCCTTGTTCGAGTTGGCGCGCGACGAGAAATCGATCGACGCAGTAAAAGCCGATCTCGGTAGATTCGAGGCCATGCTGGCCGACAGCGCTGATTTGAAGCGCCTGGTCCGCAGTCCGGTATTCTCGGCAGATGCGCAGTCGAAGGCGCTCACCGCGATTCTCGACAAGGCCGGAATTTCAGGCACTTCTGCCAAATTCCTCAAAGTCCTGACCGCCAATCGCCGGCTGTTCGCCGTCGGCGACGTGATCCGCGCCTTCCGCGCGCTGGTGGCGAAGTTCAAGGGCGAAGCTACGGCAGACGTCACCGTCGCCGAAGCGCTCAGCGACAAGAATCTCGACGCTCTCAAGACCGCACTGAAATCAGTGACGGGCAAGGACGTCGCGCTCAACGTGAAAGTCGATCCCTCCATTATCGGCGGCCTGGTGGTCAAGCTCGGCAGCCGCATGGTGGATAGTTCGCTTCGCACCAAACTCAATTCGATCAAGCACGCGATGAAAGAGGCAGGCTGATGGACATCCGCGCCGCGGAAATTTCCGCGATCCTCAAGGACCAGATCAAGAATTTCGGCCAGGAGGCTGAAGTTACCGAAGTCGGACAGGTGTTGTCCGTCGGCGACGGCATTGCCCGCGTCTACGGCCTCGACAACGTCCAGGCCGGTGAGATGGTCGAGTTCGAGAACGGCACCCGCGGCATGGCGCTCAACCTCGAAACCGACAACGTCGGTATCGTGATCTTCGGCGCCGACCGCGAGATCAAGGAAGGCCAGACCGTCAAGCGCACCCGCGCCATCGTCGATACGCCCGTCGGCAAAGGCCTGCTCGGCCGCGTCGTCGACGCGCTCGGCAATCCGATCGACGGCAAGGGTCCGATCCAGGCCGACAAGCGTATGCGCGTCGACGTCAAGGCGCCCGGCATCATTCCGCGCAAATCGGTCAACGAGCCGATGGCGACCGGCCTCAAGGCGATCGACGCATTGATCCCGGTCGGCCGCGGCCAGCGCGAGCTGATCATCGGCGACCGTCAGACCGGCAAGACCGCGATCGCGCTCGACACCATTCTGAACCAGAAGCCGCTCAACGCGCAGCCGGACGAGAACCTCAAGCTGTATTGCGTCTATGTCGCGATCGGCCAGAAGCGTTCGACCGTTGCCCAGTTCGTGAAAGTGCTCGAAGAGCAGGGCGCACTGGAATACTCGATCATCGTTGCGGCCACCGCTTCCGATCCGGCGCCGATGCAGTACATCGCACCGTTCACCGGCTGCACGATGGGTGAATATTTCCGCGACAACGGCATGCACGCCGTCATCATCTATGACGATTTGTCCAAGCAGGCCGTCGCCTATCGCCAGATGTCGCTGCTGCTGCGCCGTCCGCCGGGCCGCGAAGCCTATCCGGGCGACGTGTTCTATTTGCATTCCCGCCTGCTCGAGCGCGCCGCCAAGCTCAACAAGGATCAGGGCTCTGGTTCGCTGACCGCGCTACCGGTCATTGAAACCCAGGCCAACGACGTGTCGGCCTACATTCCGACCAACGTGATTTCGATTACCGACGGCCAGATCTTCCTGGAAACCGATTTGTTCTTCCAGGGCATCCGTCCCGCTGTGAACGTCGGTCTGTCGGTGTCGCGCGTCGGATCGTCGGCGCAGACCAAGGCGATGAAAAAGGTCGCCGGCAAGATCAAAGGTGAGCTGGCGCAGTACCGCGAAATGGCGGCGTTCGCGCAGTTCGGTTCCGACCTCGACGCCTCGACCCAGCGCCTGCTGAACCGCGGTTCGCGCCTGACCGAACTCCTCAAGCAGCCGCAGTTCTCGCCGCTGAAGATGGAAGAACAGGTCTGTGTGATCTGGGCCGGCACCAACGGCTATCTCGATGCGCTCCCGCTCAACAAGGTGCGCCCCTTCGAAGACGGCCTGCTGTCGCTGCTGCGCGGCAAGAACGTCGAGATCCTCAACAGCATCCGCGAAAGCCGCGATCTCAGCGACGATACCGCGGGCAAGCTGAAGGCGGTTGTCGAAGGTTTCTCCAAGACGCTTGCTTGATTTGCCGGTCGGCTAATTAAAGTTCTGGCCCGGCGCTTTGAGCGCGAAGACACGCTTCGCGCTTTTGGCCGGGTTTGATGAAAGAGGGGCTTGCGGTCGGGTCCTTAGAGACCGGATCGCCGGGGTGAACTAAGAATGGCTTCACTGAAAGACATGCGGGTCCGCATCGCCTCCACCAAGGCGACGCAGAAGATCACCAAGGCCATGCAGATGGTCGCAGCCTCCAAGCTGCGCCGCGCGCAGACCGCCGCCGAAGCGGCGCGGCCCTACGCGGAAAAAATGGATGCGGTGATCTCCAACATCGCGACCGCAGCGGCGGGTTCACCCGGCGCGCCGGCGCTGCTGGCCGGTACCGGTAACGATCAGGTTCACCTGCTGCTGGTTTGCACCGGCGAGCGTGGTCTGTCGGGCGCGTTCAATTCCTCGATCGTGCGCCTGGCGCGCGAACGCGCGCTGTCGCTGACCGGCCAGGGCAAAGAGGTCAAGATCTTCTGCGTCGGCCGCAAGGGCTACGAGCAGCTCCGCCGCCAGTTCGACAAGCAGATCGTCGAACATCTCGACCTGAAATCGGTGCGTCAGCTCGGCTTCATCAATGCCGAAGATATCGCCAAGAAGGTCCTGGCGCGCTTCGATGCCGGCGAATTCGACGTCTGCACGCTGTTCTATTCGCGCTTCAAGTCCGTCATCTCGCAGATCCCGACCGCCCAGCAGATCATTCCGCTGGTGGTGGTGGAAGCGCCGGCCGCGAATGCCGGTCCGTCGACGTCCTACGAATATGAGCCGGAAGAAGACGAGATCCTGACGCGCCTGTTGCCGCGCAATCTCGCGGTGCAGATTTTCCGTGCGCTGCTGGAAAACAATGCTTCGTTCTACGGCGCGCAGATGAGCGCGATGGACAACGCCACGCGCAACGCCGGCGACATGATCCGCAAGCAGACCCTTATCTACAACCGCACCCGTCAGGCCCAGATCACCAAGGAGCTGATCGAAATCATCTCCGGCGCCGAGGCACTCTAGCCATTCGCGCGACACCCTGACGGACTTCCAGAGACAGAATTCGAAGGAGAGAGTTTTATGGCCGCAGCACCAGCAAACCAGACCGGACACATCACCCAGGTCATCGGCGCCGTCGTCGACGTGCAGTTCGAAGGGCATCTGCCCGCCATTCTGAACGCAATCGAAACCAAGAACGCCGGCAACCGCCTGGTGCTCGAAGTGGCGCAGCATCTCGGTGAATCCACGGTGCGTACCATCGCGATGGACACCACCGAAGGTCTGGTCCGCGGCCAGGAAGTCACCGACACCGGGGCGCCGATCCGCGTTCCCGTCGGCGCCGGCACGCTCGGCCGCATCATGAACGTGATCGGCGAGCCGATCGATGAAGCCGGCCCGATGGTGTCGGAAGGCCTGCGCCCGATCCATGCCGAAGCGCCGAGCTATACCGACCAGTCCACCGAAGCTGAAATTCTCGTTACCGGCATCAAGGTCGTCGACCTGCTCGCGCCTTACGCCAAGGGCGGCAAGATCGGCCTGTTCGGCGGCGCCGGCGTCGGCAAGACCGTGCTGATTCAGGAACTGATCAACAACGTCGCGAAGGCGCACGGCGGCTACTCGGTGTTCGCCGGCGTCGGCGAGCGTACCCGCGAAGGCAACGACCTCTATCACGAGTTCATCGAGTCCAAGGTCAACGCCGATCCGCACAATCCCGATCCGAACGTGAAGTCGAAATGCGCGCTGGTGTTCGGTCAGATGAACGAACCCCCGGGCGCCCGTGCCCGCGTCGGCCTCACCGGTCTGACCGTCGCCGAGCATTTCCGCGACCAGGGCCAGGACGTGCTGTTCTTCGTCGACAACATCTTCCGCTTCACCCAGGCAGGCTCCGAAGTGTCGGCGCTCTTGGGCCGTATTCCTTCGGCGGTGGGTTATCAGCCGACGCTCGCCACCGACATGGGCGCGCTGCAGGAGCGCATCACCACCACGCACAAGGGCTCGATCACTTCGGTGCAGGCGATCTACGTGCCGGCCGACGACTTGACCGACCCGGCGCCCGCGACCTCGTTCGCCCATTTGGACGCGACCACGGTGTTGAACCGCGCGATCTCGGAAAAGGGCATCTACCCCGCCGTGGATCCGCTCGACTCGACCTCGCGCATGTTGTCCCCGCTGGTCGTCGGCCAGGAGCACTACGAAACCGCGCGCATGGTTCAGCAGGTGTTGCAGCGCTACAAGTCGCTGCAGGACATCATCGCCATTCTCGGCATGGACGAATTGTCCGAAGAGGACAAGATCGCGGTTGCCCGCGCCCGCAAGATCGAGCGCTTCCTGTCGCAGCCGTTCCATGTCGCCGAAGTGTTCACCGGTTCGCCCGGCAAGTTCGTCGACCTCGCCGACACCATCAAGGGCTTCCGCGGCCTGTGTGAAGGCAAGTACGACCATCTGCCGGAAGCGGCGTTCTACATGGTCGGCAACATCGAAGAAGCTGTCGAGAAGGGCAAGAAGCTCGCGGCTGAAGCAGCTTAAGCTTTGATGTGTCATTGCCGGGCAAAAGCGCGAAGCGCGTCTTCGTACCAATGACCGGCAATCCATCTCTACAAAGTTTTTGCTGATGGACCCGCGGGTCAAGCCCGCGGGTGACAGCGGAAAGAACGGAAAGATCCATGGCCACCTTCCACTTCGATCTGGTCTCCCCCGAAAAACTCGCCTTCTCTGGCGAAGTCGATCAGGTTGACGTGCCCGGCGTCGAAGGCGATTTCGGCGTGTTGGCCGGCCATGCGCCGGTTGTGGCCGCGGTCCGTCCGGGCATCCTGACCATCACTTCCGGCGGCACGCATCAGAAGATCATCGTGCTCGGTGGCCTTGCCGAAGTGTCGGAGAAGGGCCTCACCGTGCTCGCCGACGTCGCCATCTCGACGCAGGAGCTCGACAGGACGCAGTTCGCCGAGACGATTGCCGAAATGGAAGCCAAGCTCGCCGAGAAGGAAGGCTCCGAGCTCGACCACGCCATCGAGCGGCTCGATCACTTCAAGAGCATCGAGCATCAGCTCAGCTCCACGGCGATGCACTAAGCCCCGGGGCACGGCGCCGGGGCGCAATGAAGGCCCCTGATAACACCAGCACTCGTCACACCGTGACGGGCGCTGAGCTTTTTGCAGCAGTATTTCTTTCGCGAGCTGCCCCGGCCGTGCCCGGAACCGCTCAGTTGCGCACTTCTGACGCATTTCTCTCTGATAACGCGAGCGCTCCAACCCGATCTAACGTCATCCCGATCTTGCATCGGATCTCAGCTCTGGCGTTTCATCCCGCGCAGCAAGGCCGGCAATCCGGCCAGATCTTTCAGGATGAAATCGGCGAGCGCGGCATCGGGCCAGCGAACATGGTTGCGACCCCAAGGCCCGCGTTCAAGTAAGGCGGTCTTCATGCCAAAATTCCGTGCCGGAATGACGTCGTTATCGAGACGGTCACCGACATAGAGCACTTCGGCTGGATCGAACTCGGACATTGCGCAGGTCTTGGCGAGCGTCTTGCGATAGAAATCGAGCGAAGGCTTGTCGACGCCGAGCTCCGCCGAGGTCGTGATCAATCTGGCCTCCAGCCCGAACGATTCGAGCGCCGCCTTGGCCGTGGGCGGTTGATTGCCGGCGATACCGACAAACCAGCCGTCATACGTCAGTTCGGACAGGCAGGGCCTGGCGTCGGCATAGAGATCGCGTGCTTCAATCCTGAAATCAGTTCCGCTTCGCTTGCGCTCGGCGGCGGCGGCACGGACGTCAAAACCCGGCCGCAGCCGCTCGAAGACCAGGCGGTAATTTTCGCCTTTGGCAATGATATCGTCGAGCACGGCCAGAAACTCGGCCCTATCGACGCCCATGGTGTCGGCCCAGCCGTGCAGCAGGCGCGTTTCGTCGATCAGCGTCTCGCCAACGTCGAAAAATACTGCGCGGATCGGCATCGGCATTTTCTTAAGTAGGCGTGGTTGCAAATCGTGCGAACGCCGTGGCGACGGCCATGTACACCTCGCGCCGGAACGGCACCACGAGATCGGCAACACGGTCGAGCCGTTCCCAGCGCCATTGGTCGAATTCGGCGGGCTGCCCGTTGCGCGGCGTCAACGGGTCGATCTCGTCGTCGCGCCCGGTGTAGCGCAGCGCGAACCATTTCTGCCGCTGGCCGCGGAACTTGGCGAGGCGATGCGAGGGCGGACCGTCATAGGGCGGAAACTCGTAACTCATCCAGTCGGTTTCACCGAGATGCTCGGCGCTGACTGCGCTGGTCTCCTCCCAGAGTTCGCGCATCACGGCATCACGCGGGTTCTCGTCAGCGTCGATGCCACCCTGCGGCATCTGCCATTCGAGACCGGGCAGGATGATCTCGGGTCCATCGTCGCGAAAGCGCCGGCCGATCAGCACCTGACCGGCGGCGTTGAACAAGGCGATCCCGACATTGGGACGGTAGGGTTTGTCTGACATGGCGGCTGTCATTCCGGGGCGCGCGCTCGCGCGAACCTCAGATGCGCAATGCGCATCGGGCAATCTCGAGATTCTCCGATGTGCACTTGCACCTCGTATTTCATGCTTCGCATGCCGCGGAATGACGTGTCGTTGCATGGACGATGAGATTCGTACGGCACCATACTAACCGCCCGCGAGGCCGGAAAATTCCTTCACCACGCGTTCATAGACCGGCCGCTTGAACGGCACGATCAGGTTCGGAAGATTCTTCATCGGCTCCCAGCGCCAACTGATGAATTCGGCCTTGTGGCCGCCGCCGGGGCTCGCGACATTGATCTCGCTATCCTTGCCGGTGAAGCGGACCGCAAACCATTTCTGGCGCTGCCCGCGGTAGCGGCCCTTCCAGGTACGGCCGGCCACGGTGCGCGGAATGTCGTAGATCAGCCAGTCGGCGACCTCGCCGAGTTTCTCCACCGATCGAACGCTGGTCTCCTCATAGAGCTCGCGCTTTGCCGCCGCCCAGGTGTCCTCGCCGGGATCGACGCCGCCTTGCGGCATCTGCCAGACGTGCGTTTCGTCGACGTGCTCAATACCTCCGGCGCGGCGACCGATGAAGACCAGCCCCGCCGCGTTGATCAGCATCATGCCGACGCATGTCCGGTAAGGCAGGTCTTCGTAGCGCGCCATTCCGTCAGGTTTCCTAACACACACAATTCGAGCGATCAGACGGGCACAATCCGGCAATGCCGGATCGGTGCCATCAGGTTGATCCCTAGCCTGATTTTGATTTCAGCATCGCCGTTGTCAATGGCACAAGCAGGATGCCGCGGTTCTCGAGCGTCTTGATCCAGGCGGCGATCCGCTCGATCGAAATCGGCAGGGCAGAGGCGACGCCGACGGCCAAGCCGCGTTCCTTGGCCAGGGTTTCGAGCTTGAGCAGCGTCCGGTCGATCTCGGCCGAGGTCGGCACGGCGTCGATGGTGAAATCGGCCTTGGTGAAGGGCATCGCCTGCCCCGCCGCCAATGCGGGGGCGGCGCTGCGCGGGGTGGAGCCGTCATCGAGATAGCCGAGGCCGCGCTTGGCCGCCTCGCGGATGATCGGCTGCATCACGGCGTCCGTCGCCACGAAGCGCGCGCCCATGAAGTTGGCGATCCCCGCATAGCCCTGGATCCGGCTCATATGCCAATACAGACGGTCGATATTCTGCTCGGGCGCCAGCGTCGTCAGCAGGGTCTGCGGGCCGGGATCGTTGTCGGGATAATCGAACGGCTCCATCGGGACCTGCAGCAGGATCTCGTGGCGTTGCGCCCGCGCGCGCTCGGCGAGTTTCGTCGGGTCTGCTCCATAGGGCGTGAACGCCAGCGTCACGGCGGGCGGCAACTTCATGATGGCATCAACCGTCTTGGCGGCGCCGACGCCGAGGCCTCCAACGACGATGGCGACAACGGGCATTTTGGCGGCCTTGGCGCGGTCGGCGTCGGCGGCATAGACCGTAAACGGCTTCAGGCCGTCGGCAACCACCGGGATCATGCCGTAGCGCGACTTCTCCAGCAGGCGCGGATCGATGCCGGCCATCGCGGTTGCGGGCGCTGTCTCCGCATCGTTCTTGTTGCCGGCATCGCCGCCGATCACGACGTCCTGCCGCTTGCCGCTGGATCCGTCGATGATGGTGACGGTCTTGTTCTCGCCGGCCGCAGCCTGTTTGGGCGCGGATTTCGCAGCCTGCTCGGCGGGACCGGACGCGGCCGCGATGGCTTTCTCGTCAGCCACGGGCGTCTTGCGCATGGCGACGTGCGCGACCGGCTCGCCGCCAAAGGGATTGTCCGTAAACAGGGCGATGGTGGCAAAGCCGACCAGGAACAGGCCGAGCAGCACGGCCAGCGCCTGCATCGCGGTGAACGGCAGCCGGAACCGGCGCTTCTTGCGCTTGGTTTCCTGTCCGAGCGGCGTGCTCAGCTCGTCGGCCGTTTCCGTCATGAACCTCCCCGAATCAACCACGCCGACGATACCACGATGGACCGGATTCGAGCGCTCGCGACCCGCTCAAAAGCCGTCCACCCCGGGATGGCGCGGGGGGAGTTGGGACCGGCAACAAAAAGGGCGGCCCGAAGGCCGCCCTTTTCACGGGAATTGACTTAGGTTCGATCAGACTTGGGTTCGATCAGTTAGCAGCCTTGGTGGCGGGCTTGTCGATCGCCGCCTTGTCGCCGGTCGCGGGCGCCGCGGTGGCGGTGGACTTGATGCCGTGCAGCAGGTCGGCCGCGGTCTTCAGCGCCTTGTCGTCCTTGGCGTCCGGCGGCACGTAGGATTGCGAGCCGGTCTTCTCGTCGCCGTCGTTCTTCAGATGGCCGCGGAGCGAGGCTTCGCCCTTGGTGTCGGTACGCGACTTCAGCTCGTCGGGGACGTCCTGCAGCACCTCGATATCGGGAACGATGCCTTTGGCCTGGATCGATTTGCCCGACGGCGTGTAATAGCGCGCGGTGGTCAGACGCAGCGCGCCGTTGCCGCTGCCGAGCGGGATGATGGTCTGGACCGAGCCCTTGCCGAACGAGCGGGTACCGATCAGCGTCGCGCGCTTGTGGTCCTGCAGCGCGCCCGCCACGATTTCGGAAGCGGAGGCGGAGCCACCGTTGATCAGCACGATCACCGGCTTGCCCTTTGTCAGGTCGCCGACATGCGCAGCGCGGCGCTGGGTTTCCTCGGCATTGCGGCCGCGGGTCGAGACGATCTCGCCGCGCTCGAGGAAGGTGTCGGAAACCGTCACCGCTTCCTCCAGCAAGCCGCCGGGATTGTTGCGCATGTCGATGATGAAGCCCTTCAGCTTGTCGGCGCCGATCTGATTCGTCAGATTGCCGATCTCGCGCTTGAGGCCCTCGGTGGTCTGTTCGTTGAAGGTCGTGATGCGGATATAGGCGATATCTTCGCTTTCGACGCGGGCGCGCACCGAACGGACGCGGATATTGTCGCGCACCAGCGTGACTTCGATCGGATTGTCCTGGCCCTTGCGGATGATCTTGAGCCGGATCTTGGTGTTGACCGGCCCGCGCATCTTCTCGACGGCCTGGTTGAGGGTGAGACCCTGCACGGCTTCGTCGTCGAGATTGGTGATGATGTCGTTGGCCATGATGCCGGCCTTCGACGCCGGCGTGTCGTCGATCGGGGACACGACCTTGATCAGGCCGTCTTCCATCGTGACTTCGATGCCGAGGCCGCCGAACTCACCGCGGGTCTGCACCTGCATGTCGCGGAAGCTCTTGGCGTCCATGTAGCTGGAATGCGGATCGAGACCGGCCAGCATGCCCGAGATGGCGGACTCGACCAGCTTGGAATCGTCTGGCTTCTCGACGTAGTCGCTGCGCACGCGCTCGAACACATCGCCGAACAGATTGAGCTGGCGATAGGTGTCCGAGGTCGCCGCACGCGCGACCGATCCCATCAGCACAGAACGAGGCTGCGTCACGAAGAGCGTCAATGCTGCGCCGGTGGCGGCGCTGAGGAGAATTACTGAAGTCTTGCGCATCATCCGCGAACCTTTTCGCCTTCACTTGCGGCCCACCATGGGCCTGGATCGATTGGAGTGCCGTCCTTACGGAACTCAACATAGAGCACGGGCTGACTCGCGGTGGTGGCGAGAATCGATGCAACCTGGGATGTCGATCCCATGGTCGCGACCGGCTCCCCCGTAAGTACAAACTGGCCGATGTTAACCGAAATGCGCTCCATCCCGGCGATCAGGACATGATACCCGCCACCGGCATTGAGGATCAAGAGTTGTCCGTAGCTGCGGAAGGGCCCGGCGTAGACAACCCAGCCGTCACACGGGGTTGTGACCTGGGCGCCGGCCCGGGCTGCCAAGGAAATGCCTTTTTCCACGCCACCCGCGCCGTCGGAACCGCCAAAATCGCGAATCTTGCGGCCATTGACCGGCAGGGCGAATAATCCCTTGGCGGAGGCAAAGGCGATCGCCGGGCTGAGCCGGGCAGGATCCTTCAGTGCCCCCAGATTGGGCTTGCCGCCGGGGGTCACCGGGGCCCCCTTCAGGCTGGCGGTGGCGGCCGCCTTGGCGGCGCTTTTCAGGTCCTGCTCCAGTTTGGCGATCAGGCCCTGCAAACTGTCGACCTGTTTGGACAGCGTGATGGCGCGGGCGCCTTCCGCTTCCATGTCCTTTTCGATCGCGCTCTGCTTGCGCTGGCGCTCCTCGACCAGCGCCGCGAGCCGGACCTGATCGTCTTTCAACTTGTCACGGTCGAGCGCCAGCGCATCGCGCTCGGTGGCGATGGTCTTGCGGAGCGCGACGAGTTCGCCGAGATCGTTGGCCAATCTTTCCGCGCGACCGCGGAGCTCGGGCACAACAGATCCGAGCAGCATGGCGGTGCGGAGCGATTGCAGCGCGTCTTCCGGGCGGACCAGCAGCGCCGGCGGAGTGCGCCGTCCGGCACGCTGCAGCGCCGCCAGCACCTCGATGATCTCGGCGCGGCGCGAGTCGAGGGAGCCGCGAATCTGCTGCTCACGGCTGTCGAGCGGACGCAGCCGCGCTTCGGCGTCGCCGATGCGCGTTTCCACGCCGCGCACCTGGGCGGCGATGTCGATCAGTTGGGCGTTGAGCTTGCTGCGATCCTGCCCGATCGCTGCGATATCGGCTTTAAGCTTCTGCTGCAGCTCGGCGGCCTTCTTCTGCTGCTCGCGCGCGGCTTCCAGTTCCTGCTCGCGTTCCTTGATCGCTTCGGGAGAAGGCGCGGCGGCTTGTTGGGCAGGCAATTGTTGGGCAGGCGATTGTTGGGATGGTGCCGGCTGTGCGGGCGCCGTCACCTGCGCGGCCGCCGGTGAAATCGAAAGACCCATCAGGCTTGCAGACAACAGCACGACGCAAAGCGGAACACGCGACGCCAACGGACCATCATGGCCGATGGCGTCAGGGCGTATTTGAATGTCCCGTGTTGTGTGCATCCAGTTATTCAGCGCTCTCTATTCACGCTACCGTGCCTAAGCGCGGTGATAGGGGTGGCCCGACAGAATCGTCGCGGCCCGGTAAATCTGTTCCAGAAGCATGACGCGGACCATTTGATGCGGCCATGTCGCCGAGCCGAACGCAATGCGCAGTTTGGCTCTGCGCTGCAAATCGGGCGAAAGTCCGTCCGCGCCGCCGATTGTGAAAATTGTGTTGGCGACCGCTTCGTCACGCCAGCGGCCGAGCTGCTGGGCGAAGCTTGCGCTGTCGATGCTCTTGCCGCGTTCGTCGAGCGCCACCAGCACGCATTTCTCCGGGATCAGCGCTGAAATCGCAGCCGCCTCTTCGGCGATCCGGGTCGCGGCGTCGCGCGCGCGGCTTTCCGGAATTTCATGAATCTCGAGGCCGCGAAAGCCGAGCTTGCGGCCGATGTCCTCGAAGCGCTCGCGATAGCGTTCGGCCAGTTCCCGCTCCGGGCCCTGTTTCAGCCGGCCGATTGAAACGACGACGATCTTCATTCAAAGCGTGCCGCGCCGAAAAAGCGTCAAATCGTTCACTCGCGCGCCAACGGCGCGCGCACGCGACATGCGCTGCAGCCGATTCGCATCGGCTTCACGAACTCAGATCGCCTCAGCCGCCGCCGGGTTTTGCGTCCACAACCTTTCCAGATTGTAGAATTCACGCACCTCGGGTCTGAATACGTGCACGACCACATCGCCGGAATCGATCAGCACCCAGTCGCAATTGGGCAAGCCCTCGACGTGAATGCCTTTGATGCCGGTTTCCTTCAGGGCCTTGGTGACGTTTTCCGCGATCGCGCCGACGTGCCGGTTGGCCCGGCCGGTGGTGACGATCATGTAGTCGGAAAAGGTAGATTTGCCGCGAAGGTCGATGGTGACCGTTTCTTCCGCCTTCATATCGTCGAGGCGGGAGAGGATCATATTCAGCGTCTTGTCGGCGTCGGGTTGCGCCTTCAAGGCCGCAGCTTTGGTCGATGTTTTGCGGGCGGTTTTTGCAGCAGGCTTTGCAGGAGTCGCCTTTGCAGCAGTCTTGGAAACCTTGGGCAAAACAGACTTGGACAATACAGATGTGGCCAGGGACCATTCCTTTCACTGTATCGCGAACGCCGAATCCTTGGCGCCCACGGGCTATATTAGGCATGTGGGGTTAACGGTTTCAATATTCCAGTGAGCCCCAAGGCCGACTTTCAAGGTTCACTTCGTCCTCCAGCTTCCGTCCGAGTTCCGAAGGCCGGTCGAAGACAGGTTCAGTTTCATGCCGGTGAGGAAAGCCCAGGCGGGGGTATGCTGATCCGCCAGCCGGGCGGCCTGATTCTCGGGCAGGCGGTAGCGCGCCAGCGCCTGGGCGGCAGGGGCGGCAAGCGCCCGGAAACTCTGTGGGGGGCGGTCGATCACAGCGATCGGCACCTCGGACGCGATGCGCCGCCAATCCTTCCAGCGATGGAACTGCGCAAGATTATCAGCGCCCATGATCCAGACAAAATGCACACCGGAGACGCGGCGCCGCAAATGGATGATCGTATCGACAGTGTATCTGACGCCAATGACAGCTTCGAGACAGCTGATATCGATGCGCGGATCGTCGGCGACCCTGCGCGCGGCATCGGCGCGTTCGGACAGGTCATGCAACCCGCCATTATCCTTCAGCGGATTGCCCGGTGTCAGCAGCCACCAGACGCGATCGAGCTTCAGACGCTTCAGCGCGAACTGGCTGATGGCGCGGTGCGCCGCGTGCGGCGGATTGAACGAGCCGCCGAGCAGGCCAACGCGCATGCCGTTGGTGTGGAACGGGATCGCTTGCGAAGCGGATTGCGGCGGCATCAATGCCGCCACTGCGCGCGCGGGGGTTTGCTCGAAAGCGTTGTTGGGGTCACGGCCGCGTCTGCCCGGTGCCGCGGACGCGATATTTGAAACTGGTCAGTTGCTCGGCGCCGACAGGGCCGCGGGCGTGGAATTTGCCGGTGGCTATGCCGATTTCGGCGCCGAAGCCGAATTCGCCGCCATCGGCGAATTGCGTCGATGCGTTGTGCAGCACGATCGCTGAGTCGACCTCGTTGAGGAATTTCTCGGCGGCATCGGCGTCCTCCGTCACGATCGCATCGGTGTGGTGCGAGCCGTGATTCCGGATATGCGCGATCGCGTCATCGAGCCCATCGACCACCTTTGCCGCGATGATCGCGTCCTCATATTCGGTGTCCCAGTCTTCGTCGGACGCAGGTTTCACTCTGCTGTCGACGCGCTGCACGGCGGCGTCGCCGCGCACTTCACAGCCGGCATCGATCAGCATTTCGACCAGCGGCTTGAGGCTGACAGACGCGCCGGCGCGATCGACCAGCAAGGTCTCGGCGGCCCCGCAAACGCCGGGGCGGCGCATCTTGGCATTGAGCACGATCGACTTCGCCATTTCGAGCTTGGCGGTGTGATCGACATAGACGTGATTGACGCCTTCGAGATGCGCGAACACCGGCACGCGCGCTTCGGCTTCGACGCGCGCGACCAGGCTCTTGCCGCCGCGCGGCACGATCACGTCGACGCCGCCGTTCAAGCCGGTCAGCAGCAAGCCGACGGCCGCACGATCACGGGTCGGCACCAGTGTGATCGCGGCCTCGGGCAGACCGGCTTCGCGAAGACCCTGCACCAGGCAATCATGGATGGCGCGGCAGGAACGGAAACTGTCGGAGCCGCCGCGCAGGATCACGGCATTGCCGGATTTCAGACACAGCACGCCGGCGTCGGCGGCGACGTTGGGGCGGCTTTCAAAGATCACGGCGATGACGCCGAGCGGCACCCGCACGCGCTCGATGGTCATGCCGTTGGGGCGCTGCCAGCTTTCGGTGACGGCGCCGATCGGATCGGCAATCCCACGCACGGTCGCGACACCCTCGGCCATCGCCTCGACCCGGGCCGGCGTCAGCGTCAGGCGATCGATGAAGGCCGAGGTCGCGCCCCCGCTGCGCACTTCCGCGACGTCCTCGGCATTGGCGGCGAGGATATCAGGCGCATGGCTGCGGATCGCGGATGCGATAGCGTCGAGCGCCCGGTTTTTCTGTTCGGGCGAGGCGAGCGCCAGCACCCGCGCAGCAGCGCGCGCGCGGGAAGCGAGTTCGGTCATCAAAGCGGGTAAATCGGCGTTGCCGTCGATGGCTTTCAGCGGCGCAGTCATGGTGGTCCCAGGTAGACGTCAGGTATCAGGTTAAGGCCATGTCGTAGCACGGAAATCCCGCATTTGCGAGGTACGGAACCGGCATGGGGGCTCGCAGTACGGGCCGGGGTCGCTCGGCCAATGGCCTATTTGGCCGGAATGGCCCCGGCAGGCCCCACCACCAGGTCGTCGCGGTGGATCATCTCAGCCCGGCCGCTGATGCCCAGAATGGCCATTACATCCGGCGAGGAGCGGCCTTTGATCTTTTCGGCGTCCTCGGCGTCGTAGGCGACGAGGCCGCGGCCGATCTCATGGGTATCCGGGCCGCGCACCACCACGGCGTCGCCGCGGGCGAACTGGCCGTCGATCCGGATCACGCCGGCCGGCAACAGGCTTTTTCCCGCGCGCAACGCGGTGACCGCACCGGCGTCGATGGTCAGCGTGCCCTTTGGCTCCAGCGATCCCGCGATCCAGCGTTTTCGCGCCGTGACGGGATTGGCCGGCGTCAGGAACCAGGTGCAGCGGCCGCCGTCGGCGATGGCTTTGAGGGGGTGTTCGATCTTGCCCGACGCGATCAGCATGTGCGTCCCGGCGGTGGTCGCGATCTTCGCGGCCTCGATCTTGGTGTACATGCCGCCGCGCGACAGTTCGGATTCGGCGGCCCCCGCCATCGCCTCGATCTCCGAGGTGACGGATTCCACGATCGGAATCAGTTTGGCGTTGGGATTGGCGCTGGGCGGCGCGTCGTAGAGGCCGTCGATGTCGGACAGCAGGATCAGCAGATCGGCGCTCGCCATGGTGGCGACGCGCGCGGCGAGACGGTCATTGTCGCCATAGCGGATTTCGTTGGTGGCAACCGTGTCGTTCTCGTTGATCACGGGCACCGCGCGCCATTCCAGCAGTTTGGCGATGGTAGAGCGGGCATTGAGGTAGCGCCGGCGCTCCTCGGTGTCCTGCAGCGTCACCAGAATTTGCCCGGCCCCGATGCCGTGATGGCCGAGCACTTCCGACCAGATTCGCGCCAGCGCGATCTGTCCGACCGCCGCCGCGCCCTGGCTTTCCTCCAGTTTTAACGGCCCGCGCGGCAGCTTGAGGCGGCTGCGTCCGAGCGCAATCGAGCCCGACGAAACCACCAACACGTCGCGGCCCTGGCCATGCAGCTTGGCGATATCGGCGGCCAGCGCTGATAGCCAGGACGAGCGCACCTCGCCGGCGTCTGAATCGATCAGCAGCGACGAGCCGACCTTGACGACGATACGGCGAAAATTCTTGAGCGCGGGGCGGGCCATGGATCAGGTCTTCGAACGCTATGGAAGGGGGCTGTTTTGCAGCAGGACGGGGGCCGGTGCAAGCGACCCGGCACCGTATGAGCTATGTTTCAATGGTGGCCGCAGTCTGGTGTAATGGGGCAAATATTGCGGGGGGAAGATAAATGGATCGTCGGTCGTTTTTGGCGGGATGTGCTGGACTGTCATGGGCCGTGCGCTCAGGCGAGGCATTTGGCCAGTCCGGCCCGCTGACGAAGATCATCTTCCCGTTTGCCGCCGGCGGCAGCGGCGATGCGCTGTGCCGCCTGGTCGCGCAATATCTCGGGCCTGCGCTCGATCGCAACGTGATTGTCGAGAGCCGTACGGGGGGCGACGGGTTGATCGGTATCCGGGCAGTGAAGGGCGCGAGCCCCGACGGCGCCACCATTCTCGTAACCACCGGTCCCACCATGTATCTGCTACCGATGGTCGAGACCGCGCCAAGCTTCGATGCGGCGAAAGATTTCGTGCCCGTATCGCAACTTGTTCGCTTCGAGTTTGCCATCGCGGCGAGCTCCGCGATTGGTGTCAAGGATTTCAAGGAACTGGTGGCCTGGCTGAAGGCAAACCCTGCGAAGGCGACCTATGGCGTGCCGGGCAGCGGCAACATCCCGCATTTCACCGGTTGGCAGCTCGAGCAGGTGCTCGGCCTTTCGATGACCAAGGTGCCGTACCGCGGCTCCGCGTTAATCGTGAACGACCTGATTGGCGGCCATTTACCGTTCGGTATCACGACAGTGTCAGATGCGATCGCGCAGCATCGCGACGGGGGACTAAAGATCGTTGCGATTGCCAGTGCCACGCGCTCGTCGTTCTTGCCGGACATTCCGACACTGAAGGAAAGCGGCGTCGATCTGGTGGCCGATGCCTGGTACGGCATGTGGCTGCCGGCGGGCAGCCCGCCCGACTTCGCGAAAAAGGTCAGCGCCGCGGTTGCGGAGGTGCTGACGAAGCCGGACGTGAAGGAGAAGCTGCTCGCGATAATGCTGATCCCGGTCGGCTCGACACCGGAGGAATTGACGCAAAGGCTCGCCGCCGACACCGCATTCTGGCAGCCGATCGTGAAGGCAACCGGCTACAAGATCACAAATTGAGGTCTGCGACCGACGCGTATGGATATCGGCCCGAGGACTCGTTCAGGGGCCTACCCTCACTTCGCTCCGGCCTTTTCCAGGATGGCCACCATCTCGCGATAGCCGCGATCTCGCGCGAGCTTGAGCGGTGTCGATCCACTGCCGTCGGGAATATTGATGTCGGCGCCGGCCTCGACCAGGGCGCGCAGCGTCTCGGTGTGGTTCCTGCCGCCGTCGCCGAGCACGATGGATTCGATCAGCGCGGTCCATTTCAGATTGTTGACGTGATCCAGCGGTGCCTTCGCGTCGATCAGCATTCGCACCACTTCAGCATGGCCAAGATGAGCTGCCGCGATCAGGGCCGTGCCGTCGTAGCGGCTGGTGACGGCCTTTGGGTTGCCCCCGCCCTCGATCGCGATTCGGAGCATCGGCAAATCGTTGGCGACCGCCGCGAACGTGATGATGTCGTAACGGTCGGCTTCAAGCTTGTTCGGATCGGCGCCAAGCCGGATCAGGGCGCGCGCGGCATCGTGCTTTTTCAGGTAGACCGCGACGTGCAGCGGCGTTCGTTGCCGGCTGTCGACTGCTTCCTTGTTTTCATTTGAGGCGATGCGCTGTTCGATCCCGGCGACGTCGCCGCGGGCGGCTGCGGCATGCAGGCCGCTATAGGCACGCACTTCCGTCTCGGTCGGGGCAATCTGGGCAGAGGCGGGCAGGACGCTCGCGAGCGCTAGAAGCAGAGCGGCGAGGACATGCTGCATGAGGGGCTCCGTCCGCTATCGCGCGGCGATCCGCGCGCGGATCGCGGCCAATTCCGCTTCGTCCCAGATGCCGATCAGGACGCCGTTCTTGACCTGAAGCTGGTTCTCCGCGTAGGCGGCGATCTTCGCGTTCGGCGTGGTGATGTGCATCTTGGGATGCAGCGCCCAGTCGAACAGCGCCGCTTGCAGCCGCGCGATCACGTCAGCGCATGAGGGGTCTTCGCCGCGATCGACGAATTCCTGCGGGTCGCTTTCGAGGTCGTAGAGCATCGGGCGGAAGCCTGAGGCCTGAACATATTTCCAGCGGCCGTCGAACGCCATGAACAGGCGGCATTGCTCGATCGGCTGGTTCAGCTTCAGCCGAACGTCCTGCATGCAGTAGTCATATTCTGAAAATACCACCTTGCGCCAATCGGCGGGTGCTGCGCCGTGCAGCAGCGGCATCAGGGAGCGGCCTTCGAGAATATGATCCGGCGCCTCGCCGCCGAAATATTCGATGAAGGTCGGCGCCAGATCGATCGCCTCGACCAGCGCGTCGCTGACAGTGCCGCGCGTCGCGTCGGCCTCGCGTGACGGATCGATCACGATCAGCGGAATTTTGGCGGATTGATCGTGGAACAGATCCTTCTCGCCCATCCAGTGGTCGCCGAGATAGTCGCCATGGTCCGAGGTGAACACGATCATCGTGGTGTCGAGCAGGCCGCGGCTCTCCAGGAACTGCATCAGCACGCCCATCTGGTCGTCGATCTGCTTGATCAGGCCCATATAGGTCGGGATGACTTTTTCCCGCGCCTCGTCACGCGCCATGTTGCGGGAGTAGCGCATGTCCATATAGGCGGCGAACACCGGATGGGCTTCCTGGCGCTCCTTCTCCGAACGAACCGCCGGCAAGATGTCGGCGGCGCTGTACATGCTGGCGTAGGGCTCGGGGGCGATATATGGCCAATGCGGCTTGATATAGGACAGATGCAGGCACCAGGGACGTCCGTCCGTTTCGGCTTCCGTGATGAAATCCATCGCGCGGCGCGTCATGTAAGGTGTCTCGGAATGTTCTTCCGGGACGCGCGCGGCCTTGTCTGCGTGCACCAACAGCCAGCCATTCTGCAGCGAGCCGTCGTCATCCGCGCCTGAATTGGCCCAATGTTCCCAGGGATTGGTGGCCTCATAGCCCTGCTCACGCAGATAATTGTCGTAACGCGGGCGGGGCCGGTTGTCGGGATGCAGACCGTCGTCGCGTTCATAGGGCTCAAAACCGCATTCCGACACATGCACACCGATGATGGAATCCGGTGCGATCCCGAGCGCCTTCAGGCCTTCGATGTCAGGCGCCATATGGGTCTTGCCGACCAGCACGTTGCGGACGCCGATCTTGTTCAGGTGATCGCCGAGCGTGGGCTCGCCCACCCGCAGCGGCCAGCCGTTCCAGTGCGAGCCGTGCGAGCGCATGTAGCGGCCGGTGTAGAACGACATGCGCGAGGGGCCGCAGATCGGTGACTGCACATAGGCTTTTGAAAAGCGCACGCCGCGTTTCGCCATCGCATCGATGTTCGGCGTGGTCAGCGTTGGGTGGCCGGTACAGCCCAAATAATCATAGCGAAGCTGATCGCACATGATCCAGAGGACGTTCTTGGGCTGCGGCATGCTTCACACAGGGTACGATTCCAATCGTCCGATGCTGCAATATCGAACGACCGATTGCAAACCGCCTTGAGCCGCAAACTTCAGCCCTGCGGCGTCGCCGGGGTCCAGGGCTCGGCCTGTGCCGCGCCGCCCTTGGCCTTCAGCGAAACCGGGGCCTCGCCGATCACCTCGACCAGCGCCTTCAGGGCTTCCGGCATGCCTTCGCCGGTCACCGCCGAGATCAGCAGCGGCGTCTTCTTTGCCGCGCGCTTCAGCCGGTCCTTTTGCTTCTTCAGCTCGTCCGGCGTCACGGCATCGATCTTGTTGAGCGCGACGATCTCGATCTTCTCGGCGAGATGTCCCTCATAGGCATCGAGCTCGGTGCGGACCGTCTTGTAGGCCTTGCCGGCATGTTCGCAGGTCGCATCGATCAGATGCAGCAGCACGCGGCAGCGCTCGACATGGCCCAAGAATCTGTCGCCGAGGCCGGCGCCTTCATGCGCGCCCTCGATCAGGCCCGGAATATCCGCCAGCACGAATTCACGGCCCTGCGCATTCACGACGCCGAGCTGCGGATGCAATGTGGTGAAGGGATAGTCCGCGATCTTTGGTTTTGCGGCGCTGACGACCGAGAGGAAGGTCGACTTGCCGGCATTGGGCAGGCCGACGAGACCGGCATCCGCGATCAGCTTCAGCCGCAGCCAGATCCAGCGTTCCTCGCCTTCCTGGCCGGGATTGGCGTTGCGCGGTGCGCGGTTGGTGGAGGATTTGAAATGCGCATTGCCGAAGCCGCCATTGCCGCCTTCGGCCAGCACGAATTTTTCGCCGAGCGTCGTGAAGTCGTGGATCAGGGTCTCGCGATCTTCATCGAAGATCTGCGTGCCGACCGGCACCTTGAGCACGATCGACTTGCCGTTGGCGCCATGGCGGTCCTTGCCCATGCCATTGGTGCCCTTCTGCGCCTTGAAGTGCTGCTGATAGCGATAGTCGATCAGCGTGTTCAGACCGTCGACCACTTCGATGACGACATCGCCGCCGCGGCCGCCATTGCCGCCGGAAGGGCCGCCAAACTCGATGAACTTCTCGCGGCGGAACGCCACGCAGCCGTTGCCGCCGTCGCCGGAGCGGATATAGACCTTTGCTTCGTCAAGGAATTTCATAATGGCTTCTATGGTGTTTTCGAGCGAATTGGGCAGCGGATCGCGATGCAATCAAGTTTACGCAGATTGCGTCGACTTATCTGCGGTAAACGCGTCAAACGAGCGCTGGAGCCTCGTTCCGATCAATCGGTGCAGAATAGGTACTAGGTAAGGCAGGGGGGCCGCTGCGGCAACCCTCAAGCCATCAAACATTGGCGAAAAGCCTTAATTTTCGGGCCATTTTGAGGCCTTGGGCGATATTCCGGACCCTCAGGCGTGATATCGCGCCAACCAGCTCACATCGGGGCGTGGGGTGATCGAATGAGACGCAATCAGGTCGGCCGCTTGCGGATCAAAAACTTCTGCATGCCCTCGAGCACCAGCTCCTTGCGCTGATTGAACACGCTCGAGCGCAGCGTCACCACGCCGGTGGTGCGGCCGGGGACCAGTTCGGTTACTTCAAGCGCGGGATAGATGGTATCGCCGGCATAGACTGGCTTGAGGAACCGACTCGACTGCTCGAGAAATCCGATCAGCGACTCCTCGACAATGTAAGGAAACAGCCCGGCGCCCGGCGCGGTGTGAACCAGGGTCTGGAATCCATGTGCGAGCAGGTCCGGCATGCCGCGGCTGCGGCAATATTCGACATCGTAGTGGATCGGGTGGGTATCGCCGCTCGCGGTCTGGAACGCGGCAAACACGGCCGAGGTCTGGGTTCGGCTCGGGATCACGTAGCGCTCGCCGAGCTTGAAATCCTCGAACCAGCGCTGTTCGCTGACCATGCGGTGCAATGCGGGATCGAAGTCGGTCATGGCGGGTTCCTGCCGATTTAGTTGGCGGGGATACCGGTAGCGCAGCGATCAAGCTGCGACAATTGGTTCATTCGGCTGCTGCGAGTCGGGCCCCTACTTTGCATGGGGTTGTTTTCGCGATTTTGCGTCTGGGTCCTGCGGTGTAGCGCTGATGCTCTGGACATCCGCGGCGTCTACGTCTTTAAAACATCGCAGCAACAAAAAAGACGTGGGTGGCCGGGCCTTAGCGTAAAGACGCGCTTCGCACTTTTGTCCGGCCATGTCGGGAAACGCCGAATTCATCGATGAGCCTCTTCGCAAAACCATCCACCTATGACGAGCGTTCCGCGCGGCTGGCCGGCATCGGATTGATGCTGCTGTCGATCTTCATGTTCTCGTTCGGCGACGCGCTCGGCAAGTTCATGGTCGCGACCTATTCGGTCGGGCAATTGCTGTGGCTGCGCGCCTGCGCGGCGCTCCTGGTGCTGCTGCCGATCATATGGAAGCAGCGCGCCGAATTCACGCGCCTGGAACGGCCCTGGCTGCAATTGCTCCGGGTAACGCTCTCCACGCTGGAAGTTGCCGCCTTCTTTATCGCGACCGTCTATCTGCCGCTCGCCGACGTCATCACCTATTATCTGGCGGCGCCGATTTTCGTCACGGCGCTGTCCGGGCTGGTGCTGGGCGAGCGCGTCGGCTGGCGGCGCTGGACCGCCATTCTGATCGGTTTCGCCGGCGTATTGATCGCGCTGCGGCCGTCGGCACAGACCGTGAGCTGGCCCGCAATGATCGCGCTCGCCGGCAGCTTTTCATTCGCGTTGCTGATGCTGATCACGCGCTCGCTGCGGGCGACGCCGGATATCGTGCTGGCGTCATCGCAATTCGCCGGCACCTTCCTGCTCGGCGCGGTGATGTCGCCGTTTGGTTGGGTGACGCCGTCGCCCGGCAGCCTCGGCCTGTTTGCCGCGGCGGGCATTATTTCGGTGTGCGCGCTGCTATGCGTCAACCGCTCACTGAAACTGGCGCCGGCCAGCGTCGTGGTGCCCTATCAATATTCGATGATCGTGTGGGCGGTGATCTTCGGCTTCGTGGTGTGGGGGGACGTGCCGTCACCGGCGACCATCGTAGGTGCCGCGATCATCATTGGCGCCGGACTTTACATCTTCCTGCGCGAGCAGAAGCTGGGGCGTGAGGAGACGGTGGTTAATCCGCCGGCGTAAGAGGCGCGAAACAAATACTGCTGTCGTCCCGGCCTTGAGCCGGGACCCATAGCCACCGATGTCAACTTTGCGAAGGCTGGAGCGACATCCGGCTGAACAACAGACGACCGGGATTATGGGTCCCCGCTTTCGCGGGGACGACATTTGTTGTTGTTGTGGCACGAGCCACCGCTACCGCCGCGTCGAAGTGCCCCAATTCTTCAGCGACGACCAGACGCTGCGCGACAGACGAAAACGATCGACCGGGGTCGACGATCCCAGCGCCTCGAAGCGATGCAGCTCGACGCCGCTCCACTGGAAGCCGCATTTCTCCAGGATGTTGCGCGAGGAGGGGTTGGCGACGCGGGCGCCTGATATCAGGTGCTCGGCATCGAATTCCTCGAAGTGAAAATCGATCACCGCGCGCGCAGCTTCGGTGCCAAAGCCCTGGCCCCAATGCTCGACGCCAAGCCAATAGCCGAGTTCCGGTGCGTCCTGCTCGCGCCAGTCGATGCCGACCATGCCGAGCGGCGAATGGTTGTTCTCGATCAGGAACACGGTCGCGCGGCCACCGCCGGCCAACGCGCGCACGAATTCGACGGCGTGATCCCTTGAGTACGGATGCGGCAGGCGGCGGGTGTTTTCCGCAATGCGGCGATCGTTGGCGAGGTACGCAATCGCTTTTACGTCCGCGAGCGTCGGCCGGCGCAAGGTCAGCCGCTCGGTCTCGAGGACGCATGGACTCGCTTCACGCAATGTCGGGGTCGGGATGTCCTGCAACATGTCGGGCTCCTGAAATGCGAAAACATACGCAAACAAAAAGGGAGGCCGGTTTCCCGCCTCCCCTTGGAGCCTTATTTGACTCCGCCGGTTCAACAGGACCCGGCGGACTCATGTTGTCCACCGTCTATTCGGCCGCCTCCGCCATCGGAACAACCGATACGAAAGTGCGGCCATTGCCTTTTGCACGGAACTCGACGTGACCTTCGATCTTGGCGAACAGAGTATGGTCGGTGCCCATGCCCACATTAAGGCCGGGATGCCAGGTGGTGCCGCGCTGACGCGCGATGATGTTGCCGGGGATCACGTGCTCGCCGCCATACGCCTTGATGCCAAGGCGCTTGCCCGCTGAATCACGTCCGTTCCGCGATGAACCGCCTGCTTTTTTGTGAGCCATGGCCCGTCTCCAACTTCGCCGTAATCTAGATCAATTCCTTGACGGAATCATTTCACGCTTTGTCACGCATCAAATCCTGATGCGCTGATATCACTTCTTGGCTGCGGCCTTCTTGGCCGGAGCCTTTTTTGCGGCGGGCTTTGCCGCAGCCTTCTTGGCGGGCGCCTTCTTGGCCGCCGGTGCCTCGTCGCCCTCGGCGGGCGCCGCGACGACCTTTTCCTTCTTCGGCCGCGGGCCGATCGAAGGCTTGGCGTTATCGGCCAGGATCTCGGTGATGCGAAGCACCGTGAGCTCGTCGCGATAGCCGCGCTTGCGGCGCGAATTCTTGCGGCGGCGCTTCTTGAACGCGATCACCTTGGGGCCGCGCTTGTGGTCCAGCACTTCTGCCGCGACCGAGGCGCCGGCCACGGTGGGCGCGCCCAGCACCGGCGTGTCACCGCCGAGCACCAGAACTTCGCCAAGTTGCACGATCGTGCCGACGTCGCCGGCGATCTTGCCTATCTCGAGTACATCATTCGGAACGACCCGGTATTGCCGGCCGCCGGTTTTGATGACTGCGAACATCGTTTTATTCCTTCGTGTTCGATCCCGGCCTCGGACGTCTCCCCATAGGGTCATGTCCGGGTCGGCTTTTTGGTCAGTCGTTATGGGTACGATTTTCGCACGGTCGGGGCGTGAGCCCTCAAATTCGCGCAAAAACAAGCGGCGCGAGAAATCCCGCGCCGGATGCCGGGACTTATAGCCGCTGGCAGCCCCGAGTCAAGGCAAAGGAGCCCAAAAACCGGGCCAAATGAAGGATTTGGTTCAGGAAACGGCGAACAGGGCGGCCTGTTCGCTGCTCGCCATTCGCGATTGGCCACTCACCCAAGTGAAACCAATGGGTTCCCCGCCCGTTGTGTCACCGAAATCCGGTTGGGCTAGGGCAAAAATGGCAGAAGACACGGTCACAACAACGGGCATCGCCCGCCACGGCGCAGGCCGTCTGCCGTCCGTCGAGGTCGACAGCTTCAATATAGAGCTGAAGGACGATGACGGGTTCCTCGGTGACCGCGCCAGCAAGGGCGCGTTTCGCGAGATACTGGAGGGGCTGCGCAAGCCGCTGAAGAAAAACGGCGACGACCCGCTCGGCAAGAAATCTTCCGGCGAAATTCCCAAGGGCGAACTCGATGAGGTGCTGGTGGGTGAGGATGTCGCTGCCGCGGCTTTGGTGCACGGCGCGATCGAGGAATTTGCCCAGGAACTGGCCTATGTGACGGGGCGCTTCCTCAAGACCAAGGCCTGGGCTGATACCGAGCGCATCGTGGTCGGTGGCGGATTCCGGCAAAGCCGGGTCGGCGAACTCGCGATCGCCCGCGCCGGGATTCTCCTCAAGGCCGAGGAGTATGACGTCGATCTGGTGCCGATCCGTTTTCATCCGGATGACGCCGGCCTGATCGGCGCGCTGCACCTGGCGCCGTCATGGATTTTCGAGGGCTATGACAGCATCCTGAGCGTCGACATCGGCGGCACCAACATCCGCTGCGGCGTGGTCGAGACGCGCTGGAAGAAGACGCCCGATCTTTCGAAGGCCGAGGTGTGGAAGTCCGAACTGTGGCGGCATGCCGACGACGAGCCGACGCGCGAGGGCGCGGTAAAACGGCTGGTCAAGATGCTGAAGGATCTGATCGCCGAGGCTGAAACAGAGGGCCACAAGCTGGCGCCTTTCATCGGCATTGCCTGTCCCGGTGTGATCAACGGGGATGGCTCGATCGAAAAAGGCGCACAGAATCTGCCGGGCAATTGGCAGAGCAGCAAATTCAATCTGCCGGAAAGTCTCGTGGAGGCTATACCGATGATCGGCGATCACGACACGGCGGTGTTGATGCATAATGACGGCGTCGTGCAGGGGCTTTCCGAGGTCCCTTACATGCAGGATGTCGAACGATGGGGCGTGCTGACCATCGGTACCGGTCTCGGCAATGCGCGCTTCACCAATCGCAGGAAAGAAAACGGCAGGGGCGAAAAGGCCAAAGACAAGGGCGACAGCGACAAGGACGACAAGAAAGCAAAGAAGGGTAAAGATTAACAGGCGCGTTCGAGTGCGGTTAATACCGGCGCGCATCGCGCAAAACCCTTGAAAACAAGGGGCCGGAGCGATCTTTCCGATTCCAGCGCTGCGCGCGATGAGAGTTCCGTCGGCGCGCGGTAAGGTTGACTGGTTAGGTTAAGACCGGGATCGCGTTGCCCTTTCCGCGCGCGCCGCTACCGTCAAATCGTCGCTCCAGCTGACCGGCGAAGCCGCACTTCCCGGCCAGAATTTCAAAGTAGCGGCACGGGGCCGCCAGTGTTTTGTCGCGTCTGGCGGCCCCACCTTATATCTCGATTTCCACTCATAGCGTTTTCGAGCGAAGTGGGTACCGGTTCGCGTGAAGAAAATGCGTCAAAAAAAGAGTCATTTCCAGCCGATGCGCTGAAAGAACGCCGCGATCTCGGATGCCGCGCGCTCGGGATCTTCGCGATGCGCGAAGTGCCCGACGCCTTCAAACATCGCAAGATCGAGATTTGAAAAAGTCTCGCCGAGCCGATCGGTCCAGGCGTAGGGAAACAGCGGGTCGTGTTCTGCCCAGCGAACGCAGGTCGGCAGATCGATCGGTGCCAGCCTGGGCGCCTCGCCCTTCAGCATGCGGATCCGCCCGGCATGCGCGCCGCGATAATACGCAAAGCCGCCGGCGAGGTTGCCTTGCTTCAGAAAGTTGTCGACGAAAGCTTCGAGCACGTCGTCGAACGCTTGGCTGCGATGGCTCCAGTGTTTCAGGAAATAGCCGATATAGGCGCGGCAGCTTTCGCGGCTGGCGCCGATCAGCATGGGTGCGATCTCCAGCTGGTTGAACGACTGGTACCAGATGTTGTTCAGCCGGTCCGGCTCCGCCATCCGCGGCCCGATGCCGGGATGGACGAAGTCGAAGAAGAACAGTCCGGCGATGCGTTGCGGCGCGGCGCGCGCCATCGGCTGCATCAGCCCGCCGCCGACATCGTGGCCGACAATGCCGGCCTGCTCGAGGCCGAGCGCGTCCATCAGCGCCAGCATATCCGTGGCGTGCTGATCGGGACCGTGCGGCCCATTGGGCTTGTCGCTGTCGCCGAAACCGCGCAGGTCGGGCGCATAAAGCGTGAAGCGATCGGCGAGCCGCGCCATGACCGGCTCCCAGGTCAGCCAGAATTCGGGCCAGCCGTGCAGCAATAATAGCGGTTGCCCTTTCCCGGCGCGGGCGACATGGAACGCGGCGCCATTGGCGCGAATCGTCAAATGCTCCATTTTTTGGCTCCTTTTTTCAGGTCCTGGGTCCGCTTGGGGACCAGCGAAAATCTTGCCCCCGCGCCTTGTCTGGCCCGCCGTCCTCGCCTAGAACTCGCCCCGACCGCGGGGCCTCGAGGAATCACCCCGAAATGGCGCCTGGAGAGGTGGCAGAGTGGTCGAATGCACCGCACTCGAAATGCGGCATAGGTGCAAGCCTATCGGGGGTTCGAATCCCTCCCTCTCCGCCATACAGTCTGCGAATCTCAGCCACAGAGCCCGCCGGAGCGGAATAGATGGTTGTTGCCCGTGCGATTTGGCCGTTTTTCGCGTTGAAGGCCAGCTGACTGCCGCCCTCAAGGGCGTCGAACAGATGAAGCTTTGATTGTAGGTCAATCCCAGAACTACTGCGTCTCGCAATTCCAGGCTTCGTCGGCTCGTCCGGTGGTGGACGATAGCTTCATTTGCAGCTTATAATTACCATTTGTGCATAAAATAATCGACCGAGGCTCAGACCCGTTTCATGCCGGATCATTTCCTGTCCAAGGCCCGCGTCGATATTTTCCGGCCTTTTACCGGCAGGCATCGCGCCGTGTTTTTCGAGGTGGCTACGGAAATCTACGAACGCACGCTCGGGGTGAATGCCGATTATGAGATCGTGCTGGACCGGCTCGCGCTGACAGAAATCATCGTGGACGCGTTGGATAAGAACCGGTCTTTGATCTTTTCCGGCGAGGAAGGTGACGAGGAACTCGACGGAGCCGGTGACGATCGCGACTACGCCGACAAGGTTCGTAAGCGCTTGAAGCGCTTCGGCATGATCGAGGAATACAACGACTCCGCCTACCTCAAGGTGCTCTGGCGCTTCACGCCGGAGGGCAAGCGGATCGCCAAGATGTTCGCGGACACCCGGCGCAAGACGTCGGTTGCGCGCCAGCGCAGCGTACGGGCCTGCAAGGGGGCGCTGAAGGCCTTCTCCGAGGAAGGCAACCACGAATATCTGGTCGACGCCTACGAGTACGCCTCGACCATCTTCGACGACGTCTGCCAGGTTTCCGATCTCTTCACCGAGCACCAGCGCCGCATCATGGGCCACTCCTTCTCGACATCGAAGGAGGCCCTCGTCGGATACATGCTGGGCGTGAACGATTTCGATAAGCGCGCCTCGCGCTACTTCGACAGCGACAACATCTACAACCACGCCTCCGACATCGTCGACCTGACCGAAAGCATAGCGTCGATGAATCCCGCGGTGTTGGAGGCGGCGGACCGAAAGATGATGGAGGAGCATCCCGCGCTGGAGGAGGAAGCCAACGGCGAGCGGCTGCACACTTGGATGCTGGCGAGGATCCGCAGGGTCGTCGAGTCGACCCGGGACATCAAGCACGAAGAGCTCCATCGGGTCGTGGGTGAATTTTCGACCAACTACGCGATCCTCATCGGCAGACTGATCAAGCTGAGCGCCGTCGGCAATGACGATCCGCTGATCAGGTTCGCCGGCATGTTCGCGGCAGCCGGCGACGAGGAGCGCGACGAAATCTGCCGCGAGATGCTCCACCACCTGTTCCCGCAGCGCGCCGATCTGATCGATCCGGCAGACCTAAAGATAGCGGACCGCGCCGATCGGGTACGGACGCCGACCGCGATCGTCCGCAAGCACCGTACGCGGGAGGAAATGCTGGCGGCGGACATCCGCAACGCCATGACCGCGGCCTTCGCGGTGCCGGCCAAGGAGGTGGTCAGCCGCGTCCATGCCGCCGTGCTGGCCAATGGCGGATCGACCTCGGTGACGCATTTGCCCGTCGGAGATGCCCGCCAACTGCTCGCTGCAATGTCCGCCGTCGAGATTGTCCGGAGCCTCGGAGCGGAGACCGGCCTGACGGTCTCGCTGGGAGAGGAACGCCGTTCTAACGGCGTATTTCGCACCGTCGACCACAAGATCTCGCAGAGGGCTTGAGATGAAGTCGATCCAGGACCGACTGAAGACCAAGAACGTCAAGCTGGAGGAGTTCCAGGCGGTGAACGCCCTCCTCATCAGCCGCGGCTTTCTTTCGCGCGATGACGGCGTACGGCACCGTGCTCTCTATATGGTCGCCCAACGGTGCCAGGACGAGATCCAGGATGTGCTCGCGTTCGTCTACGGCGCGTCGTTGTTTCACGATCCCAGCACCTCGCATTTTCGTCTCCAGCCGTTCGGCGCGCGCGATATCGGCCTGCCCGATATCGGCGAGGAGATCGAGATCCGGCGTGAATTGAAGGGAGCCGTTCACAAGGACTTCACGGCGGCCCTGCTGACCCTGAAACTGCTCTACGACGAACTCATCGTAGAACGCAGGATAGGTCCCGGGGGCCGGGTCGCCGTCAGGGTGACGGAATTCGTCACGGCCATGAAGGTCAACTTCAAGGTCGACCTGCCGGCCGCAGACTCGCATCGCAAGGCGATCTTCATGAAGCTGAAGAAGCACGGCGTCGCCGAATTCAACATCGATGAACTCAAGGACGAAGATGCCGTCATCAGCATCCGGCCGGAGATCGCCTCGCTGGTCTACGACAGCGCGGTAGCTGCCGCGGTCGCCTCGATCCAGCAGTCCAGCGACAATTCGGAAGACGTGACGGAGTCCCCGGCGGGCATCGACGACATGGAAATGGATGCCGCCGGATGATCATGAAGGAGGTGACGACCGTCAACTGGGGCCAGCTCCCGATCGGCGACGTGCAACTTGCCGAGATCGTATTACTCGGCGGCGAAACGGGCGCGGGAAAATCCTCGTTCATCGATGCCGTGATCGGTGTGATGACGGGAAACGAGTTGCGGTTCGCCAAATACAATTCGGCCCAAAGCGAGACTTCGTCGAGCAAGAAGACGAAGCGGACGATCGCGTCCTACGTCCTTGGCGCCGACGACAGCGCCGAGCCGCACCGCCAGCACGGCGCCCACGGCTATGCCGGCCTTTACTTCGAGCCGGACGGGAGGGACGACGGAGCGGGCCAGCCGTTCACCGCCATCGTGGGCACGGAAGCGCGGCTCGAGAGGTTGGCGAACCAGCCTGTCTTCAAATCGCTGGAAGACGTCCGGATCATCGTCTTTGGCGCCAAGATCGGCGCGGCCGACCTCATCAGGATCGTCGACGGGACCGAGGAGGTCATTCCGGTCAACGAGCTTCTTGTCGCCCTTCGCAAGAAGTTCGGTAGGGATTCCGTTCGCGACTACAGCACAAAGACCGAATACGTCTGTCGTCTCTACGCGACCCTCAAGGGACAGTCCTCCCCGGTAGACCGGCGCGAGGCGGAAGGCTGCATGCGCGCCTTCGTCAACTCGATCGCCTACCGGCAGCCTGACGACATCGACGCACTGATCCGCGAGGACATCCTGGAGCCCGACGACAACGCCAGGATGATCGAGACTCTCAAGACCACGATCACCGACGTCTCGAACCTGCGACACCAGGCCGAGCGGATGGAGAACAACGTCCGCCTTCTGGAGGAGGCCAACGGATATCTGAACGAGGGCGCGAAACACTTCATCGAGGAGTGGATGTTTGCGGCACTCGAAGCCGCCAGGCAGCTGCAGGACGCCGTCAACCGCCGCAACGAAGCTCTCGACGCGAAAGAGAGGGCCACCGCCGTTCTCGGCGAGATTAACAAAGAAATCGTCCATTGCGACGCCCAGGCCGCGCTCCACAACGACGCCTGGGAACGGCTGAAGACACGCATCAACGACAGCGACGTCCATCGCATCCGACTAGGCATTCAGGACCGGATCGCTCGAAGCGGCGACACGATCCGAAGCTTCGAGCAGAAGCTGCGGAGCGCCACCCTCACGTTGAGCGCCGCCCGGAACGTGATCCGGCAATCGATATCCGCTTGCTCGGGCATCGACGACCTGCGCGATGCTGCGATAAGGCTTTCCGCGGTCGGGGAGAAGATCGACGGGGTTCACCCGCCTGAAATCGAAGGGCACTTCCGCGCCGTAAAGGATGGACTCGACGGCGGCGCCGCCGCCAGCCTCCAGGAAGCCATCGTAGCGATCGACGCCGCCGTCGGTTCAGGCTGGACCACTGAAATCGACGCCGTCGCCGAGACGTTCCTCCTCGCCCACGACAGGTTGCGCCAGCAACTGGACTTGCTGAGAACGAAGCGCAGCGAGAGCGAGACTAAGCGTCAGGCGCTGGCGTCCGGCCGCACCAACTATCCGCGCGGCGTCTCGGAATTTGTCGCGCACCTGGCTCGGGTTCTGCCCGAGGCGAAGCCACGCATACTCTGCGACGTCGTCGAGATGAAAGACCCGTCATGGCAGAACGCGGTGGAAGGCTTCATTGGCGGCGACAGGTTCGCCATCCTCTACGAACCGGAGTATGAAACCCGGGTCATCGCGTTGCTGCGTTCCTACCGCGATGCCGGCGGCGCCCGCCCCTCGGTCGCCCAGATAGGCCGGGCCCTCAGGGATGCGGGCGCCGCCGTACCGGACTCGTTGGTCTGCAAGCTCAGGAGCGACGACCGGGTTGCGCTCGGTTACCTGACCGCGCGTTACGGTCGCAGCGTCTGTGTTGCGACCGAGGACGCGCTGAAGGACGTCCGCAGCGGATTGCTCCAGGACGGTGTCTCGGTCGCGGGATACAACTACCGAAACAGGTCGGAGCCCGACGAGGAGCTGGTGTTCGGCATCGAAGTTCGTCGCCGTCAGGCCGAGGTTCTCGCTCTTGCGATCGAGCAGACCACCAAGGAAATCGAGACCAAGTCGACCAGCGAACAGAGCGTCAGGAATGCCATCACCCTGATGGGCCGCGCGAAGCAGGCCGAACTGCAGGACTTGGACGTTGGATCGTTCCAGTCGGCGGGGAAGGAACTCAATGCCGCGACTCAGGAACTCGAAAGCCTCGACGTTTCCAGCATTGCGGATCTGGAGCAGCAGGCTGCTGAAGCCAAGGGACAGATTTTCGAGTTCACCAAGCGCAAGAATGATTTGCTTCCCAAGGTCGGCGAACTCAACCGTGACATCCGGATCGCCGATGAAAAAGCGACCGACGAAAACATTGAGATCGACAAGCTGACGCCCGACACTGAACGGGCAGAAAAAAACTGGAGGGTTGCGCTCTCCTGCGTTCCGCCGATCAAGCAGATGCCCTACGAAACTCAATACCGGCAGGAGATCGAATCCGGACGGCCGGTCAAGTCATTCCACGACCGCAACATCGAGCGGCGGTCGGGGGCACAGGACGCCAAGAACGCCGCCGAAAACGTGCTTCGCGACTACAATCGCGACGCGCTCGAATACCAGAAGATCTTTGTCCACGCTCTGCAGTATCCTTCCCCCTCTCCCTCGCCCGAACTCATGACGGAGTGGCTTCGGTCCCAGTTCGAGCAGGTGGTCGACCAGATAAGGCGCCAGCGGGACACCGGCCTCGTCGAGCAGCGCGAAAAGCTGGTCCTGGCGGAACAGCAGTTCACCAGGTCGTTCACGTCGAACTTCTGCCTGCGCATCCTGCAGAGGGTGACGGGACCGGACCGGACCATCGACGTCGTCAACAAGAGCTTGGAGGACATCAGCTTCTCCGGCGACAAGATCCTCATGACGCAGTCGTTGCGCGAAGAGTACAGCCAGTATCTCGACCTATTCCGGGCCGTGCGGGAACGCACCGAAGCCGGGCCGGCCGATCTGTTCTCGGTGGCCGGCTTCGAGCCCGCGGAGGCGGCGACGCTTGCGGCGCTCCGATTGCTTCTCTTGTCCAACGACATCGAACATTCGATGCGTGAGCTCAACCGGATCGCCGACTACCGGAATTACAAGAAATACGACTTCGAGAAGTCGTCGAAAGGCGGCGATCCGCGCGGCCTGTCGACGTGGGGAACGGGATCTGGCGGAGAGGCTGAGACGCCGTTCTACATCATCCGCGCCGCAGTGTTCGCGGCGAGCTTCAAGCTCTTCTCGAAACAGAAGATCTCTCATTTCCGCACCCTGTTCCTGGACGAGGTCTTCAAGAACATGGACGAGACCCGGACGCGGCGCGTCATCGACTTCTTGACCAAGGAAATGGGCTTCCAACTCGTTTGCGCCGCGCCGACCAAGTCGATGGCCGCCCTAATGGACGTGTTCAATCGGCGCATCAGCTTCTCGAAGGCGCCGACGGCTGGGTCGCAGACCTGGATCGACGAAGTCGACCTCGAACAGGAGCGGATCGCAGAAATCTACGAAGAGCACCGCCGCAACACGGTCCGGGACGTGACCGCGAAGTTCGAACTCGCGAATCCACTCAAGACAGACGTCGGCATAGCGGCAGAATGACTCCCGAGACCGCCCTCGCCGACCCGCTCGCGAAGCGACTGCTCGGCAGCGCGCTCGATCGGCTTGATAGGTCGCGGCCGGAAGATAGGACGAACGCCGTCAGGATCCCGATCGACGTGAACACGGCACCGGAGATATTCAATGCGGAGACCATTGCCGACCGCGAAATCGCATGGCACGTGATTGACGTGCTCGCCGATGCAGGCATTGGAACTCTCGCATACCGCCGGGCGGCTCGCCACGGTGCGCGCGAGGACCGTCAACCCGTGTTCGAAATATCAGCCACGCCGGCCAACGAGGACCGCCTTCGCGTCTTTTACGGCCGCCCGCGGCCGGGCCAGAAATATTCGGAGGCATGGCGCGGCTTGGTACAATCCAGTGACCTCAGCGGCGAAGCCAAAACTGTCATCGCGGCACTTCCTTTCATTATACCTGGACGATCCGCGGAAGAGGTCTTCCAGCGTCTGATCTCTATTCGCGATCATCACGATAGGTGGGAAAACCGATACTTGCGGGAAGTTTCCAGCCGGGCATTTTGGGGGCTGTCGAAAGTTCTCGACAACAGGGCTGACCTTATTGCGGCGTTGTTAGATTTGGAAGAATGTCCCTATCCGGCGCAGCCGATCCACTTGAGCGTCTATTTCGCGGGAACGTTTTCGTGGATGCTCTTCATTGAGAATAGGACCACGTTTGAGCGCGCGATGCGCGACGCAGGAGCGGCACTCCGTGAGCAGCGCCCTTCGCCATATGACGGAGCCGCGCTGATCTATTCCAGCGGATTTATGGGGGCGGCTGGGCGGATACGTAAATCACTGGGTTCGCGAGTGTTTTACTGTTTGGATTCGATCTCGAATGCAACTGAGATACAAGCATTCAACGCTGCGCTCTACAGCAAGATTGATGTCAATGCTGCGTTTTGGGGAGACCTCGATCATGCGGGCATGGCTATCCTTTCTAGCTTGCGGGCCAATTTCCCTTCTGCCCAAGCATGGCAGCCTGGTTACGCGCCCATGCTTGCTCGCCTCGATGCCGGAGAAGGTCATGCGCCAGAAGAGGCTAAGAAGGCCGGCCAGAAACCAATCGTTTCGACAGGGTGCAGTTTTGCGGACGACGTCCTTATCCCCGCTTTAGCAAAACACGGACGATTCATGGATCAAGAATGAATGGCTAAAGTTGGTACCAAGCGTATAGGCGACGTCGGGCAAATCACTTCCGATTTTCGGAAGTCGTGTCAAGCCCCGAAATCAAAAATATTCCTCTTCCCTCCCACCCCAAATCACCTGCACATATATAGCCGTCCTGTCCCACTCAGAGGGGCGTTGGCCATCGTCACAACGAGGGGCAGGTCGCGGTGGACGCTGATGTCGCGATTGACGGTCGCGGCAAAGGCGTACGGCGAAAGCGTGTGGTCCTGGCGCCCGTAACGGCGTCAAGCTCTGAAGAAGCTAACGCTTCCGAGGGGTGACGGTGGCAATAGAGGCCGTCTCACCGGGGAGAGCGCGTTATAAGCCGTAAAGCCATTGCGCAGGGAATGTCGGATTGCCTCCGCTGCCCTGTATGCTCGTGTGCAGCATTCTTATGCACAATCGCACACGAGACCGCGGGTGCAGCGCGCATCCGGCATTCCCTGCGCCCTCTCATTTCGAGAGGTGCGAAGATTACCTGCAAACCTCGGGCGCAACGCGCTGCGGGAACGCGAATTTGCGTTCCGTTGCGATGCGTTTCGTTGAAAAGCATACGGGACTGCCTGCAACGGCCAGCATCCTTGTCGGACAAGGCGGTGTCTGGCGTAACGCAGCGGCGGCCTGAACCGGGGAGAATGTCATGTCAGCGACCGTCCGACCGGCCACCATGGAGGGGCCGGCGATTTTTCTGGCGCAGTTCATCGGCGATGATCAGCCGTTTGACGTCTTGCAAACAAACACGCTGGCGCGGCCGTGCCATTCGAAACTCCAGGTTAGGCTTCGAAATGGTGACTCCAACCTAGCGGGCAAGGTCTGAGGATGTCCGCTTTACCACCTCGCTACCCATTTTCCGCTCGATCGCTCTCTCCAAAGAGCGGGCCATGATGATAGCCGATCGGTCGTCAAGATGTGCTCCATCGGTCCATCGGATCTCGTCGGATGGATAGTCCAATGATAGCCATTTGCCGTGGTCGTGCCCAAAGGCCTCTGCCATCGCTGACCGGCCCGTTGTCATGTATCGGGACCGCGCGAATGCGGGGCCCAGAGGAAGTTCGTAAAAGAACACCGAAATGCTTTGCATCTCGAGCGTTTCCACGATGTGCTTCAATTCGGCTACGTTTCGACGGATGATCTGATCGTGTTCCGGATTATTCCACTCAGCCAGGATAGCAGCGAGCGCAAGTGGGTTGTATTCGGGGGCCGGCGGCTTTCGTAGAATTGCCTCTTCTAGAGCCGATTGCTGAAGAAGCGCGGATTTGTCATCTCTGTCAAAGCGCCGCCAATCGTCGAGCTTTTGCTGGTACAACGCGGCTAATGTGCGAAGGGGCCTGAAATTAATTGGTGCGCGCGCAGGCTCCGCATTACTCGTGCGGACCCTCTCAACCATTGCCTGGTCGATACCGCGAGAAAGAGTGTTGGTCTCGATAGCTATGAGCCGCGGCCGAACAGCAGCCGTCGCCTCAATCATTGCTGCCCCGGTCAACGGAGATCCACCAGGCAGCGCCAGATTTCGAACGTAAAGTTTATGAAAAAATTCTTCGTGCAATCGCACGGTGAATGAACTGCCCGTTAACGCGATCGGAGCAACGGGACTGTTGAGATAACGATCGGCAATCCTGGACTGTATTTCATCCGTCGTGGTCGCGGGAAAGTCCGGGATGTCATTGAAGAGCTGAGGAGCTATCCAGCACATTGCCAGTACTGCGGCACATGCAGCGCTCGCCTTCACGAACCAGTTCATCGAGGTAGTACGGTCCATGTCCAACCTAGAACTGGAAATATATGAACGCTGTGTCGGGACCGGCCTCGATTAGCATCAGAGCTGCCATCGCGCCATACACAAAGGGATCCAGGTTGCCCCGGAGCACAACGAGCCTCTCCGAGGTGATAAAATGCTGTATGAGAACTGGCAGGGCATAGATCAGCGCCAGACTTCGGTAAATGCGCGCAGGGCTAGGCACGGACTGATCAATAAACATACCAGAAATATAATCCATCGCATGCTCGAAATTCGGGAGCTTGAAAAAAACCCATAAGAAGGAGACGCATAAAAAAACAACAAGCATGCGAGCCGCAACGATCACGCGACGCAGAGCGGCAATCGCTGCAAGTTTTTCTATCAAGGGCAGGAACGGACGCTCAATCACCAGAAGGAGGCCGTGCATCAGCCCCCATGCCAGGTAGCTCAATCCGGCGCCGTGCCAAAGGCCACCCAGGCCCATCACGATCATTAGATTGAGGTACGTCCGCGCTTGACCATCGCGGTTGCCGCCTAACGGGATGTAGAGATAGGTGCGGAGCCAAGTTGACAGCGAAATGTGCCAGCGCGTCCAAAATTCAGCAAACGAACGCGAGATATAGGGCAAGTTGAAATTGATTGGCAGGCGGTAGCCGAACAGCAGCCCCAGCCCGATCGCGATAGCAGAATATCCGAAAAAGTCGGCATAGATTTGATAGCTATAAAGGAATAGGCAGAGCCAACGGTCGCTGCTTCGAAGCGCATGGTATAGAGGATAATCCATGTTGGTCGTAAGCGTGTTGAGGTTGTTTGCGACAAATAGCTTGAAGAAGTAGCCGGTGACGATCCATCTCGCCGCCTCGACGAACGGTACCTCGTTGAAAAATTTCGGTTGGATTTGCGGCAGAAAGTTTTCCGCGCGCGTGATAGGTCCGGAGACGAGCTGCGGGAAGAATATAATGTAAAGAAACACGTCCCATTGGGAGGGAGCAGGGCCGGTGCGCTTCGTCATGTCCACTAGCAAGCTAATGTTGTGGAAGACGAAGAACGAAATGCCTATTGGGAGCGGGAGTTTCAGCAAGAGGTCGATCGCGCCAACATCCGAGAGCGCCGGTGAGGAGGGATCGACAAATAGCAATTTGTATTTGAAAAAGGCTAATAGCACGAGATTGAATGCAACGCCGGCCGGCAGCCACAACTTACGTTGAACCATGGCCTTCAAGAGGAAGAAGTAAGTTCCGAAGACCGCTATCGCGAGCAGCGCTAGCAATTCCGGCTGCCCGAATCCGTAGAAGAACAGGCTTGCAACCACCAAGATGTAGACCTGATACGGGCGAGCGAATGGCCAGTAATAAAGGGCGAATACCCCAGACACGAACACCGCAAATTGCCACGACGTGAAAATCAAAGAGTTAGCCTCCAGGCAGGGGTAGTGATTGGGGAAAACCCCATCATGCTGACTAAGCGGTCGCGCGGCCGTCACGACGTAGGGACTTCGGAAATTGTGCTGGTGTGCCTAGTTTGATGCCGCCACTACCACGAAAACAGCGTTCACGGTATCCAACGGCGCCGTGAAGCTGTTTCGCATGATTCATACGGCGCGGTGACCGCGGGGGATTCTGATGCCACGTTTGGTTTTTCGCGGCTGGTCCGTGGTCACGGCTAATATCTTCCCACTCTAGCTGCGGTTCGCTCCGCTCATCGGCATAAGGGCTGAGCCGGCATGGCGTCATCTTGATGTGTCCCCGGCGAACCGGAAGCCTTGTCGACCTTCTCATCATCAAGCGCTTCACCTTGATCGGCTCTTCCACGTCTGACAGGCCTTCATCGGTTGTTTCGAGCCTGTCGTGCACGCGCGAGTATGCCGTGCCAACACCAAAAAAGGGGCTTGACGCCGGCTTTCTGGTCATCCTACTGGTCTTACCAAGGTAATAACAAAAAAGATCGATGGGAATGGAACTCAAGCGAGCGGCCGAGGGAGAAAAGGGTTTCCAGAAGGTCTTTGCCTTCCTGCGCGACCGGTTGATCGCCGGTTCGCTCAAGCCAGGCGACCGTCTGGTCTCCGAACGTGAGCTCGCGACACAGCTCGGCGTGAGCCGGCCGCTGGTGCGGGAAGCCCTGCGGGCTCTGACCATGCTTGGCATCGTCGAAATTCGTGACCGCATCGGCACCGTGGTGACGCGTCCGGACGTCTCCGTGCTCAACGACTTCTTCACCTTCGCGCTGGCCCAGCAGGCCGACATGGTGGACGACGTGATGCAGGCGCGCATCGCGATCGAATGTCAGGCCGTTCGGCTGGCCTGCGAGCGCGCCAGCATCGCCGATTTCGAGCGTCTGCAGCGTGCGCTGGCGAGAATTTCGGAAACGATCGACGAAGCCGATGCGGGCGGCATGGCCGACTTCGAGTTTCACCAGTCGATCGTGCTGGCGTCCCATTCGGAGACGCTCGCCGTCCTGCACAATTCGATGGCCGGCCTGTTGACGCATTCGCACCGCAGCCGCCGCGAACTCGTGCAGGCCTTCCCGTCAATGAAAACGTACTTGATCGACGATCACAAGCGCATCTTCGACGCGATCGTCGCGCGCGACCCCGAGCGGGCGGACACGACGCTGCGCCGACATTTTGCGATCGGGGATGAATACCGACGGCGCGCCGTCGTCGGCCAGAAAGACAGCCGGCAGATATCAGGCTGACTGCTATCGACGAGAACAACGATACGAAGAGAGAAACGATGGGACGGGACGGCAAGGGAAGCGTTGGCTTCATCGGCATTGGCACCATGGGCCGGGAAATGGTCCGCAACCTGCTCAAGGCTGGGCATGTCGTCAGGGCTTTCGACGTTGCCGAGGCCGCAATCGCCGACGTCGTGTCGGAGGGCGCTGTAGGCGCCAAGAACCCCGCGGACGCCGGGCGAGGCTGCGACCTCGTTGTCACCATGCTGCCTGACACGCCGCATGTCGAAGCGGTGATCTACAGCGAGGACGGCCTTCTGAAATCGCCGCCTGCGGGCAAGCTGATCGTGGACATGAGCACGATCTCGCCGGTCGCGGTCCGCCGCATCCATGCGGATCTGCAACGTGCGGGCGTCAGCTTCATCGATGCCCCCGTGTCCGGCGGCCCTCTCGGCGCCAAGAATGCGGCGCTGTCGATCATGGCCGGCGGCGAAGCGGAAGCCTTCGGCAAGGCTGAACCGTTCTTCAGAGCGATGGGCACCACCATCACCCATGTCGGCGCTTCCGGCGCCGGACAAACGGTCAAGCTCTGCAATCAGCTGATTTGCGGCATCAACATCCAGGCGATCTGCGAAGCGCTCGCGTTGGGTCGCGCCTCCGGCGTCGACCTGGATTTGCTTCGCCACGTCCTGTTGGGCGGCTCGGCCTCATCCTGGATGCTGGACAAGCTCGGTCCGGCGATGATCGCAGGCGACGTCGGCGCCGGCTTTCGGATCGACTTGATGCTCAAGGACCTCAGGCTGGTGCAAGAGCATGCACAGGCACTCAACGTGCCACTGCCCGGAACCGCGCTCGTCACCAGCCAGTATGTCGACGCGCGGGCGCACGGCGAAGGCGCGAACGGCAATCAGGCCCTGTTCCGTGTCTACGACCGCATGACCAATCAGAGCGCTGGATGATCCTGTTCCAATGAACATCGAACTCGACTTTCCTGCGGTGTTGGAGCGATGGCCGAGCTTTCTCAGCGGCGCCGTCCTCACGCTGGAGCTCGCGTTGTTCGCGACCGTGTTCGGCGCACTGCTCGGCACGCTCGCCGCGGTCGGCCGCGGAGCGCACCGCGCGCTGATCGCCGGCGCCTGCAAGGCCTATGTCGAGGCGATCCGCAACACACCGCTGCTGGTGCAGATATTCCTCGTCTATTTCGGGCTCGCGAGCGTCGGGCTGAAACTCTCCGCTTTCACCGTCGCAGTGGCGGCGCTGACCATCAACGTCGGCGCATACACCGCCGAAATCATGCGCGCCGGCTTTGAGGCAATCCCGCGCGGACAAATCGAAGCCGCCGAAGGACTTGCGCTGTCGCGCTTCCAGATTTATTGGCACATCATCCTGCTGCCCGCGGTGGAGCGGGTCTATCCGGCGCTGACAAGCCAGTTCGTCCTGCTGATGCTGGCCTCTTCGATTTGCTCGCAGATATCGGCCGAAGAGCTGACTGCCGTGGCCAACTACGTCCAGTCGGATACCTATCGTGCGTTCGAGACCTACATCATCGTTGCCGTGCTCTACATTCTGCTGTCGCTCGTCATGCGCGCGGGATTCTGGTGCCTCGGCCTCGTCCTGTTTCCGCGCCGGCGGCGGCTCGGCACGGCGTTGTGAGGTAGCGCATGGGCGGACATCTCAACGCCAACCACCTGCTTTTCCTCGGCCATGGCGCGCTATGGACGATCGGGCTTTCCCTGATCGCTCTCATTGGCGGCGGTATCGTCGGCTTCGCGATCGCACTTGCGCGCATTTCTCCCCTCAGGTCCGTGCGACTTCTCAGCGCCGCCTATGTGCAACTGGTCCAGGGCACGCCGCTCCTGGTCATCCTGTTCCTCGGCTACTTCGGACTGGCAGCCATTGGCCTCAAGATGTCGCCGCTTGCCGCCGCCAGCGCTTCGCTCACCCTCTATGTCGCCGCCTATCTCGGCGAGATCTGGCGCGGCTCGATCCAGTCGGTGCCAAAGCCACAATGGGAAGCGGCGGAAGGCCTGGCGCTGAGCCGGACCCAGCGCATGATAAAGGTGATCCTGCCGCAGGCGATCCGCATCGCGACGCCGCCCACCGTCGGCTTCATGGTGCAGATCATCAAGAACACCTCGCTCGCCTCGGTGGTCGGTTTCGTCGAACTGATGCGCTCGGGACAGATCGTCAACAACTCGCTGTTCGAGCCATTCATCGTCTACGCGATCATCGCCGTCGTTTACTTCGCCATGTGCTACCCGCTGTCCCTGTTCAGCCAGAAGCTGGAGCGGCGGATGGGACGTGGCAGTGCCAACAACTTCAGTCTGGCCTGACATGCAGCAAACCGCATCTTCCACTCCCATCGTGTCGCTCCGCAACGTGCAGAAGAGCTTTGGCTCGCTGAAGGTGCTCGATGGCGTGAGCTTTACCGTCGAGCGCGGCGAGGTCCTTGCCGTCATTGGCAGGTCCGGTTCAGGCAAGAGCACCGCGCTACGCTGCATCGACCGGTTCGAGAAGGTCGACGGCGGCGAGATCACCGTCTGCGGACGCAGGGTTGATCTTCCAGATGTCGATCTGCGGGCTCTGCGACAGGATGTCGGTATCGTATTCCAGAGCTACAACCTGTTTCCGCACCTCACGATCGAGCAGAACATCACGCTGGCGCCCTGCTCGGTGAAGCGAATGGACCTGTCCGAGGCGAAGGCGCTGGCGCACAAGGTGCTGGCGCAGGTGGGTCTCGAAGAGAAGATTCACGCCTATCCCGAGCAGCTTTCCGGTGGTCAGCAGCAACGCGCCGCCATCGCGCGTTCGCTCGCCATGCAGCCCAAGGTCATGCTGTTCGACGAGGTGACTTCGGCGCTCGATCCTGAACTGACGGGCGAAGTCCTGAAGGTGATCGAACAGCTCGCCGCCGATGGCATGACCATGGTGATGGTCACGCATGAAATGGGCTTTGCAAGGAGCATCGCCGATCGGATCGTCTTCATGCATCGCGGCAAGGTTCACGAAACCGGGCCGGCCTCGATCCTGACGGCACCGACGACGCCGGAACTCGTCCAGTTCGTGGGGACGGGCAATCTAAAATCATAACAGGAGAGGAAAACCCAATGATCGGAAACCGGAAGATTTGGAGCAGCGCCGTCGCTGCCTGCTGTCTCGTCGTGCTGGCTGACCGGCCGGCGCAGGCCGACCTGCTCGATGACATCACGCAGGCCAAGAAGATCCGTATCTCGACGGACCTTGCCATTCCCCCGTCCGGCATGATGGACAGCAGCATGAAGCCGACCGGCTCCGATGTCGAGGTTGCCCAGTTGCTGGCCAAGGATTGGGGCCTCGAGCTGGAATTCATCCAGACGACCGGCGCGACGCGGATCCCGAATGTGCAGACCGGCAAGACGGATATCATCATATCCACCCTGTCCGTGACGCCTGAGCGGGCGAAGGTGATCGATTTCTCGAAGAAATACGCGACGCTGCAATCGGATATCGGCTGCCTTAAGTCACTGAACGTCAAGGACTGGCCGGACCTGAAGGACAAGACCGTGGGCGTCTCGCGCGGCACCACGCAGGATACGATGCTGTCGAACATGAAGGACAAGGAACTGAAGATCGCGCGCTATGACGACGATGCCACCGGAGTGACGGCGGCGGTCTCCGGCCAGGTCGATTGCGTCGGCTCGTCGGCCACGATCATCAACCAGATCGGCGTCAAGAATCCGGCGCGCATTTTCGAGTCCAAGATCCCGCTCGCCAGCTTCGAACTCGCCATCGGGCTGAAGAAGGGTGAGCCGCGCCTGCTGGAGAAGCTCAACGCGTGGATCACCGAAAACGTCAAGAACGGCAAGCTCAACGCCATCTACAAGAAATTCCACGGGGTCGAGCTGCCGCCCGACATGCGTGGTTGAACGAAGCACAACCGTGACAGCCGGGTGCGGCTGTCACGGTCCCAAAAACAACGAAATGGAAATCACATGCGCCTTGTCATAGGATCCGACCACGCCGGCTGGCCGCTCAAGCAAGCCGTCATCGACCATATCCGCAGCCTCGGCCACGAGGTCGTCGATGTCGGCTCCTATGACGAGAAGCCGGTGGATTTTCCCGATATCGCGCGGGCCGTGGCAAAAAAGGTCACGTCTGGCGAAGTCGCGCGCGGTATCATGGTTTGCGGCACCGGCGTTGGCGCTTCGATCGCCGCAAACAAGATGAAGGGCATCCGCGCCGCGGTCTGTCACGACGTTCATTCGGCCCATCAGAGCGTCGAGCATGACGATGTGAATGTCATGTGCATTGGTGCGCAGATCGTCGGACCGTGGCTCGCCAACGATCTGATCTCCTCGTTTCTCGCCGCGGAGTTTTCGACGGACGAAGAATTCCGGCGACGCGTCCAGAAGCTTCACGAAATGGACGCGGAAGGCTGAGGCCTTTGCCGGGGAGTGGGCGATGATCCTTGTGTTCGGTTCGCTCAATGTCGATCTGGTCGCCAGGGTGCCGGTCATTCCCGGTGCCGGCCGGACGGTGCTGGCTCCATCCTATCAAACCCACTTCGGCGGAAAGGGAGCCAACCAGGCGGTCGCCGCCGCACGGATCGCCGGCCCTGGAAAGGTCCGCATGGCGGGCCGACTGGGGCGGGACGTATTTGGCGAGGAGTCGCTCAAGAACCTGTCTAGCAACGGCATCGACACCAGCCAGATCGTCAGGGTCGATGAGCCGACGGGCTGCGCGTTCATCACGGTCGATCCGAGCGGAGAAAACGCGATCACGGTGGCGAGCGGCGCTAACAATACGGCCTGCGCTGCCGATGTCGCGGAGACGCTCTTTAACGCCGACACCGTTCTGGTGCTGCAGATGGAGGTGCCGTACACCGAGTCCCTTCACGTTGCGCGCGAGGTCAAGTCTGCCAATGGCAAGGTTGTCTGGAACCTGGCGCCGGTCCCGGATCAGATGACAGGCCCGATGATCCGCGATCTGCTCGAAGCGACGGATTACCTCATCGTAAACGAGCACGAGGCGCTCGACCTTGCTGCCACGCTCGGCGCAGGCGTGACGGATTTCGAGGCCGCCTGTGGCTGGCTCGCCAGATCGGGCGGGTTGACTTGCGTGGTGACAGCCGGAGCCCAGGGAGCCTTGGCCGTGACGGCCGACGATACTCGGTTCCGCGCGCCGGCGCCGAGCATCAGGCCGCTCGACACCACGGGCGCCGGCGATACCTTTGTCGGCGCCTTTGCTTCCATGATTGGCGAAAAATCGTCGCTCAAAAAGGCGTTGCAAGTGGGATGCGAGGCCGCGGCCTTGAGTTGCCTGAAGCCCGGCGCGCAGCAGGGCATGCCGATGAGAGACGCGTTACGCGAGGTGCCGGGCGGGCCAACGGCAGTTCCCGAACATAGCACCTGCACTCAGATGCGTGGATGACGCCGGCATTTGCCTCGATGGCTGACAATCCGCTTCCGGCAGGCAGGCACCGATGGGAACGATCAAGATCGTTTCGCGTATTGAACGGCCGGCATCCCTGTCGGACAATGACGCGGCGTCCTGTTGGCGTGGCGCAGCCGTCTGAACGGAGAAGATGTCATGTCCGCAGCGACCATCCGGCCGGCCACCATGAAGGGGCCCGCGATTTTTCTGGCGCAATTCATCGGTCATGCGCCGCCGTTTGACAGCCTCGATGCGATCTGCGGCTGGGCGGCAGGGCTCGGTTACAAGGGCGTGCAGGTCCCGACCTCCGATCCACGGCTGATCGATCTCGACAAGGCCGCGGCTTCCCAAACCTATTGCGATGAAATTGCCGGGGTAGCCGCGAGCCATGGTCTGGTGATCACCGAATTGTCCACCCACCTGCAGGGACAGCTCGTCGCGGTTCACCCGGCCTACAACGAAGCCTTCGACGCTTTTGCACCGCCTTCAGTCAGGGGCAGGCCGAACGAACGTCAGGTCTGGGCGGTCGATCAAATGGTGAAGGCGGCGCAGGCCTCGCGCCGCCTCGGCCTCACCGGCGGCGTGAGCTTCACCGGGGCGCTGGCCTGGCCGTTCCTTTATCCCTGGCCACAGCGGTCGCCGGGCCTGATCGAGACGGCGTTCGACGAACTCGCCCGTCGCTGGCGTCCCATTCTTGATGCCTATGAGGAAGCGGGCGTCGACCTCTGCTACGAGATACATCCAGGCGAGGACGTCTGCGACGGCATCACCTTCGAGATGTTCTACGAGCGCACCGGCAATCACCCGCGTTGCGCGATCAATTACGATCCGTCTCATTTCGTCCTGCAGCAACTGGACTATCTGGCCTTCATCGATATTTACGCCGAGCGCATTCGCGCCTTCCACGTCAAGGACGCGGAGTTCAATCCGACCGGGCGGCAGGGCGTCTATTCGGGCTTCCAGTCCTGGATCAATCGCGCCGGCCGCTTTCGCTCGCTCGGCGACGGACAGGTCGACTTCAAGGCGATCTTCTCGCGGCTGGCTGCCATCGGATTCGACCGCTGGGCGGTGCTGGAGTGGGAATGCTGCCTGAAGAACGCGGAGGACGGCGCGCGCGAAGGCGCCGGCTTTATCCGCGATCACATCATCCGCGTCACCGAGCGGGCCTTCGACGACTTCGCCGGCGGCGCCAGCGACGATGCGCAGATCCGACGGACATTGGGGCTCATTTGAGCGCCGGAATAGATCGACAGGAGCGCGCGACATGGCTGAACCACGCATTCGACTGGGAATGGTAGGCGGCGGGGAAGGCGCCTTCATCGGCGCCGTCCACCGTATCGCCGCGCGCCTGGACGATCGCTATGAACTCGTCGCCGGCGCGCTTTCGGCCTCGCCCGATAAAGCGATCCGATCGGCGGCGGCGATCGGACTTCCATCCGATCGATCCTATTCGGACTTCCGGACCATGGCGCAGACTGAGGCCGCGCGAGCCGACGGCATCGAAGCGGTCGCGATCGTCACCCCAAATCATATGCACACACCGGTCGCCGACGCCTTCCTGGATGCGGGCATTCACATCATTTGCGATAAGCCGTTGACGACAACCATCGAGGAGGCGCGCCGCTTGCGCGACAAGGCGCGCGCGAGCGGACGGATATTTGCCGTCACCTATAATTATTCCGGCTATCCGCTGGTCCGGCATGCACGCGCCATGGTTCAGGGCGGCGAACTCGGTGCGATCCGGATCGTGCAGGTCGAATACCCGCAGGATTGGTTGGCCGATCCGCTTGAGGCCACCGGTCAGAAGCAGGCCGACTGGCGTACCGATCCGGCGCGCGCGGGTGCCGGCGGCTGCGTCAGCGACATCGGTACCCATGCCTATCAGCTGACGCACTTTGTCACCGGGATGATGCCTGAGCAGATCTTGGCCGAGACGACCATCTTCGTGCCGGGCCGCCGTGTCGATGACAATGTGCAAATTCTGCTGCGTTACAAGAACGGGGCGCGGGGCGCATTGTGGGCGAGCCAGGTTGCGCCCGGAAACGACAACGGGCTGCGGTTACGGATCTTCGGCGAGAAGGGCGGTCTGGACTGGCGGCAGGAAGAACCGAACCGTCTTGTCTGGTCGCCGCTCGGTGACGCACCACGCTTGGTACGCCGCGGCGCAACGTCTGTGAATGCCGCCGGTCAGCGCGTCAGTCGTACGCCACCCGGCCATCCCGAGGGATATCTGGAAGCGTTCGCGACGATCTATGCCGAAGTGGCCACAGCTATTGTGGCCAAGCGTACCGCTTCGCTTGCTGATCCGGGAGTGACCTTTCCAACGATCGAGGATGGCTTTGCCGGTGTCGCGATGGTGGACACCGTATTGCGCTCGAGCGCCGCGGGAGGGGTCTGGATGCCAATTGAATTGTGAGCGCACCGACGCGCATTGCTGTTGCGTGGTGCGTTAGCCTTCCGGCAGCGCGGTGAGGCGGAATTGGGTAATCAGCACGTACCTATCCGACTCGTCTCAAACCGCTCGGCGGATGAGTAGTGATGAGTAGTAGAGGCGACGCAATCAGTTGATCCTGCCCCGCCAGCACACCAATCAAACAGCAATGCCGCCGGGCAGGGGAGAGCTCGCAGTCGGAGAGATGCTGCGCTGCCCGCGCATGACAGCGTCCGCGAAAATGAGACGCTTGGATATTGGCGGCTGGGGCTTTGATCGGCAGCTTTCCTGCAGGCGCCCGCGAGGGGCGCGTTAGGAGACGCACATGAGGAAGGTCCGGCGTGGTTGCCGGACTCTCTCTTCCGCGTCGCAGGGAGGAACAACAATGCGCAAGTCTTTGCTTGGCGCCGTCGCGGTGGCCGCCCTTATGCTGCCCGGCGCAGCTCTCGCCCAGAGCGGCACCATCAAGATCGGCATTCTGGTGGCGCTGGAAGGCGCCTTCGCGACCGGTGGCCAGGATGGCGTCCGAAATGTCGAACTGGCTCTCAAACAGGTGAACAACACCATTGCCGGCAAGAAGATTGAAACCGTCGTCGCTCCGACGGATACCAAACCCGACACAACGGTCCGTATGGCTCGCAAGCTTATTGAGCAGGACAAGGTCGACTTCATCATCGGCCCGCTTTCCGGCTCGGAAGGCATCGCCATGCGCGACTTCGCCAAGACCATCCCCGACAAGGTAGTGATCAACGGCATTTCCGGCGCGCTCGAGACGACATGGGTCGATCCCGCCCCGAACTTCTACCGCTTCAACCTCGACGGCTCGCAATGGGGTTACGGCCTCGGCGGCTACGTCGTGAAGACGAAGGGCTGGAAGAAGGTGGCAACGATCGCAGCCGATTACTCGTTCGGCTACACCAACTTCATGGGTTTTGCGGTGGACTACTGCAAGTCGGGCGGCGACATCGTCCAGCGGTTCTGGCAGCCGCTCGGCCAATCCGATTTCGGCGGGATCATCGCGCAGCTGCCGGATAATGTGGATGCGATCTATCTGGGCCTTGGCGGCACGGATGCGATCAACTTCCTCAATCAATACCAGCAGGCCGGTGAAAAAACCCGCCTGATCGGCGGCACCATTATGGCCGACCAGACGGTTCTGACGGCGAAAGGTAAAGCGAAAGACGTGCTGAAGGGCACGCCGACCTCCGGGCCCTTCGCTGCCGACAATACCGACCCGGCATGGACCTCGTATGTGAAGCTCTATCAGGACAGCTTCCCCGCCGCCCAGCGCCTTCCGTCGCCGTCGCTATTCGGCCTGGGCTACTACGTCGCCACGCAGGCCGCCATCAAAGGGCTCGAAGCGGCCGGGGGCGATCTGTCGAACGGGCAAGCAAAGTTCAAGGAAGCGCTCAACAAGCTTCAGCTCGACAGCCCGATCGGCAAGATCACGCTGAACGAAAACCGGCAGGCGACCGGAACGGTCTTCGTCAACGAAGTGGTCGACGGACCGGACGGCAACCTGACCAGCAAGATGGTGGCCAAGACCGAGAACGTGAACCAGACGCTCGGCATGACGACGGCTCAGTTCAAGGCCCTGGGGCTACCTGCGCGCGACGCGGTTGACTGCGCCAAGCTGCGCGCGGGCGGCTGAGCGCGCCTGCCCCTGATGTCATCTTCGGTGGCCGGCGTTCTCAGCCGGCCACCGCTTCCTTCGGGAATTCCGCCATTGCGGACTCCATGCGGCGGAAACGCCGGGAGCGTCTTTCGATGACTCTCATCGACTATCTCACGCGCACCCATTTCGCAGAAGCTGCGATCGAGGATGCGCTTCCCGAGGAGGTGGGGCCGCTCGCTCGGGCGCTGGTACTCGTTGACAACGAGCCGGGAAGCGCGGCCGTTTGCACGCGCGTGCGGGAGTCACTCGGCCAGACGGCGATCAGCCTGGCGCGGACCGATCGTGCCAGCCCTCATGGAGAAGCAACCCTCAGGATTCTGAGCGCCATGAGCGACATCCGGACAGGCACGCTCATCGCCGTGGGTGGATCTGCCGCCATCGGGCAGGCGCGGCTCGCTGCGGAACATGCATTGCGGCGCGGCGAACGCCTCACGCTGATCGCGGTTCCTGCCGGCCTTTGCGATTTCGGATTAGCGCGGCGGGTGCGCCTGGGGCAGGGCCAGCCGGTCACCTGCCCGCGCCCCGACCGGGTGATCGCCGATCCGACGGTGCTTGAGGGAGCGTCCTCACGCCGCCTCGCCGCCGCGGCCATGGAGGTGCTGGTCCATGCCATCGAAGCCTATGCCAGCCCCGTCTACCATCCGCCGGCAGACGCGCTTGCGCTGGAGGCCACAAAGCGGCTCACCCGGTGGCTACCCGTGGCGCTTGCTTCGCCCGGTCACCGGGAAGCGCAGCGCGAATTGATGGCCGCGGCATTGACGGCCGGGCTCGCGCTGGAAAAAGCAGTTGGCGGGGTCGATGCGCTCGCGCATCCGATCAAGGCTGAACTTGGACCCGGCGTTCTGCAGGGCGATCTCCATGTGCCATTGATGGCGGCCATGGCCGACTTCAACACCGAAGCCGTCGGCGATCGATACGCCACCATGGCCGAAACCTTCGCCAGAACAACGCGGGAGCCGCACTTCAGCACCGCAATCGGAGCTTTCGCCCGCGCCATCGGCCTGCCGACCTCCTTGCGGGAGATGGGCATCAATCCGGCTCAGTTCGACCGCTTTGCGGAAATGGCAGCGAACGACCCCGGAGCCCTTGCCAATCCCCGACGGCTGACCCCAGGCGACTGCCGCCGCATTCTCGAGGCCGCCTGGTGAGCACGAACCAGCAGCACCCTGCGCGAGGCAGACGGCCTGTACGGGTGGCGGCCGGGGCAATTTGCCTGTTGTCACAACGCGATCTCCTTATACATTCTTCCATAACCGCGCACAAAGATGGGCGGGGAGGAAACCGATGAGTATTGCTCACGCGGTCGCACATGGTGCGTTCGGGCGCGCTTGCCTCTATGAGCTGGATCGGCCGATGGTGCCGCATGCCCATCGCGAGGGGCACCTGATCTTTCACGTCAGCGGACCGGTCGCCAGCGTGGTTGTTGATGGCAAGGCCCTGCCGCTCACACCCCTCAGCGCAACGGCAATCAGCCCATGGCAACCGCATTATTTCGCGCCGATTGACCGCCGGGAATCAACGCTGACGCTCGTTCTTTACATCCGCCCGGGCTGGTTTGTTGAGGCGAGCCACACGGCCTTCGAAATCCTGCGCTTCGGCCGCTCAACCGTCGAAATGAGCGACCACATCACCCGGCTCGTCCTGGAAACCGCACGGCTTCTCGCCGACCATGGCGGCTGCGATGGCTCTTTCGAAGACCGGCTCAGTGCCCTCACTCAGGCGGCCTTCGATCAAACCTGGCAGTGGACGAGCGCGGCTGACAGGCCGGCGGCCCATTGCTCGGGACTGCGGGATTTCCGCCTGCGGCGCGCGATCAGCCTGCTGAGCGAGAGGCTCGGCGAACCCGTCGACCTTGCACAGATTTCGCGGAACGCCGGGCTTTCGCGCCCGCATTTCTTCAAGCTGTTTCGCGAGCAGATGGGTCTGCCCCCTACGATCTTCCTCAACGCGCTGCGCATGGAGCGCGCGATCGATCGATTGGCCGGGGGCACGGAAACGGTTTCCGAAATCGGGCTTGATCTCGGCTTTGCGACCCCGGCGAGCTTCTCGCGGTTCTTCATCGCCAATGGCGTCGTGCCGCCGAGCGCCTACCGGCGCAGCGTTGCGGGTCTCACACACTGAAAAGAGGTGCTGCACTCCAAAGAAGAGACGTTCGGGCTAGAGAAAAGACGTTCGGGAAAGGACAGGCCGGCAACTTCCATCTAGCCTTCATTCCAACGGTGGCGAAGTCCGCCACGGGAAGCTGTTGGGCCGTTCTGAGATGGACAATTTCATCAAGCGCTATCCGCTCTGGAGCCTGATTTTTTTCCTCTTGGCCGCAGCGTTCCTGTGTCTTGTGTTCGCCCCCTGGCCCCCCGAACTGGTGGCGGTTTGGGGCCGCAAGCAAATCTTCCTGAATGCCCTTTTGGGCGGCATCACGCTCGGCGCGCTCTATTTCCTCGTAGCAGCCGGCTTCACGCTGATTTTCGGCCTGATGCGCGTCGTCAATCTCGCGCATGGCTCATTGTTCCTGATCGGCGGATATGTTGGCTACGAGGTCGCGACCGCCTCGGGTTCGTGGCTGCTGGCATTTCCGATTGTGTTCATCGTCGTGGCCCTGATCGGGCTCTTGATGCAGTTCTTCATCTTCTCGAAAATGGAAGGCGAAGAGCTCCGCCAGACGCTGGTCAGCATCGGGCTTTCGATCGTGTTTGCCGACCTCATGCTCTGGTGGTGGGGCGGACAATCGTATTCGATCCTCGCTCCGCAATTCCTGCAGGGGCCGATGGAACTGCCCCTCGTGAGCAACATCAACGACGCGACCGGCGTGGTCACCTGGCTGCGCTACCCGTCCGTGCGCGTCTGGATCCTGGTCGCGGCCATCGTGATCGGCATCGCGATGTGGCTCGTTTTGAACCGCACCGCGCTTGGCATGCTGATCCGTGCGGGCGTGGACGACCGCGAGATGCTGGCCGCGTCCGGCGTGCGCATCCACATGGTGTTTCTGGCGGTGTTCGGCTTCGGTGCCGGGCTTGCCGGTATTGCGGGGATCATCGGTGCCACGTTCCAGTCGCTGTCGCCAGGCGAGGACACGCGTTTCCTGCTGGCGAGCCTCGTGGTGGTGATCGTCGGAGGCATGGGGTCGATCGTCGGCGCGGCTTTGGGCGCGCTGATCATCGGGGTGGCCGAGCAGATGGGGTTTGTCTACGCGCCGACCTATTCGATCGTTCTCACCTTCCTCATCATGGCGGCGGTGCTGGCGTTTCGGCCGCAGGGCCTTCTGGGAACGAGGCGATAGGACATGTCGGTTTCCGATCAAGCCGCTCGCTTCGCCAGCCCCGTCGACCAGCGGATGTGGTCCGAGCGCATTCCCGCCCCCTGGTGGATCTTCGGGTTGATCCTGCTGTTGCTGCCGATCGTGGCCAACAATTTCTGGCTGTTCCAGATCATGGGCTGGACTTTCATTCTGGGCATGATCGGACTCAGCCTGATGTTCCTCGCCGGCTATGGCGGAATGGTGAGCCTGCTGCAAATGTCGATTGCGGGATTGGCCGGCTACATGGTCGCCATCCTTGGGCCGTCCGGCGCGGCCAATGTCAGTCTCGGCCTTTCCTGGTGGATCGTGCTTCCGGCCGCCTTCCTGATCGCGGCCCTTTTCGCGACGATATGCGGCGCGCTCGCCGTTCGCACGGATGGCATCTACACGATCATGATCACACTCGCGATCGCGGCGGCCTTTTTCTATTTCACACGACAGAACTACTCGGTCTTCAACGGCTATTCCGGGTTCAACCTCGTGTTGCCGCCGCGGCTTTTCGGCGTGAACTGGCGCGATCCCCTGCCATTCTACTACCTCACCCTCGCCTGCGCCGCTCTTTGTTACGGCGCAGTCGTCTATCTCGCGCGCTCTCCCTTCGGGCTCGCCCTTCAGGGCGTGCGCGACAACCCGCGCCGCATGGCGGCACTGGGTTTCAACGTGACCGCCCATCGCGTGGCGGCCTACGCCCTGGCGAGCGTTTTCGCCTCCACGGGCGGCATTCTTCTGGTCTGGCAGAATGCGCAGATCGCGCCGGGCACGATCGGTATTTCTTCCGCGATCGATGTGCTCGTGGTCGCGGTCGTCGGCGGGATGCGCCGTCCGCTCGGACCGTTTATCGGCGCTTTCATCTACGTGTTGCTGCAAGTGTTCTCGACCGACATTCTCGGTTTTTTCGGGTTCTCGGCGGATCGCTTCAAGCTGATCATCGGGATCGGCTTCTTGGCGATCGTGCTGTTCTCACCGGATGGTGTGCTGGGCCTGTGGGATCGCTGGCGCGCGCGGGTTGCGGCGCCCAAGGCCGAAACGACGGGAGGCGGGGCATGAACGCGCCCGTCGTATCTTCCCGGATGAATTTGCCCGGGGCTGGCAATGCCAGCTCCGGCAATGCGCTGGAACTGCGCGGCATCACCAAGATGTTCGGCGCGCTGGCCGCAATCTCGGACGTGACGCTTTCGGTGAAACCGGGCGAAAGGCGGGCCGTTCTCGGCTCGAATGGCGCGGGCAAGACCACGCTGTTCAACTGCATCACCGGGGATTTTCTGCCCACAGCGGGCCTGGTCCGGTTTTTTGGCGAGGATGTGACGGTCTTCCCGCCCCATGAGCGCATCCGCCGGGGCTTGCGCCGCACCTACCAGATCTCCTCGCTCTTCACCGGGCTGAGCGTGATGGACAATATCTATCTGGCCTGCTGCGGTGTTTCGCGAAACCGTTTCTCGCTGGTCCGGCCCCGCCCCGACGATGCACTCGTGCAAGCAGCGGAAATACTGGTCGAGGCTGTGCACCTGACCGGCGATAAGGACCGCTTGGTCGGCGAGCTGGCCTATGGCCAGCAACGCCAGCTTGAAGTTGCGCTGGCGCTATCAGGCGCGCCGCGCTTTGTGCTGTTCGACGAACCTGCGGCAGGGCTGTCGCCGACCGAGCGCGCCGATCTGGTGACGATCTTGACCTCGCTGCCGGCGCATATCGGTTTCATCATCATCGAACACGACATGGATGTCGCGCTGCGTGTCGCCGAAAGCGTGACGATGATGCACAACGGCCGGATCTTCAAGGAAGGCCGGTCCGACGAGATCGAATCCGATCCGGAAGTTCAGGAGCTTTATCTCGGAGGCGGTCATGCCCACCACTGACCGCCGTCAGCAGTTGCGTGGCACGCTGCCGGCGCTCCAGGTCAGCGGGCTGAACCTGTATTACGGCCGCTCGCACGCGCTGCAGGGCGTCGATCTGACTTTGCAGGATGGTGTGCTCAGCCTGGTCGGCCGCAACGGCATGGGCAAGACCTCGCTGTGCAAGGCGATCATGGGCCTGGTTCCGGTCTCGAGCGGCTCGATCAGTGCGTTCGGCGAGGAACTGGTCGGCCGTTCCACCACCGACATCGCCCGGCTCGGCATCGGCTACGTGCCGCAGGGCCGGCGGCTGTGGCGGTCGCTGAGTGTCGACGAGCATCTGCGGCTGGCGCAGCGCGGGCCGCGCGGCGGCTGGACGCGGGAGCGGGTCTACGACACCTTTCCGCGGCTTGCCGAACGCAAGAACAACGCCGGTTCGCAGCTCTCCGGCGGCGAGCAGCAGATGCTGGCGATTTCGCGGGCGTTGCTGCTCAATCCGCGGCTCCTGATCATGGACGAGCCGACCGAAGGCCTCGCACCTGTCATCGTCGCTCAGGTCGAGGACATGCTGGTGCGCCTGAGCGAGGAAGGCGACGTCGCCATCCTCGTCATCGAGCAGAACATCGGCGTGGCAACCGAGATCTCCGAAACGGTCGCCATCATGGTCAACGGCCGGGTCAACCGCGTCATCGAGGCGGCGCGGCTGGCAGCCGATCGCGACCTGCAGCAGCGCCTGCTCGGCGTCGGCCGTCACGGCCATGAGGAGATCGAACCAGCGCCTGCGGCCGCGAGCGCACCCGGCGGCCGCCGCGCGCCGGCGCCGACGCGCACCGATGCGCCGATCAGGGTCTATCTGTCGAACCCGGTGCTGCCGACCCGCTGGAGCGCTGATGTTGCGGCGGCGCGGATCGAGGCGTCCGCGCACACCCTGACGCGCATGCCCGTCGTCGCCGCGACCGCCGCATCCGACCGCAAGGTCGGGCGCAGCATAGGTGGTCTCAACGAGCCGTTCGTCGCCGTGGCCGGTACGCTCGATACCAAGGGCGAGGAGCTGCGCTTCATCGCCGACATCATCAAGGCGGCGGGCCTGCCGGTGAAGTTGATCGATCTGTCGACCACGGGCCGGATCTCCGGCGCGGACGTGCCGCCGCTGGAAATCGCACTGCATCACCCGCGCGGTTCCGCCGGAGTGTTCAATGCCGACCGCGGCGCGGCGGTGGCGGCAATGGCGGAGGCTTTCGAGACCTGGGTGAAGGGCAAGTCCGGCAGCGACGGCGTCAGGCTGCTCGGCCTGATTTCCGCCGGCGGCTCCGGCGCTACGGCGTTGGCGACGCCGGCGATGCGGGCGCTGCCGGTCGGCGTGCCGAAGCTGATGATCTCCACCGTCGCGTCCGGCAACACGCGGGCCTATGTCGGGCCCTCCGATATCATGATGATGTATTCCGTCACCGACGTGCAGGGCCTGAATGCGATTTCGCGACAGGTGCTGGCGAACGGCGCGCAGGCGATGGCCGGGATGGCGAGGGCGCGGCTGGAGGCGAGCAAGGCGCCGCCGCCGCGCCGCCACGCCGGTGACGACCGCCCGCTGGTCGGCCTCACGATGTTCGGCGTCACCACACCCTGCGTGCAGCAGGTCACGAAACTGATCGGCGACGACTACGAATGCCTGGTGTTCCACGCCACCGGCATCGGCGGCCAGTCGATGGAAAAGCTGGTCGATGGCGGCCTTGTGCCGGCGGTGATCGACGTCTCGACCACCGAAATCGCCGACCTGTTGTTCGGCGGCGTGTTTCCGGCGACCGAGGACCGGTTCGGCGCCATCATTCGCACCCGAATTCCTTATGTCGGTTCGGTCGGCGCGCTCGACATGGTCAATTTCGGCGCGCCCGACAGCGTCCCCGAGCGCTACCGGACCCGGTTGCTTCATCAGCATAATCCGCAGGTCACCCTGATGCGGACACAGCCCGACGAAAATGCCGCGATGGGCCGCTGGATCGGCGAACGGCTCAATCTGATGGAAGGCCCGGTGCGCTTCCTGCTGCCGGAGGGTGGGGTTTCGGCCCTCGACGAGGCGGGCAAGCCGTTCTTCGACACCGCCGCGCGCGAGGCGCTGTTCGGCGCGCTGGAGGCGAGCGTGCGGCAGACGGCGTCGCGCCAACTCGTCCGCGTCCCGCATCATATCAACAGCCCGGCGTTTGCGGCGGCGCTGGCGCAGCATTTTCGCGCGCTGCAAGGCGCACGGCCGCGCGCACGCGCCGCGGGCCGGTAGGGGATCACAGCATGGCAGCGATCGATCGGCAGGCTCTTCTCTCCAGGTTTCACGACATGATCGCGCGCGGCGAGCCCATCGTCGGCGGCGGCGCCGGCACCGGGCTATCAGCCAAATGCGAGGAAGCCGGCGGCATCGACCTGATCGTGATTTACAATTCCGGCCGCTTCCGGATGGCCGGGCGCGGCTCGCTGTCCGGCCTGATGCCGTACGGCGACGCCAATGCGATCGTGATGGAGATGGCCGCCGAGGTGCTGCCGGTCGTCAAGAAGACGCCGGTGCTGGCCGGCGTCTGCGCCACCGATCCATTCCGCAGCATGGACCGCTTTCTCGACGAGGTAAAAGCCGCGGGCTTTTCCGGCGTACAGAACTTTCCGACGGTCGGGCTGATCGACGGCAGCTTCCGTATCGGGCTGGAGGAAACCGGCATGTCCTACGCGCTCGAGGTCGAAATGATCGCGCTGGCCGGAGCCAAGGGCCTGTTGACGACGCCCTATGTGTTCTCGGCCGACGATGCCGCGGCGATGGCGGGCGCGGGGGCCGACATCATCGTCTGCCATTTCGGGTTGACCGCCGGCGGCGCGATCGGCGCGCGGACCGCACTGAAGCTGGAGGATGTTCCGGCCATGCTGGACGCCTGGGCGGCGGCGGCGCTCGCGGTGAAACCTGATGCGATCATTCTCGTGCATGGCGGTCCGGTGGCAGAACCCGCGGACGCCGAATTCGTCATCAAGAGCTCGCGGCATTGCCACGGCTTCTACGGCGCCTCCTCGATGGAGCGGTTGCCGGTCGAAGTCGCGATCCGCGAGCAGACCCGGAAATTCAAGGCCATCAGCCGCAGCTGAACGGACCATGCGACAGCACTTTGTGAAGGGAGAACAGATATGTCAGGCCAGCTGATCGGAGCGCTCATTCTCTGGCTGATCGTCGCGATCGTCGTGATCGCGATCGTCGTCTATCTGGTGAACTGGCTCTATCGGCGCTCGTCGAAGGAGGCGGCGTTCGTCCGTACCGGTCTTGCCGGCGAGAAAGTGGTGATCGATTCCGGCGCCTTCGTGCTGCCGTTCATCCATGACATCACGCCGGTGAACATGAACGTGCTGCAGATGCGGGTGCATCGCGGCCAGGACGACGCCATCATCACCCGCGACCGGATGCGGGTCGACATCGACGCCGATTTCTACGTCCGCGTCCGCGCCACCGCCGAAGCGGTGTCGCTCGCGGCCTCGACGCTCGGCCGGCGCACCATGCAGCCGGAGACGCTGCACGAACTGTTGTCCGGCAAGTTCGTCTCGGCGATCCGCTCGGTCGCCTCCGAGATGACGATGGAGGACATGCACGAGCAGCGCGGGGTCTATCTCGCCAAGGTCAAGGAGGCCGCCGCCGAGGCGCTGGCCAAGAACGGGCTCGAACTGGAATCGGTTGCGCTGACCAATCTCGACCAGACCGACCTGCAATATTTCAACGCCTCGAACCGCTTCGATGCCGAGGGCCTGACCCATCTGATCGAGCAGATCGAGGGCCGGCGCAAGGCGCGCAACGACATCGAGCAGGATTCGATGATCCGGATCCGCTCGCGCAATCTCGAGGCGGAGAAGCAGTCGCTCGAGATCGAGCGCGAGAGCGAACTGGCGCGCCTTGAGCAGCAGCGCGACGTCGAGGTGCGCCGCGCCGTGCAGCGCGCCGAAATCGCCCGCGAACGTGCGATGCGCGACACCGAGGCCGAGCAGGCCCAGATCAACGCGCGCGAGGAAATCGAGAAGTCGCGGATCGGCAATGAGCGCGCCATCAGCGAGGCAAGGATCGCATCCGAGCGCGACGTCCGCCAGCGCGAGATCGAGCGCAGCCAGACCGTCGACCAGGCCGAGATCGCCGCGCGCGAGACGGTGGAGAAGGCGCGGATCGCCAACGAACAGCTGATCAAGGAGGCCCGCATCACCGCCGACCGCGAGATCCGCGAACGCGAGATCGAGCAGTTGCGGGCGCTGCAGGCCGCTGAAATCGCCGCGCGCGAATCCACCGAGCGCGCCCGGATTGCGCAGGAAGCGTCGGTCAGCACCGACCGGATCGCCAACGAGCAGCGGATTTCCAGCCTCGACATCGCGAAGCGGCGGTCGATCGAGGAGGCGGACATCGCCGCGCGGCTCGCCACCGAAACCGCTGAAATCGCCCGCAACAGCGCGATCATCGCCAGTCGCCTCGCCGCGGAGGAAAAGCGGCTGGCGCGCGAGATCGTCCGCGATCGTACCGTCCAGCAGGAGACCATCGCGGCGAAGGAGTTGGTGGAGTCCGCCCGCATCGTCCAGGAGGAGCGGGTCCGCGCGCTGACCATCACTCGGAACCAGGCGATCGACGAAGCCGAGATCGCCGCGCTCCATGCGGTCGAGGCGGCCCGGATCGCCAACGAGAAGGAAATCGCGGCGCGTCGCATTCTCGCCGAGCAGGAAACCCGTTCGCAGGAGATCGCGCGGACGCAGACGCTGGAAGGCGCCGAGATCGCCGCGCGCGAAGCGACCGAGACCGCCCGCATCGCACAGGAACAAGCGGTTGCCGCCTCGCGGATCGCGTCCGATTTCGAAATCCGCAGCCTCGATATCGATCGCGCCAAGGCGATCGAGACCGCCGAAATCAAGAAGCGCGATGCGGTCGAGGTCAGCCGCATCGAGGCCGAGCTTGCGATCGACAAGGGGCGGATCGCGGCGTCGAAGAGCCGCGAGGTGCTGCAGATCGATCAAAAGAAGACCGTCGAGATCGCCGAAGAGGAGCGCGTCATCGCGACCTCTGCGCGGAAGATCGAGCGGGTTGATTCCGACCGTGCCGTGCGCGCAGCCGAGATCAATGCGCGCCAGGAGGTCGAGAAGGTCGACATCACGCGCGAGCGCGAATTGGAGGTGGCTCGGCTGGAACGCCGCAAGGCGCTCGAACAACTCGATATCGCGCGCAACCAGGCGCTGCAGGAATCCGAAATCGCGGCGCGCGAGGAGATCGAACGTGCGCGCATCGCCTCCGAGCGTGGTCTCGACGAGGCCCGTGTTGGCCGCGATCGCGACCTGCGCAAGCTCGAGGTCGATCGCGAACGTGAGGTCGAGAGCGCGGTGATGGACAAGGCGATTGCGATTTTCGAGAAGTCGCTGCTGGAATCCGCCGCCCAGGTGAAGGCGGAGATGGCCAAGGCCAAGGCGGTGGAGGCCGAGGAGATCGTCAAGACGGTGCGCGAAAGCGAGAACGCCAAGCGGCGTACCGCGGTCGAAGTCATGCTGGCGAGAAAGAACGCCGATGAGAAGCGAATTGGGGCCGAGGCCGATGCGATCCGCGCCGCGGTCGACGCGGAAGCGCAGAAGCTGCTCTACGAGGCCGAGAATGCGCTCACCGACGAGGCGCGCTACGGCCTGTTCCGGCGCCGGCTGCTGGATCGGATCGAGGGCATCGTTCGCGAAAGCGTCAAGCCGATGGAGAAGATCGAGGGCATCCGCATCCTGCATGTCGACGGGCTCGGCGGCATGGCCGGCAATGGCGGCGGCAGTTCGCGCACGCCGACCGACGAGGTGATCGAATCGGCGCTGCGCTACCGGGTGCAGGCGCCGCTGATCGATCAGGTGCTGAAGGAAATCGGGATCGAGGGCGGCAGCCTCGCCAAGATGGGCGGGCTGATGCGCGAGGCCAGCGACATGCAGCGTGTTGGCAAGGAAGCCCAGCCGCCCAGGCCAAAGGACGACGGATCGGTCCCCGCAGGCGCTGGACCCGACGAGCCCAGGCCGTCCGGTCGCGGCGGCAAAGGTAAGGGCAAGGAGTAGTCGATGGCCCGCGTCTACGTATCCAGTGTCATCAACGCGCCGGCCACCAAGGTCTGGGCGCGCGTGCGCGACTTCAACGGCCTGCCGAATTGGCATCCCGGTATCGCGGAGAGCCGGATCGAGAACGGCGAGCCGGCCGACAAGGTCGGTTGCGTTCGTGCGTTCGCGCTGCGCAATGGCGACCGGCTGCGCGAAAAGCTGCTCGGCCTGTCGGACTTCGACATGGTCTGCACCTATTCGATCCTGGATTCGCCGATGCCGCTGACCAACTACGTCGCTACGCTGCGGCTGACCCCCGTCACCGATCAGGACCGCACCTTCATCGAATGGAGCGCCGATTTCGACTGCGCACCGGAGCTGGAAGCAGACCTGGTCGGCGGCGTCGGCGGCAATGTGTTCCAGACCGGCTTTGACGCGCTCAACCGCGCCTTCGGAGCCTGAGTCATGCCGCGGGTGGTTCGCAGCACCATCATCGACGCCCCGGTGGAGCGGCTGTGGGCGGTGCTGCGCGACTTCAACGGCCATGAGTCCTGGCATCCGATCGTCGCCAAGAGCACCATCGAGCGCGGCTATCCGTCCGACAAGATCGGCTGCATCCGCCGCTTCACGATGCAGGACGGCGCCGAATTGCGCGAGCAACTGCTGGCCCTGTCGGATCTGGAAATGACCTTCAGCTACTGCCTGCTGGAGACGCCGATTCCGCTGTTCAACTACGTCGCCCATGTCCGGCTGCTGCCGGTCACCGACGGCAATCGGAGCTTCTGGCAATGGGAAGGCCGGTTCACCACGCCGGCCGGGCGCGAGACGGAGCTCGCCGACCTCGTGGCCAACGACGTCTATTCAAATGGCATCGCGGCGGTCCGCCAGTTGCCCGAACTCGCAGGTTAGGAAACGCCATGCCCGTCAATGTGCGCATCGTGCAGGGATTGCAGGAAGCCGCTGGTATCCTGGCCAGCGACCGCGGCGCGCAATTGCTCGGCGGCGGCACGCTGCTGGTGCGCGATATCAACGAAGGCGTGATGACGGAAGGCACGTTGCTGCGCGCGGTCGATCCGGCGCTGCTGGCGATGAACACCGGCGGTGCACGGGTCGAACTCGGCGCCGGCGTCACCATGGCGATGGTGCTGGCCAGCCGGGACCTGTCCTATCTGCACGCGGCGGCGCGCGGCATTGGTGGCCCCGCGGTGCGGACCACGGCGACCATCGGCGGCAATCTGTTCGCCGCGACGCCCTATGGCGATTTCACCACCGCGCTGCTGGCGCTCGACGCCGTCGTCACGCTGCATGCCGGTTTTGGCGGCGCGCGGGTGATGCCGCTCGAGGAGATGCTGGCGAACCGGGCGCGGGGAGGAGTGGGACTGGTCGCTTCGGTCGGCTTCAGCCGCCCGGCCGGCGCTGATGCGTTTCGCTTCGTCAAAGTCGCCCGCGTGCGGCCCAAGGGCGTCTCGGTGCTGTCGATCGCAGCGCATCTGCCGCAGAACGGCGGACGGATCAGCGGCGCGCGGATCGCCTACGGCGCGATGGGGCCGACGCCGCTGCGCGCCAAGGCGGTCGAGCGTGTGCTGGAAGGCCGCAGCCTGGACGCCGCCACCATTGCTGCAGCGAAGACCGCGGCGCTCGAGGGCACGCAGCCCGCGACCGATGCGATCGCCTCGGAATGGTATCGCCGCGAAGTATTGCCTGTGCATCTCGGCCGGCTGCTTGCCGGCGAGACATCCTGAAGGAACGCAGAATGGCCCGGATGCCTGTACAGTTTCGTCTCAACGGCTCGGATCGCGCGGTGTTCGTCGAGCCCGCGGAAACGCTGCTCGGCACCATCAGGCGCGGGCTTGGCGATTTCGCCCCGAAGTTCGGTTGCGGCCAGGGCACTTGCGGCGTCTGCACCGTGCTGGTCGATGGCGAGCCGCGGCTCGGCTGCCTCACGCTCAGCGTGACCTGCGAGGGGCGATCGATCGAAACCGCGAGCGGGCTCGCGGATGGGCCGACCCTGCATCCGCTGCAGGCCGCCTTCATGGAGCATTTCGCCGCGCAGTGCGGTTTCTGCACGCCCGGCATGCTGATGGCGGCGAAGGCGCTGCTCGACCGCAATCCGAATCCGACACGTGTCGAGGTGGTCGAGGCGATCGCCGGCAATGTCTGCCGCTGCACCGGCTACGAGCCGATCATCAACGCCATCCTGGCCGCCGCGCACCAGCGCGGCGTCCGCCGCGCCTGAGGAGGTCCCGATGCTGGAGTTTCGCAAGGATCTGTTCGCCGACGAGCGCGACGACAATCTCAACGTGATCGGCAAGGGCGAGCAGCGCCAGGACATGCTGGGCCATGTCACCGGCCGCACCCGCTTCTTCGACGATCACGGCTTTGACGGCCTGCTGCATCTGAAGGTCGTGCGCTCGCCGCACCATCACGCCCGGATCCGGAGCATCGACGTGACAGCCGCGGAGCGCGCGCCCGGCGTGAAACGCGTGATCCGGGGACAGGACGTTCCGCTCAACAAGAACACGCTGCTCAGCCTGATCGATTTCGGCAAGGACGACGAGCCGACGCTGGCCGTCGACAAGGTGCGCTACAAGGGCGAGCCGATCGTCGCGATCATTGCCGACAGCGAGGCGGAAGCCCTGGCCGCGGTCAAGCTGGTTCGGGTCAGCTACGATCCGCTGCCCACGGTGTTCGACGTGCAGGAGGCGCTGAAGCCGGGCGCGGTCGTCGTCAACGAGACCTATCCGGGAAACTATTTCGAGTATCACGACAAATACGACCATCAGAAGCTGCGCTTCGGCGATGTCGAGGCGGCGTTCCGCACCGCCGATCACGTGATCGAGGAGCGTTACCAGATGTCGCCGATCGAGCACGCCTCGACCGAGACCAACGGCACCATCGCCGCGCCCGAAACCAACAACCGATACGTCGTGCATTCCTGCGCGCAGGGCCTGTTCTTCTCGCTCGGCACCACCGCCAAGATCCTTGCGCTGGAATCCAACCGGCTGCATTTCATCGGCGGCACCGTCGGTGGCGGCTTTGGCGGCAAGGTGGACTCGCTGACCGAGCCGCTGGCGGTGCTCGGCGCGATCCTCACCGGGCGTCCGGTCCGCTATGTGCTGGGGCGCGAGGAGGAGATGCAGTTCGCCTCGCCACGCGGCGCCGAGCGGCACGTCATCAAGGACGGCGTGATGCGCGACGGCCGTATCGTCGCGCGGCAGATCACCTCCTATTTCGATGCCGGCGCCTACACGCGGTTGACCAGCTATGGCGTGGTCAAATGCGTCGCGCACATGCCGGGGCCCTACACGATCCCGAATGTGCGCGGCGACGCCTATTGCGTCTTCACCAACCGCGTGCCGGCCACCGCGATGCGCGGCTTCGGCGTCACCGGGGTGGACTTCTCGATCGAGGTGCAGATGGACAAGCTGGCGCATCTGGTCGGTATCGACCCGATGGAGTTCCGCATCCTCAACGCCTATCGCGACGGCGACATGAAGGCGCATGGGCGCGTCGCCCACAACACCGCGCTGATCGAATGCGTGCAGGTCGTGGCGCAGAAGGTGAACTGGCCTTTGAGCGAGACGGCGCGGCGCGCTTCGTCGCTGAGCGGTGGCGGCGGCCCGCGCGCGGCTATACCGCCCACGGTGACCGATGAGAGCGGCCGGATCGGCCGGCCGGAGACACGGCAGGCGCCGCCACAGCTGACGCCGGGCGCGGCACCGCTGCCGGCCCATCAGCCTCGGCCCGCCGTGCCGGTCTATCAGCCGCCGCCGGCGCATCAGCCGGCGGCCGCGCTGCCGAATTATCCGTCGCAGCCAGCCGATGCCGCGCCGTTGCCGGCTCCGGCGCCGCCGGCTCCGAATGCGCCGGCGCCACCCCAGCACGGCGCGGCGCGGTTCTCGTCGGTGTTCACACGGAGGCGCTGAGATGGCACGGCATCAGGGGCGCGGAATGGCGTCCATCAACTACCCGATCGGCATGAATCTCGGCGGCGATCCCAGTCAGGCGCTGGTGCATGCCAATCCGGACGGCAAGTTCACCGTGGCGCTGTCGGCGATCGATCTCGGGCAGGGCATGAAGCAGGTCAGCCGGCAGATCGCGGCAGAGACGCTGGGCGTGCCGATCGAGGACGTCTATGTCGACACCGCCGACAGCGACACCGGTCCGCACGACATGGGCTCGTTCGCCTCGCGCGGCACGCATCGCGTCGGCAATGCGGTGATCGTCGCGGCAAAGGAGGCGCGCGGCGTGCTGCTCGAGGCGGCCGCCGAGGAGCTCGAGGTCAATGCCGACGATCTGGTCACCGACGGCAAGGGCAACATCCACGTCCGCGGCGCGGCGTCGAAATCGATTACCGTCAAGGCGGCGTCGCAGGCGGCGCAGTTCAAGCAGGGCAAGACGATCTCCGGCCGCGGCATCTTTCTGATCCCGCTTTCGACGGTCAATCCGGAGACCGGGGAGATGTCGCCGGTCACTGCCTATGCCCATGCTTGTCTCGTGGTCGATCTGGAGGTCTGCGACGAAACCGGTGACGTCAAGGTCAACAAGCTGACCAGCGCCTATGAACTCGGCCGCGCGCTCAATCCGAAAATGGTCGAGCAGCAACTGGTCGGCGGCGCCTGGATGGGCATGAGCCACGCGCTCTACGAGACGCCGGAGCCGTATTATCCAAGCCCCGAACATGGCGGCCGCGACTACAACGAATATCTGATGCCCGGCCCCGGCGACATCGCGCCGCACGACATCACGGTGCTGGAGCGTCCGGCGCCGGACGGTCCGTTCGGCGCCAAGGGACCCGGCGAGATGTGCGCCAATCCGGTGCTGCCGGCGGTCGCCAACGCGATCTTCAACGCCATCGGTGTGCGGATCGATACACTGCCGATCACGCCGGAAAAGATCCTGCGCGCATTGAAGGCGCAGGGCGGCGCGCGGCCGCAAGTCCGGCGCGCATAGGGGGCATCGGGATGGCGGTGCGCGGAAGTGTTGGTGGGATCGATCGGCCGCAGAAACTGGCCGAGGCGCTGCGCGCGGCCTATTACCTCGCCGATGACGGCTTTGCCACGGCCGGCTACCTCGCGCTCGCGCTCGGCAAGCCGCTGCTGCTGGAAGGCGCGCCAGGTGTCGGCAAGACCGAGGCCGCCAAGGCGATCGCCGGAATCATGGGGCGGCAGCTGATCCGGTTGCAATGCTACGAGGGTATCGATTCCGCCGCCGCGCTGTATGAGTGGAACTACCCGCGCCAGATGCTGGCGATCCGCCAGGCCGGCGACGAGCCGATCGACATCTATCGTGACGATTTCCTGATCGAGCGGCCGATGCTGGCGGCGTTGCGCCGGCCGGAATCGACCGTGCTGCTGATCGACGAAATCGACCGCTCCGATCCTGAGTTCGAGGCGTTCCTGCTCGAATTCCTGTCGGATTTCTCGATCTCGATCCCGGAGCGCGGCACGCTGCGCGCGCATGAACGCCCGGTGGTGATCCTGACTTCGAACCGTACCCGCGATCTGCATGAGGCGCTGCGGCGGCGCTGCGTCTATCACTACATCGCCTATCCGGATCCGGAGCGCGAGGCGCGGATCATCATGATGCGCTCGTCCGCCGTCGCCGAGGCCACCGCGCGCGCGATCGTGACGGCGGTCGGGCGGTTGCGGCAGGAGCCGCTGACCAAGCCGCCCGGGGTCGCCGAAGCGATCGACTGGGCGGAAGCGTCGACGCTGCTGGCGAAAACCGGCGCGCCGTGGCCGGACGCGTTCCGGCGCGCGATCGGCGTGGCGCTGAAGGACGAAGAGGATCTCGCCTTCATCGCGCCGCGGCTCGACGCCATCATCGCGGAGATCGCGGCATGACGGTATCAGCTCTGCCGCGCGCGGCCCGGCCGCTGCTGGATTTCATTGCGCTGCTGCGCCGCAACGGCTTTCGGGTAGCGCCGGAACAGGGCCTGGCCTTTCTGCGCGCGATCGAACTGCTCGGCCCGCGCGATATCGAGGACATCCGCCGCGCCGGCGTCGCCACGCTGGCGCCGCCGTTCGAGCGACAACCCGATTTCGACATGCTGTTCGATATGCATTTTCTCGGCCTTGCCGGTGTGCTGTCCGATCAGGTCGCCGAAAGCGACGAGGAACTGGAAGTTCAGGACGATGGCGCCGGATATGACGCGCCGCTATCGGACAACGTCAACGAAACCGGGCAGGCGGCGACCTCCAGCGAGGCGCTGTCGCGGCGCGCGCTGCGGCCGGACGACGAGAGCCAGCAGCTGGCCCGTTTCAGCCGGCAGCTGCCGGCCCGGCTGCCGCGCCGCCGCGGCTATCGGATGCGCTCCGCAAAGCGCGGCGGCGGCTTCGACCTGCAGCGCTCGCTGCGGGACGCCATCCGGACCGATGGCGAGATCGTCCGGCTGCGCCGCCGCGAACGCCAATTGCGGCCGCGCGCCATCCTGCTGCTGATCGACGTGTCGGGCTCGATGAAGGCGCGCTCCGACGCACATCTGCGCTTCGCCCATGCGCTGGTCAACGCAGCGCCGCGCGTCGAGGTGTTCACGTTCGGCACGCGGCTGACGCGGCTGACCCGCGCGCTGCGGCTGAAGAACCGCGAGCAGGCGCTCGCCGTCGCCGCCGACCTCGTGGCCGACTGGGACGGCGGCACCCGGATCGGCGACGCGCTGGCCGCCTTCCTCGCGGTGCCGCGCTTCGCCGGCTATGCCCGCGGCGCGCTGGTGCTGGTGCTGTCCGACGGGCTCGAGCGCGGCGACCCGGCCCAGATGATCCGCGCGGTCGGCCATCTCGCCGCGCGCGCCTGGCGGATCGACTGGCTGACGCCGCTTGCCGCCGCGGCCGATTATCGCCCGGAGACCGCCGCGCTGCGCGCGGTGCTGCCGATGCTCGACAGCGTCGCCAACGGCGCGACGACGGAGCGGCTGTGCCGGCATGTTCTCGATCTCTCACGACGGAGGGCCGCCCGATGAGTCAGCCTGCGTCCGGCTGCGTCGATGCGCATCATCACATCTGGCGGCAGCAGGATCTGCCCTGGCTGCTCGGGCCGATGCAGCCGCGGATCTTCGGGCCCTATGAGCCGATCCGCCGCGACTACACCATCGCGGAATATCTGGCGGATGTTTCCGCCGCCGGCATCACGCGATCGGTTTACGTGCAGGCGAACTGGGCACCGGCGCGCTTCCTCGATGAGGTCCGCTATGTCAGCGACGCCGCGCGGGAAACCGGCTGGCCGCACGCCATCGTCGCCTATGCGGATTTCACCGCGGAAGATGTGCGGTCGCAACTGGAGCAATTGGCGGCGTTCCCGCTGGTGCGCGGCGTCAGGATGCAGCTGCACTGGCACGACAATCCGCAATACCGCTTCGCATCGGCTCCGGACCTGGCACGCGATCCGACGCTCCGGCGCAACATCGCGCGATTGAGCGAATATGGCTGGGCCTTCGATCTGCAGGTGTTCGCGCCGCAAATGGCTGGTGCGGCCGAACTTGCCGATGCCTGCGCCGGCGTCAGTTTCGTTTTGCAGCATGCCGGCATGCTGGAGGATTTGTCGCCGGCCGGCCTTGAGAGCTGGCGCGCCGGCATGGCGCTGCTGGCGCAGCGGCCCAACGTCGTGGCGAAGCTGTCCGGCCTCGGCACGTTCCTGCATCGCAACGACCCGGCGCATATCGGTTTCGTGGTCAATGAGACCGTGCGGCTGTTCGGCGCCGGACGCTGCATGTTCGGCTCGAACTTTCCGATCGAAAAGCTCTGGACCCGCTACGAGGCGTTGTTCGATGCCTATCGCACGGCGACGCAGACGCTATCCGTCGCGGACCGGCAGGCGATCTTTCACGACACCGCCGCCGGGATTTACGGGCTGGCCTGATCTTAGAGAACAACACGATCCAACGAGGGGAAACAATCACATGGCGCTCGAAATCAAGATCCTGGACTACGGCGACATCGAGCTGGAATCCAGCTTTCTCGTGCTGGGACGTGATTGTGGGCGCACCAGGCGGGTATACACATACGGCTTCCTGATCCTCGGAGGGCCGTGGCCGATGGTGGTCGATACCGGCTATCGGCACAACCAGATCATGGAAAGCCTCGGCATGCGCGGGCTGCAGCATCATGAGAACATGATCGAGAACCAGCTCGCCAGGCATGGCGTGAGGATGGGCGACGTGCGCTACGTCATGCACACCCATCTCCACATCGATCATGCCGGCAAGGACGAGCTGTTCCCGATGAATACGACGGTCCTGCTGAATCGGCGCGAACTGGAGTATTCGGTCTCGGGCCTGATGCATCCGCAATATCCGGCGCCTGACATCAAGCATCTGATCGACCGGCTGCACACCCGCCATGCGTTGCGTCTCGAGGATCTCGAACTGTCCGGCCCGATCGAGGTCTGCCCCGGCGTCACCATCGATGCGGCGGGCGCCCACACCGAGGGCTCGATGAACATCCATGTCGAGACCGCCGAGGGCCGCGCCACCATATGCGGCGACGTGATCTACGATTTCAACGACCAGATTGTGAATCCTTTCCACGAGCTGCATCACAACGAGCCGCGCACGACAGGCAATCACGGCAACACCAAGCGTGAGGAGAAGGCCGCGATCAAGCGACTGCTTTCCGGCTCGCGCTTCCTGCTCCCGGTGCATGACAAGCCTGCCAGGATCGAGCACGGCCAGGTCGTGGCGCGCCTCGACATGGCGGTGCCGGGACCGACCGTGCAATCGCTGCCGGCACGCAATTGGTTCGCGGCGTGAGCGGCGGTTTCGGAGACATGCGATGACCACGCATATCGCGCTGCGGCCGTCCTTTGCCGAACTGATCGACCTGTGGGCGCCGGTGCGGCAGGCCGGCACCGGATTCCAGTTCACGGAAGGTCCGGTCTGGCACCCGAAGACGCATGACTTGCTGTTCTCCGACATGCCGGGCGACGTGCGCCGCCGTCTCGACGGGCAGGGCGTTCGCGACGCGATGCGTCCATCCAACAAATGCAACGGCATGACCTATGATGCCGGGCTGAACCTGATCGTCTGCGAGCACGCCACCTCCACGCTGGTGCGCGAACGCCCTGACGGCCGGCGCGAGATATTGGCGTCGCATTTCGACGGGCTGGAGCTCAATTCGCCGAACGACGTCTGCGTCAAGTCCGACGGCGCGATCTATTTTTCCGATCCGTGGTACGGCCGGATGCCAGTCTACGGCGTCGAACGGCCGCGTCAGCTCGGCTTCCAGGGCGTCTATCGTGTGCCGCCCCGCGGCGGCGAGCCGCAATTGCTGGTCGACCGCTATCTGTTCGATCAGCCGAACGGGCTGTGCTTTTCGCCGGATGAGCAGCGGCTCTACGTCAACGATACCGTCAAGCACCTGATCCGCGTGTTCGACGTCGATGTCGACGGCGGTCTCCGCAACGGCCGGGTGTTCGCCTCCAACATCGTCTCGGCGACCGAGCCCGGCGTGCCTGATGGCATGAAATGCGACGCGCTCGGCAATGTCTGGGTGTCGGCGCCGGGCGGAATCTGGGTCTATGCGCCGGACGGCAGATTGATCGGCAAGCTGCGCGTTCCCGAACTGGTCAGCAATCTGACCTGGGGCGGACCGGATTGGCGTACGCTCTACATCACGGCGACGCATTCGGTCTATGCGGTGCCGGTGAAGGTCGGACCGCGCAACGAGCCCTATATGCGCGCCACCCAGAACGCGCCGGCCGCAGCCCGGCCGGCACCGGCGCCGGTGGCGACTGTCAATCGGTCCGCAGCCCAGCTCGCCGAGCCCGGCTATGCGGTCGATCCGACGCGCTGCGCGCTGATCATTCAGGACATGCAAAACGACGTCGTGATGGACGGTGGCGCCTTTGAGTCGTCCGGTTCACCGGCGCATTGCCGCGAGCAGAACGCCATCGCCAACGCCAAGCGGCTCGCGGAGGCCGCGCGTGCGCGCGGCGTCATGGTGATTCACGTCTGGTTCGTGGTCGAGCCGGGCGCGCCCGGCGTGACCGCGAATGCGCCGCTGTTCGAAGGGTTGATCGACGCAAAAGCACTGGTGCGCGGCACATGGGGCGCTGCGCCGGTGCCGGGGCTGGAGCCGCACGCCGGTGACCAGGTGGTGGAGAAGATGCGGATGAGCGCCTGGGAGGGCACGAGGCTGGAGACCATGCTGAAGGCGGCCGGGCGCGATTTCGTCATCGTCACCGGCGCCTGGACCAATATGTCGATCGAACATACCGCCCGCACCGGCGCGGACAAAGGCTTCTACATGATCGTGCCGGAGGATTGCTGCTCGACGATGAACGCCGAATGGCACATTGCCGCGGTGAACTACGCGATCCAGAACGTCGCGATGGTGACCCGCGCCGACGATCTGATCGCCGCGATGTCCTGATCGAGGGTGGCAAGCTGGCGGGCCTCGTTCGCTCCTTGCGTCAATTATAGAGCGAGCTCTCGCCCAGCACGGATTGCCTGAAGCGGGTGGTGAGGATGCCGCCGTCGGCCGGCGGCAGCACGAAGTAAAGCGCTTCGGGATTGATCTTGACCTGTGCGAACACGGGCCCGTTGCCATGGTGTGCGAGATCGCGGATCTCGGTGACCTCGGCCATGGTTCGGACGATGCGCGATGTCCTGAAGCCGGCGGCGGTGGCGATCCCGGCGAGGTCGACGCCGCCTGCGGTGTGCGTCTTCTGCATTCCGGTCTCGCCGAAGCGCTCGTTGTCGAGCACGGCGATAGTGAGGTTAGGAGGGTTCTGGACGGCGATCGTGGCAAGCGCGCCGAGGCTCATCAACATTTCGCCGTCGCCGGTGATGACGAGCACCCGGCGCTTGGGCTGCGCGATGGCAAGACCAAAGCCCATCATGGCGGCCGCGCCCATTGCGCCCCAGAGCGGGAAGTTGTTCGGGCTGTCGCCCGCGGCCGAGATATCCCAGTTGGGGGCGCCGAGCCCGGCAACGACCAGGAGATCGCTGCGATCGCGCAGCAATTCATTGACGACGTCGCGGCGATGCAGCAGTTCGTTGGGAACGTTCATTTGCGGGCAAGCTCCTTGAAGTTCTTGGCACCGAGCACGCGCTGTCCGATCAGGACGGCGGCGGGCCGCCAGGTGTTGAAGGCAAGGTTGGCCGCGCCGGAAACCGTCGAAGCGACCAGATGCGGCTCATCGGCCCGGGTCACGATCACGCCCATGGCTTCGAGGGCGGCCCTGGTGCCCTGGCCCATCGGGACCTGCCACGGGTTGAACTCACCCCATTCGCCGCGCATCGTCACCAGCATCAGGAGCGGCATGCGGCAGATCATCGGCAGCGACAGCATGTTGATGCAGTTGCCGACCCCGCTGGATTGCAGCAGCAGGACGCCCCGTTCGCCGCCGAGCCAGGCGCCGGCCAGCATGGCGATTCCTTCCTCTTCGGTGGTCAGGGTGATGACGCGGGCGTGAGGATCCGCCTCGAATGCGCGGATGAGGCGGCTGTGGCCTGCATCCGGCACCATTCCGACCTGGCGCACGTCAGCCTCCTTGAGGACGCGGTACACTTCGTCGGGCCAGGTCGGCAGTGCGACCGGCTCGTTTCGGGCCGGCTCTTGTTTCTGCGGATCCGCCATGGAGAAGCTCCCCCTTTTTTTCTCGGGCTCGAACGAACCCCGTTGACGGATAGTACGCCGCCGTTTCGAAAAGAAGGTCAAAAATCGATATGGCTTCTATTGCAGGATTGAAAAGCGGCCGGACGCGCGACAGGCCCGGCGACTTATGATCACCACCGACGAATCGTCGCTGTTCTTCTCATTCTCGCGCCAACTCCGGCAGCACGTGGTAGCGGGCGATCTCATGCGGAAACTCGCCGCGGTTCGCGAGCAGGACGATGCCGGTCTTGTGTGCCGGCACGAGGCCGACATAGGCTGTCGCGTTATTGAGGCCGCCCGGCTTGTCGACGACGACCACGTCGTCCAGGCGAATGTTTTCCCAGGCCATCGCCTGTCCGAACTTCTCGGTCACGTGAAATGTCTCACGCTGCGTTATCTGCAATGCTTGCCGCAACTGCGGATCGATCGCCTCGCCATCGATAAAGGCAGCCAGAAAGGTGGCCAGGTCGCGCGCCGAGGTGAACATCTGACCAGTTCCCGGGAAATCGTAGTAACTCTGCTGATCTCCAGGTGGACCAATCGCCATGCCCGTATCGGAGTAGCCCTGCACGACACGTTTCATCAGCTCCGGAGCCATCATGGCGCGGTGGTCTGGCCCGCGCTCGGGGAGGAATGTCTGGTTCATGCCGAGCGGTTTCAGGATACGCGCCTCGATAAGTTCACCGATAGGTCGACCGTAGCGACGTTCGAGCGCGAGCTGTAGCAGCACATACCCAGCATGTGTGTAGATGCGCTGCTTGCCCGGCTGCTCGCCTGATTGCGTCGTCCATGCGTTGAGCGCCTTGAAGAACTGCGGCAGCGTAAACGAATCGTTCGGCCATGGCGGGTGATCGGTCGGCAGCAAGAGTCCGGACGTATGCGTTGCCAGTTCACCGATCGTCACGCTTTGGATGTAGTCGCCGCGCAGCTCGGGGACATACCTGCTCACGGGGTCATCGAGACGGAGTTCGCCGCGAAGCGTACCCAGCGCGACCAGGATTGCTTCAAACGGTTTTCGCACTGACGCTACGTTGAACAACGTATCTGAAGTGATCGGCTGCCTTGTCGATTCGTCGGCGACGCCGTAGTTGAAAAACTCGGTATGCCCCTCAGCGTAGACGGCCACAGCGAGACCGCCCGGCTTCCCCACGGTCTCCGGCGCCAGATAGGTTGTGACGATGTGCTGAATTTTGGCATCCATACCAATATCCGCAACCGACCCGCCCGCCAGCGCGAGCAGCAGAGCGGGAAAAATCATCAGGCCTATCGATCGACGATGCCGCCACCAGCGCGTGGAACTTGTCACCATACCGAGCCATCGTCACGTTGCCGCCGAAGGACGTTTTTACGCGCGCGATTCCGGCGCTTATCGGGAAGCGGCCGTCAATTTGCCGTGAAGGAGTCGAATTCCGCCGACTTGCTGCGGCGAGCGCCCTCGCGCTGCGACGGGACGTCCTGCGCAGCCTCACCGTCGCGGTCGACCATGGGCTCGCAAGACGCTGCGTCCACGCATCGGCTGCGTCTTGTGCGATGGAGTTCAAGAGATCGCAATGATCTCGAGCTCGTGACCGGATACGCCGACGACATCGCCGACAGCTTTACCCATCAGGGACCTTGCCACCGGGGACACGAAGGAAATGGAACCGGCCTTCGGGTCCGCTTCGTCCTCTCCCACGATATGATACTTCTGCACGCGCCCATCCTCGCGCTTGAAGGTCACCGTACTCCCGAAAGCAACGGTATCAGTGGACGCAGGAGGGGTGATTAGCTGAGCCGTCCGAACTCTCGCCGCAAAGTAGCGCGCATCCCGCAAGGGGGTCGCCGCTTGCCGCCGCCGCTCATTCACATCTTCGATCTTCTGCGCCGTCTCGTACGCCTCGCGAGCCTGTTGCAGTTGAAATTCGAGCGCCTTCAATCCCGCTTCCGTAACCAGGTTCGGATGAGGCGAGATCGGGCGGTCGGGGAGCAGCGTCTCCGATGCGGTTTCGGCACTGTCTTCCTTGGTGAAGGCAACGCTCAACTCGGCCTCCTTTCGAGTGGGATACGCCAACAAATGGAATTGTAACACAACGCTCGGCGGTTTTTGCGTATCACATATCGCGGAGCGGATGGAACCATGACCTGGTTGCCTCTTTTGGGGTACCGCTTCTTCTGGAGGTCGCTCGATCCTGGCGCGAAGCGGATGCCAGCCATGGAAACCAAGAGCCCTTAGCGCCAGCCGAGGGCGGGAGCCACGTGTGTCAGAATCGCTTCAATGACATGGGCATTGTAGGCAACGCCGAGCTGGTTAGGGACGGTTAGCAGTAACGTGTCGGCCTCATTGATGGCCTCGTCCTTCCTGAGCTGCTCAATCAGGACGTCCGGCTCGGCCGCATAGCTGCGGCCGAAGATCGCCTGGGTCTCTGGAGAGATAAAGCCGATCTGGTCATCATCGTCTCCACCGCGGCCGAAGTAAGCGCGATCACGATCATCCATGATGGCGATGATGCTGCGGCTGACGGACACCCGTGGCTCGCGCGCATGGCCTGCCTCCTTCCACGCCGAGCGGTAGGCCCTGATCTGGGCAGCCTGCTGGATGTGGAAAGCCTCGCCGGTCTCGTCGTTCTTGAGCGTCGAACTCTGCAGGTTCATGCCCAGCTTCGCTGCCCATATTGCCGTGGCGTTCGAGCCGGCTCCCCACCAGATGCGATCCCGCAATCCGGCGGAATGCGGTTCAAGACGCAGCAACCCCGGCGGATTTGGAAACATCGGACGTGGATTGGGCTGCGCGAAGCCATGACCGCCCAGCACGTCGAGAAAGACCTTGGCATGGCGCCGGCCCATGTCGGCATCTGTCTCGCCTTCGGCCGGTTGATAGCCGAAATACCGCCATCCATCGATGACCTGCTCGGGCGATCCTCGGCTAATTCCAAGTTGCAGGCGCCCGCCCGAGATGAGATCGGCCGCGCCGGCGTCTTCGACCATGTAGAGCGGGTTCTCATAGCGCATGTCGATAACCGCCGTGCCGATCTCGATGCGGCTGGTTTTCGCGCCGACCGCTGCCAGCAACGGGAAAGGCGAGGCGAGTTGGCGGGCGAAGTGATGAACGCGAAAATAGGCGCCGTCGGCGCCCAATTCCTCAGCCGCGATGGCCAAATCGATGGATTGCAGCAGCGTGTCCGCCGCCGAGCGGGTCTGCGACTGCGAAGAGGGCGTCCAGTGCCCGAACGACAGGAATCCTATGCTTTTCATGCAGCCTATCTAGGCTCTCCCTGTCGATTTGCCACCGAAGCGAAATCGGCCGCTGTTCCGAGGATTATTGACCGATTGTACTGCACGACGCCATTGGGCGTAATCCGGTCAGCCTCTACCCCCACACCTTGGCCGACGATGCATCATAATAAATCACGGTGAGAGGTTGGCGCCGCCCCTTGGCAGGCCCTCGCTGCAGAACAAGTTTCTCAGCCTTATCGACGATGACCCTGTTCGTAGATGAGTTCGGATCTCCATAGAGGCTAACGAGCAGGTAGCGAGCATTTCCCTTAACAATGGTGCGCAACACATGATCATCATTATCCGCAAGTGAATGACCGTAGATTACGATGGCGTTGCCAGCAGCACCGCAGCAGGCTTCGAAGCTGCGATGCGCCTTATGAAGATAACCGCTGTGCAGGATGCGAGCTTTTTTGCTCGCGCTAGTGCCTTCGGCAACGAAGAGCGGGTATTTCTCTACGGCAAGCGCGGACCGAATTTGCTCAACTATAGGCTTATCTGTTTTCGACCAAGTGTATTTCGTAATTTCAGAACCAGCGTCGAACAGATGTAGAGCGCCATGTAGATAACAGACAGTTGCCGAATTTCCCTGTTGCCATGAAACCCAAGGCTGGTCCGGGTCGTCTTCCGGGTGTCTAAATCCGTCATCATGATTGATTTGAAGGTTATCAACCTCGCTCTGCATCAGTGCCCAATAGAGCAGCACATCGTAGTTCAGCGTGAATATGTGTCCGAACCGGGAGAGGAACGTGCGGCAGGCGGCGTATTGCTCCGGCTTTACGTCATACGGCCGATCCGGATGCCGTTTGGCAATGGCCGTCACGAGGGCGTCCTTAATCGCTGCCGCATCATTTCTTAGGCTTCGCGCGAGGTTGACGGCGCTCGGCCTATAGACTTCCACAACGGTTGCAGCGTCCTGAAGGTGCTTGATGACGACCTCGAAGTCCTGAGTTTTGAGGGCGTCGAAGAGTTTCGTCACGTGCGGGGCTTTGCTGAAATCGGCATTCTCGTAGAGAGACCCATACGTGAAAATGTCGGGTCTCAACGCAATGCTGAAGCCGTTGCCCAGCAACAGATGCTTGCGCTTCGCATCTCCGATTTTCTTGAGCGCCTGTTCGAACGACAAAATGCCTACCATAGTAAACTCCGTATAATATATATTGCAGTAAAGACTTTCCGGCGATTACAACTTGCACAACCAAACCAATCATGCAATAAATTTTGCATGAAAGGGATTACTGCATTACATGCATCGTTTGTCTGATCTTGTAAGTATCAGAATTGGCTCACCTTTCCGGGAGCGGATCGTGCACGAGCCCGGCGGGCATTACCGCGTTGTGCAAGGCAAGGATGTCGGATCGAACGGGACGCTTAGCCTGGATGGCATGGTCCGAATCAGCGAGGTGCCCGGCAAGGGGCCACCCGATATCCTCGGCGCGGGCGAGCTAATTCTTCAAACGCGAGGTTTGAGCTATCGGGCGGCGGTCGTCCCCCAGGTCCCTGCTCCGATGGTTGCTGCGGGGTCGCTGTTTATTCTGCGACCTGATCCCACCCGCATCAGTGCCGAATACCTGGTGTTCTTTCTGAACCTTCCCGCAACCCAAGGGGTCCTCCGTCAGAAGGCGACGGGCTCGACCATTCCGAATCTTCGCAGGTCTGCAATCGAGGAGGTTCAAGTCCCTCTTCCAAGCTTGTCCGATCAACATCAGCTTGTGGAGTTGGGTCGGTTGGTTCGCAGGCAGGCCGATATTGCGGAGCGACTTAACGCTTTGCGACTCGAAGAACTCCATTTCCTGGCCACCGGCCGCGCCGATAACGCAACGCCCCAGAGATAGTGACGAGAGGAACGACATGACCAACGAAAACGATGCTGGCCCAAAGACGACGAAGGACGATGTGTTCCGGAAGGCTTGGGCGGCGTGTGACACGTTCCGGGGCCTGATCGACGCCTCCGAATACAAGGATTACGTGCTGGTTACGCTGTTCTGGAAAGCGATTTCAGACACATGGCGTGAGCACTATGACGATACCAAAGCCCGTTACGGCGGCGACGAGGCACGCCTGCTGCGCCGCATGGAGCGCGAACGGTTCGTGCTGCCGAAGAGCGCAAGCTTTCAGGAAGTGTGGGACAGCAAAGACGCCGACAATCTCGGCGAGCTAATAGATATCGCATTGGATGCGATTGAAGAGGCCAACAAGACGAAGCTCGACGGCGTGTTCCGCAACATCAGCTTCAACTCTGCAAACAAGCTTGGTGAAACCAAGGACCGCAATCGCCGCCTGCGTAACCTGCTTGGCGACTTCAAGGACTTGGACCTTCGTCCAAAGCGGCTGGCCAAGGGCGACATTATCGGTGATGCTTACATTTATCTGATCGAGCGTTTTGCTTCCGACGCGGGAAAGAAGGCTGGGGAGTTCTATACTCCACGACAGGTTTCCCGCGTACTGACAAAGCTTGTTGCGCCTCAGGAAGGCGAAAAGATCGCCGACCCGGCTTGCGGCTCGGGCTCATTGTTGATCGAGGCCGCGCAAGAAGTTGGCTCAAAGAACGTCATGCTTTATGGGCAGGAAGTGAACGGCGGCACGCATGCGCTCGCCAAGATGAACATGTTCCTGCACGACATCGACGGCGCAAAGCTGGAGTGGGGCGACACGCTCAATAATCCAAAGCTCATCGAAGACGACAAGCTCCTTGCCTTCGATGTCGTGATCGCCAATCCGCCGTTCTCGCTCGATAAGTGGGGCGCCGAGAATGCCGCCAGCGACAAGTACAAGCGCTTTCACCGCGGCATTCCGCCGAAGAATGCAGGCGACTGGGCCTTCATTACGCATATGATTGAGACGGCTCGGCAAAAAGCAGGGCGCGTTGCCGTCGTTGTCCCGCATGGCGTTCTGTTCCGGGGAGGTGCCGAAGGAAAAATCCGTCAAAAGGTAATTGAAGAAAACTTGCTTGATGCGGTGGTAGGTCTACCGGGAAACCTGTTTCAATCCACTTCTATTCCCGTCGCTGTTCTGGTTTTTGATCGCAGGCGCGAATCGGGAGGAGCTTTGGAGAGTAGGAAGGACGTCCTGTTCATCGATGCAAGCAGAGATTTCCAGCCAGCGAAGACGCAGAATCTCCTACTCGAAGAACAGATCTCTACAATCGTCGGTACCTTCAAAACTCGAAAGGAGATCGAGAGATACTCAAGACCTGTTCTATCAAGTGAAATAGCGCAAAACGGCTTCACCCTGAATCTTCCGCGCTACATCGACTGCTTCGAAGCCGAAAATGAAGTCGACATAAAAGCGGTGCAGGCGGAGATCGAGAGTCTTGAGTCTGAACTCGTCGAGATAAAAATCAAAATGACGCATTACCTCAAAGAGCTCGGCGTCAATGCCTAGCAAATCAATTCGGAAGACTTCTGCGGGGTCGACGATGAGACAACTGCCGCCCCTCGCTGATGGTTGGCGATACTCCACGCTTGGAGCTCTAATCGAACCAAGTCGTCCAATCACCTATGGCGTGGTACAGCCCGGCGAACATTCCGACGAAGGGGTTCCTTTAGTGCGTGGAGGAGACTTTTCGCGCGGTTGGCGACCACTGGATCAGATGCGTCGCATCACTCCGGAGATCGACAGCCATTGCGAGCGAGGTCGTCTACGAACAGGCGATCTCGTAATTACGATTAAGGGGGCTGAGGTCGGCGTCGCTGCTCAAATACCGCATTGGCTCGATGGTGCAAACATTAGCCAAACGAACGCTCGGCTCGCGATTAATCCTGCCCAGGCGAATCCGCGCTACATCCTACAATTTTTGCACTCTCCTTTGGGTCGATTTGAAGTCTATCAACACACTAAGGTCGGCGCTCAACCCGGGCTCATTTTTGAAGACATTGCTTCGTTTAATGTTCCGATGCCGCCTGAACTCAGTTGGCAAGATGATATTGTCGCACTATTCGATTTATGGGATTCTTCGATTGAGAAAATCCAGCGGCTAATTGCTTTAAAAGAGAAGCGAGCGTTAGCTGCGTCTCAGTTGTTATATCTGGGATCGATGCCCGGGGCGAAGAGTGAAGGGACCGAAGATTGGTTGGATTACTCTTTTAGCGATATATTTGAAGAGGTGTTTGATAAAAACCCGGGTCTGTGCGCGAGCGACGTCATCACCGTAGGAAAGTATGCAATCCGACCTCAGAATGAGCACTTCAACCGCTCCGTCGCAAGTAAAGAGTTGTCCTCTTACTTGCTGTTGGAGCCCGGTGATTTTGTCTACGATCCCATGTCTGCGTACTATGGCGCGATCGGGCGATACACCAGAGCATCTCCCGGCATTGTTAGTCCAGCCTATCGCGTGCTGCATTTGCGACAAGGATTCGATCCAAGTTATATCGATGGCTTGCTCAAATCACATTATGTCCGATTTCAATTGCAGGCGCGCTCGTCTCAAAACAATAAGGAAGGCAAGCGCCGCCTACTCGATCGTGAGGAATTCAGCGCGATCCGCGTGCGGGCGCCGCTAGTTGCAGCACAGGAGCAGATAGCGGCGATTCTGCGCACGTTCAACCGAGACCTAGAAGCGTCACGCGAGGTCCTTGCTGCGCTCCAACGTCAAAAGCGTGGCCTCATGCAAAAGCTTTTGACTGGCGAGTGGCGTGCGCCTGTGCGTGACGGCGACGTTGATGCGATGGCGGCCCGGGTCACCGAGGAGGCCGCACAATGAACAAGCGGCATCAATTCAGGGACGGAGAGAAGCACCTTTCGCAGATTCCCGCGTTGCATCTGTTGCAGACCATGGCGCCCAAATGGGTGATGCTGTCCAAGGCGGAGGTTGATCGGGAGCGGCGCGGCAAGCTTTCCAGTGTGTTGCTGGAGGACATTCTTCGCGCCCAGCTCATGCGCCTCAATGCCATCGAGTACCGTGGAAAGCAGTATCCGTTCTCGGAAGCCAACATCCAAACCGCGATTGAGCGGCTGCGCAGCCGTGAACCGCTCGGCATCATGCGGTTGAACGAACTGACAACCGATCTCTTGCAACTTGGCACGTCGCTTGATCAACCGATCGAGGGCGACACGCGCGGGCGGTCCCTGAAATACATCGACTGGGCCAATCCCGCGAACAACAGCTTTCATGTCTGCAAGGAGTTCGATGTCGAGCGTTCCGGCTCAGCCAAGACTCGGCGGCCAGACATCGTGCTGTTCGTCAACGGCATTCCGTTCTGCGTCATCGAATGCAAGGGGCCGAACGAGGATTTTGACGAGGCTATTTCCCAAAACCTCCGTAACCAAGGCCCCGACGAAATCCCGCATCTGTTCCGTTCCGTTCAGCTGCTGCTTGCGACCAACCGGAACAAGGTTCGCTATGGCACGGTCGGCACCTCGCGCAAATTCTGGGCGCTCTGGCGGGAGCGGGAATTCGCCGATGCTGATATCGGGCCCTTGCTGACCACGCCGCTGACCGCGGTGGAGGCGAAAAGCACCTTTGGCGACGGCTTTGAGGAAGAGCAGGCTCCGTTCGAGCGCATGATGGGGGACGGGCGCGAAGTCACCGAGCAGGACCGGGTGCTTTACGCGCTCTGCCGCCCCGACCGCCTCTTGGATCTCGCGCGGCGTTTCACGCTCTTCGATCTCGGCATCAAGAAGGTTGCCCGCTATCAGCAATTCTTCGCGGTTAAGAACATCCTTGCCAAGGTCAAGCAGAGGGACGTCGAAGGTCGCCGCCAGGGCGGTGTCATCTGGCACACGCAAGGCTCCGGCAAGTCGCTCACCATGGTCATGCTGGCAAGGGCTCTCGCGCTCGACCCGGAAATTGTCAATCCCCGCATTGTGCTCGTCACCGACCGCATCGACCTTGACGAGCAGCTCAAGGCAACCTTCGCCGCCTGCGGCGCAGAACCGGAAAACGCATCGTCTGGCCGGCATCTGCTGAAACTCGTCTCGCAGGATCGCGCATCGATTATCGCGACCGTTATCAACAAGTTCGATACCGCCCTGAATGTTCGGGACTACCGAGACCCGTCGAGTGATGTGTTCTTGCTCATCGACGAAAGCCATCGCGGGCAATACGGAGAAATGCACACCCGCATGAAGCGGATGTTTCCGAGCGCCTGCTACCTCGGCTTCACCGGCACGCCACTGATGAAGAAGGAAAAGAGCACTGCTGCCAAGTTCGGCGGGTTGATCGATATCTATGCCATTGACCAAGCGGTCAAGGACGGCGCCGTTGTGCCGCTGCTGTACGAGGGGCGGCACGTCGAGCAGGATGTCAACCGGAACGGCATCGATGTTTGGTTCGAGCGGGTCAGCCGCGACCTTACCCCCGATCAGCGTGCCGACCTCAAGCGCAAGTTCACTCGGTACAGTGAAATCGGCCAGACCGAGCCGACGATCTACTGCGTTGCCTATGACGTTGCTGAACATTACGCGAAGAATTGGAAGGGGACAGGTTTCAAGGCTCAGCTTGCTACTCGGTCCAAGCGAGCGGCGCTCCTCTACAAGAGGGCACTCGACCAAATTGGCATGGTCACCTCGGAAGTGATTGTCTCGGCACCCGACGACCGCGAAGGTTACGACGAGGTGGGCGATGAGTCCCGCGAGGAGGTCGTGCGCTTCTGGAAAAAGATGATGGAGCGGTACGGCGACGAGAAAACCTATAACCGCTCGATCGTGGCCTCTTTTAAGGACCGAGAAGAACCTGAAATCCTCATCGTCGTCGATAAGCTGCTGACGGGCTTTGATGCGCCCAAGAACACTGTTCTCTATCTCGACAAGCCGCTCAAGGCCCACGGCCTCTTGCAGGCGATTGCGCGCGTAAATCGCGTCGAGGACAAGAAGGACTATGGCTACATCATCGATTATGCGGGTGTCCTCGGCGAGCTGGACCCGGCACTCAAGACCTATTCCGCCTTTGCTGAGTTTGAGGCCGAAGATGTTCAGGGTGTCGTTACCCAGAACTTGGAGGAAATCGAAAAGCTTCCTCAGCGCCAGCACCAGGTTTGGGACCTGTTTAAGGAACTCCCCAACAAGCTCGACGAAGAAGGCTTCGAGCGGCATCTGGGCGATGAGGAACGCCGCGAAGACTTCTACGAGCGGCTGGCGCAGTTTGCGCGCACGCTCGCGATTGCGCTCTCAACGGCGGACTGGATCAACGATCCGCGGAATGAGTCCGCGATTGCATCTTACAAGGAGGATTTGCGCCGGTTCCAAAAGCTCCGCACCGCGGTGCGCAAGCGCTATCAGGAAGATATCGATTTTAAGCTGTACGAAGAGCGGGTGCGCAAGCTCCTCGACCAGCATATTCACGCCAATGAAGTCATCACGCTCACGGCCCCTGTCAATATCTTTGACGAGAAAGCGTTCGAGGAGGCCGTCGGCGAGCAGGCCACGCCCGCATCTAAGGCCGATATGATCGCAAGCCTCACCCAGCGCACCATTACCGAGCGCATGGAGGAAGACCCCGTCTATTTTGAGAAGATTTCCGCGTTGATCCAGAAAGCCATTGACGATCACCGGGCGCAGCGGATTTCCCAGTTGGAGTTCCTCAATATCGTCCGCGAAGCAAGGGAGCAAGTAGTTCGTCCCCGACATGATGACGTGCCCCAACATCTGCGCGGCAATGACACGGCTGTCGCTTTCTATCATGCAATCGAGAAGCATTTAGCGTCTGTCAATACGTCGGGAAGCGACGTCCGAGCGGACGCCGCGGAAGCCACCGAAGCGATGCTCGATATCATCGCGCGGCGTCGCGTGGTGAACTGGGCGCAGCGCGACGATATCCAAAATGAAATGCGCAACGACCTGGACGATTATCTTTTCGATGTCATGCGGGACGGGAAGGGGCATCCACTCACGCCCGATCTTATGGATGAAATCATTGACCGCATCTTGAGTATCGCCCGCACCCGAATGCCGGATTGATCCTATGCAGGGAACAATAGCTTATTCAGACCACAGGTTCGATTACACAGCACGGTTCTCTACTCGCGCGACCATGGCGATCACCGTTTTTCCGGATGGCGCGATACGGGTACTTTGCCCTGAGGCCACGCCGCAGGCGGAAGTCGAGCGGCGCTTGCGAAAGCGCGCGCGCTGGCTCATTCGCCAGATGCTGCATTTTGAGCAGTTCCGGCCGCGCGCGCCGGAACGTCGCTATGTCGGCGGAGAAACTCACCTTTATCTCGGCCGCCAGTACCGGCTGAAATTGCACAAACGTGCCGGGGAGGAAGTAAAGCTCAAGGGCGGGCTTCTTCACGTCGGGTCACCCGAGCATCGCGACGCGCGCGCGGTAAAGCGGCTCGTGCAGAACTGGTACCGCGAGAAGGGAAGGGTACGGATCGCAGACCGTTTCACGATCATTTCGGCGCGCTTTGTAAAGATGGGATGCGAACCACCAGCACCGATATTCCGGTCCATGCCGCGTCGCTGGGGAAGCTGGAGCCGCAACGGCAGGATATCACTCAATCCCGACCTTATTCGCGCACCGACCGCCTGCATCGACTACGTCATCACCCATGAACTTATTCATCTGATTCATCCGCACCATGGCCCAGCCTTTTATGAGTTACTGGAAACGCTGATGCCCGATTGGCGGAGCCGGAAACAACGGCTTGAGCGGATTCTTGCTTAAGAAGGTCTCCGCAGCTGCGTCATTCTGACCCGTCGGGCAAATCACTTCGGATTTTCGGAAGTCTTGTCAAGCCCCGAAATAAAAAATATTTCGCTTTTCCAGAAGACAAATCAGTGACACATCTATCGGCATCCCGTCCCACTCAGAGGGGCGTTGGCCATCGTCACAACGAGGGACGGGTCGCGGTGGACGCAACAGTTACGCCTGACGAGCGTGGCTGAAGCGTACGGTGAAGTCGTGTGGTCCCGACGCCCCGATGCTGGCGTCAAGTTTCGTAGGTGGCAACACCCGCGAAGCGACGGTGACAACGAGCTCGGCCCGACCGAGGAGAGCACGAAGTAAGCCGTAAAGCCATTGCGCAGGGAATGTCGGATGCTCTCCGCTGCCCTGTATGCTCGTGTGCAGCTTTCTATTGCACAATCGCACACGAGACCGCGGGTGCAGCGCGCATCCGGCATTCCCTGCGCCCTCTCTTTCGAGAGGTGCGAACGTTACGAATAACCTCGGGCGCATCGTGCCGCGGGATCGCGAATCTGTGCCTGTTGCGATGTGCATCTGTTACGATGCGTTTCACTGGAACGGTGTATGGACTGTCTGCAATGCCCCCTGCAATGCCCGTCGGCGAACTCTTTATTCTCGGCTTCTTCGGCAAAACCATCCCGGCATGGCTGCGGGAATTTGCGGGCAATTACGGCTTGGGCGGCGTGATCCTGTTCGACTATTCCTGCCAGACGCAAAAATACGACAACAACATCGAATCGCCGGAGCAGGTGCAGCGTCTCTGCGAAGAGATTTCGCGCCTGCCGTCGCACCCGATGGTGTTCATCGACCAGGAGGGCGGGCTGGTTCGGCGGCTAAAGGACAGCAAGGGGTTCAAGCCGCTGCCGAGCGCCAAGGAATTCAACCATCTCGCTTTGAGCGAGAAGCGGGAAGTACTTGCCGCCAGTTTTGCCGAAATGCGCCGCCTCGGCGTTCACTACGACTTCGCGCCCGTCATCGACGTCGATTACAATCCCGACAATCCGAACATCGGCAAAATCAAGCGTTCCTACTCCGCCGATATCGACGAGGTGGAGGCCAATGCGCTGCTGGTGAGCGAGGTCGCGCGCGAGGCGGGCATCGGGCTTTGTCTGAAGCATTTCCCCGGCATCGGCGGCGCGGTGGTGGACTCGCATCAGGAGTTCATGGACATTTCCGACAGTTTGCGCACCGAGCAGGAAGAGCTGTTCTATTCGCTGGCGCCAAAAATGTTCGGCGATGCCGTGCTGGTCAGCCACGCCATCGTGCGGCAATGGGACCGCGAAAATCCGATGACCCTGTCTGCCGCGGGCCTTGCCCGGTTGCGCCGGCGGCTTCCCGATACGCTCCTGATCACCGATGACATGCAAATGCAGGGTCTGCAGAAGGCGTTGGGGACCAGGCAAGCCAGCCTTCAATCGCTGAGGGCCGGTATCGACATGCTCTGTATCGGCAACAATTTGTTCGATCAGGAGCGGGAAATGGCCGGAATCGCCCAGTCCATTGAACAGGGCCTGCACGAGGGGGCCCTGGCGGGTTCCGTGATTAGGGAGTCGATCGCCCGGGTAGGGCGGCGAAAGGCGCTTTTGGCGGCCTGACGGGCCCCGAAGACTGCGCTATGCGTACCGGCGCGCCGGTTCCCCGCCAATGGCGGGTTGCCTTGCGAGGCCGTTGAGACTACAAGCCTTTTTTCCAACGGGAAGACAGGCGATGGCCCACAATTACGCAATCAATGACGACGTGCACCACCAGCTGCAGGGGCCGCAGGGCCGCGCCACCGTCAAGGAACGCAGCATCTACACCATCGTCACCTGCCTGCCGATCGAGGCCGACGGCCGCCCGCGCTACCGCATCAAGAGCAAGACCGAGAACGTCGAGCGCGTCGTGACCGAGGAGCAGATCAGCCGGCTCGGCTGATCCGCCGTCATTCTTATTTGAACGGCTGTTGTTTGGACGGTTGGCGCGCGCCCGCATCGCCTTGTCGTGCGCGGCGATGTCGACATCGCCGTCTGCCTTTCCTTGATTTCGTTACTGTTGATGTCGCGCGTCGGTCATCGCGCGGCCACCGGGACCTGCACCTCGCAAATCGGTGAAGCCGTGGTCGCCTGCGATCACAGTGTTTCTACGGCTCTTTGTGAAGCAATTCACACGCGGGCGCCGGCACGGGCGTTAACGACGGCGCATGACAACGCGGCGGATAGCATATTGGTGGTTCAGGCTCGTTGCCTCGGGACGCTTCCTCGAAAAGTTCCTGAGGCTCCCGCGCAGCTGACTCGCGTCGAGGTTACGTCCGATCCGCCGCTTAACGGAAACCGGTCGACTATTTCATCGAAGCCGCGCCTAGAATTGCCGGTGAGCCGGTCCATCACAGGCGGCTTGTTGTGTTGCCGCGTGGCTGCCTGGTTTAAATAGTCCGCCGGATGGACCATAAAGAATCAAATTGAACGCATCAGAGAAACAAATAGTCATAAGGCGAAATTATGAGGGATCAGGTGCGAGGCCAACGCATTTCTACGAGCCGTAAAACTACGGAGTCCTGATCTGGCGGCATCATACTTCCTCAATTGAAGGCCATAACCCTTCACGTTGCTCCAGTTTCCGGTCCGCTTGCCAGTTCCCCGTATTCTTACTGGTTAAAAAATTAACCACCGGCGGCAATCGAATCGATAAATTAGTTATATGTCGCAGCAAGACCATCGAGCCGGTGACTCGCACTTTCCGAAGTGGATGGAAACCGTCACGCCTCTCGAGAGCAATCTTGAAATCGTCCAGTTATCCGTCGCGCGTGCTCGCGCAACGGAAGAAGCGGAAGCGTCGATCGCTCGCCAGTTGAACGGGCCGCTGACGGCGCTGCTGCTCTACATGAACGAGATCAAGCAGCACAGCCACCAGTTCTCCGAGGCGCCCGGCAATCGCATTTACCTGCAACAGGTCGTGGACAACGCGGTTCAACAGCTCGAACGCGTCTGCGTCGTGGTGAAGCAGATGTCGGACAAGCATCCCGCCTTTGCGTCCGAATCCGATCGCAAGCAGGGGCGGGAGAGCCAGGCCGGCCGCACCAAGGATGGCGGTCGCACGCCGGGGGTGATGTTCGCCTCGGAGTCCGGTCAGAAGCCGCTGACCAAGCGCGAGCGCGAGGTGCTGAGCCTGATCAGTGAAGGCTGCTCCAACAAGCAAGGCGCCTTGCGGATGAACATCAGCCCGAGGACGTTCGAGAGCCATCGCGCCGAAGCCATGCGCAAGCTCGGCGCCCGCAACACCGCGGATCTCGTCCGCAAGGCGTTGTTGCAGCCAGCCTGATTATTTCATTTGCTCAGAATGAAGGCGAAGCGCACTGCGCCTGCAGTGACAGCGCCGCAATGCTGCAGGTTCACGAAGGCCGATTGTAATGGCGACAGAGCCGACGAGGCCGGACCAGAGCGTGATCCGGGCCAGCGGAGCCGGTTTTCCGAGAAGATCACGCCAGGTTGCGCTCAGCAGAGGTCTTCCGCGAATGAGCGCATGCGGGGCGCAGGCCGGGTCGCGATGACCGGTTTTGGCTCTTCCGGGATGATGGTGATCACCCAGGCCGCCGGAACACTCGACTTGTTTTCCACGATCGATCGAACGTGGCCGGTGACGGCCGAGCCGGCCGAGCGGAAGGTTGCGGTTCTGCCGTTGAACTGGGCGATACGGAAACGCCGCACTTCTTTCTGATCGCTCGTTTCGAACGTGAACATGAGGGTGCTCCTTGGTCCACGCGAATATCGCGATTCAACGTTATCCGTCTGTGAAAATCGTAAACCGTAGTAGTACGGCAAGCCGCGTGTGCGGCGCGCGGGGCCGTCCCCTCCGGACACCGCGAGACAGGTCGCATGCCGCCTCGGCGTTCGCCGATCCCGCTTTGCGTCTGATGGCCGCGAGGATAGAAGGCGAGGCGGCGATGGATGGCGGCCTTCAGCGTGACGCGGCGCGCCCGGGCACGATGCTATTCGGCCGCGCTGGGGAACACGGCCTCCATCTTGGTCTTCAGCGTCGCCGCGTTGAACGGCTTGACGATGTAGTTGCTGACGCCGGCCTTCTTCGCGGCGATGACGTTCTCCGTCTTCGATTCCGCTGTTATCATGATGAAGGGCGTGTTTGAGAATTCCGGGCTCGCGCGGACTTCCTTCAGCAGGTCATAGCCCGTCATCGGCTCCATGTTCCAGTCGGAGATCACGAGGCCGTATCGCTTGCCCTGCATCTTGGCGAGCGCCGCCGAGCCGTCGCTGGCATCGTCGACGTTCTCGAATCCGAGCTGCTTGAGGAGGTTGCGGATGATGCGGATCATGGTGCTGTAGTCATCGACCACCAGGATCGGCATCGACAAATCAAAAGCCATGTCTTTACTCCGCGCAGCTAGCAAACCGCCGAACACGGGTGAACTCGCGTGGCATTCGAAATCGTCTCGATGCTCTTTCCCGAACCTGCACCCGTCAGCACCGTGACAAGTATCAGGGGTCATTGAACAGCCCGTTAACTCCCGGCCGAATAAATCCCGGGCAAATGCCAGGCATGGCCGTAATTATACGGTGAGTTCCCGGCTGGCCGGATCGCGGCGCGCAATCTTCACGCTCATCGCCGGGCCGCGCCTATCAATGGGTTCGGGCACCCGCCCGCCCATGGACAGCGGCCGAGGGTCACGCTGCCGCGCAATGGATGCGCGGATGCAGCAGGCGGTCGTACTGGGTCTTGACCGTCGCGTAGCACTCGCAGGAGGTCCTGATCAGGCCGTCCAGATTGGTGATCTCGATATGCCCGCGGCTGTAATGGATGAAATTCGCCTGCTGCAGCGTGTTGGCCACCAGCGATACGCTGTTGCGGCGCGCGCCGATCATCTGCGCCATCGCTTCCTGGGTCAGCACGAGCTTGTCGCTGCCGGACAGGTCGCGGGTATGCAACAGGCAGCGCGCCAGCCGGGACTCTACCGTGTGCGAGGCGTTGCAGCCCGCAGTCTGCTGGATTTGCGCGTAGACCGCCAATCCGTGCCGGGCCAGCAAAGCGCGGAGCGTCGCGCTCTGGTCGGCAGCCGCCCGAAGCTGATCGAGGTCGATCGTCGAGGCCACACCGGGGACCAGCACCAGCGCGCTGTTCAGCGCGATCGGATCGCCAAGGGCGGAGAATGCGCCGAAGATGCTGTCGCGGCCGACCATCGCGATCTGAACGTGCTCGCCCCGCGCGAGCTTGACCACGAGCGAGATCACGCCTCGGTGCGGCAGGTAGGCGCGCTTGAGCGTCTCGTCGACTTCCACCAGCACCAGATCCTGGGTGAGGTCGGCGGAGCGCAAATGCGGGCGGATCAGTTCAAAATCGTCCGCAGTCAGCGAGGACAAAAATCCATTCGGGGAACGAGGGGCTGAATCCAAAGCAGTCTCCTGCCTTACGGTCAAAGCCGGTCTCAGGGTGCCAGGCACCAAAAATATGCAATATGCGCCATCAAAAATGCCCGTTCATCTTGCCATGAATCGCCGGCGGGAAATATCGGCAAATAGCCGCACTCGGCCGCTGCCTTGGATCCGTTGGCGCCACTCCGCCTGTGGCCGCCCGGAGCGCTCGGCCCTGAGAATGGAGGCCGTGGCGTCGGTCGGTGCCGGCCCGGCATCGAAGGCCACGGACGCCGACAAGGCTGTCGCGGCCGACCATTGCGACCTCCAACGGCTGACCTTCGGAAAGGCTGACCACGGTTGAAACGACCCGCTGTGGAGCAGTAGACCCTGCGGCCGAGGCGCGCCGCCTTGGCCCCCCCCGGCCGGTTCGACGGTCTCAACTTACAGCCGGGGACTGGAACTCTGCTGCGAGCAGAGCCTGTAACAGGCGATTAGGCGGGCTGCGCCCGCACTTACAATCCTGCCGAAGGCGGGAGCTTGAACGGTCTCGCATCAGCTATGCCGCGGCGTGGCGGATATTGGCCCCGAGCTTGCTCAAGGGTTGTGGAACTCGCCTATACACTGTGGAGGGCAGACAGACTCGCCGATTTGCGACGGAATTGCGAATAGTGCGCTGATTCGCAAGGCAAAACTGCTCGGGAATGCCTTGATGCGCTGTTGGGGTGCCGGGCCAGGCGTGTCCTGTCGGGCGGGGCTTGTCGTTTTGTGTCTCTTGCAGCGCGTCCGAAACGGCGGAGGAGCCGTCATGGTTCGTATTCTGGTTGTCGATGACGACCTTCTTACCCGCCTTGCGATACGCGCCTGGCTCAAGCAGTGCGGTTTCAGGGTCGCGATCGCGGACGGCGGGCCCAACGGCCTCGCGGCGCTCGATAGCGCAACGTTCGACCTGATGATCGTCGATATTTTCATGCCGAACATACGCGGTTTCGAGTCGATCAGGATATTTCACGAGCGCGCCCCGACGGTACCGTTGATCGCAATTTCCGGTTACGCGTTCTCCGGCCCGGAAACGGACAATGTTGCTTGCCTAAAAATGGCTCTCAGCCTCGGTGCGACCAGGTGCCTGCACAAACCCTTCCGGCCGGCGACGTTGCTCAGCGTGATCGACGAATGTCTGTCGGAAGCCGAGCCGCACCGAAGATACGCCGCAACCCTTGCCGCCGTCACAACCGCGCCGTCGGAACAGCAAGGCGGAACGGCATCAGATATTTCGAAAGAGAGGATCGCTACGGGCTGAGCTGCCAGCAAGACGTAACAACTTTGCGTCGAACCAGAAAAGGGCGGCGGTTGCACACGTATTGCGACTGAGGAGCGCAGATATCTTGCTTCGGGGGGCTGAAATGACACGGGTACTCGTTGTGGATGACGATCCAATGGTCTGCATGGCCATTGAAATCTATCTGGAGCGTCACGGTTTCGAAGTGACGATAGCCAATGGCGGCGAAGCCGGGCTTCGCGCTCTCGAAGACGCCAGCTTCGACCTGATGATCGTCGATATCTTCATGCCGCATATGCGCGGTTTCGAATCGATCCGGATATTCCACGAGCGCGCGCCGGCGATTCCGCTGGTCGCGATGTCGGGATACGCTTTTGCAAATCTTGAATCGCCGGCGCCGGACTTTCTGCGAATGGCGCTCGAACTCGGTGCGGCGCGCTGCCTGCGCAAGCCGTTTACGCCGGCGGCGTTGCTGACAGTGATTGACGAATGCCTCTCCGAAGCGCGAGCGCGCTATGCGGGCGCCGCCGAGTCAAGATAGCGCTTTCGGATGCGGCAATTTCAGGTCGCGATCGCGATGATGTCTACGCTGCCATTGCCGGGTCGATTGGACCCCGTCGGGGATGCTGGTTCGCCTCATATCCGAGAACCATCGCAGAACTGATCGAGAGGGCGCAGCTTGGACGCAAAGCCGACATTGCTGTCGTGATCGAACCAGCTGCAGCATTGGTAGGAGTCTGTTTACCAGAAATGATAATGCCGCGGCTTTCCCGGTCTACGCCGGCCAAGCGGCTCCTCGTCCATGAAATCATCAGCCGGATTCCGTGGCTAACCGCCGGCGGATTTTCAAGGCGCCAGCCAACGGCGTTTTGCCGGTGCAATCGCGCTGTCTGCGCAGCATTTTACGACAATTTATTTGGGTTATCCGTATTTACACGGACAGTGAAATTAACGTGGTCGTGAAATCAGAAAGGCTATGCCTAACAGACGACCGTTACATCGATAGTTGAAGGGCGCGCTCTGATGGATGATCTTTTGCGGGAATTCCTGACAGAGACCAGCGAGAGCCTGGATACGGTCGACAATCAGTTGGTGCGGTTCGAGCAGGACCCGAACAACGCGAAGATTCTGGATAACATCTTTCGCCTGGTGCACACGATCAAGGGCACCTGCGGCTTCCTCGGCCTGCCGAGGCTGGAAGCGCTGGCCCATGCCGGCGAGACCCTGATGGGCAAATTCCGCGACGGCATGCCGGTCACCGCCGGCGCCGTCACGCTGATCCTGTCCTCGATCGATCGCATCAAGGAAATCCTCGCAGGTCTCGAAGCCACCGAGAACGAGCCGGAAGGCAGCGACGAGGACCTGATCGAGAAGCTGCATCTGTTGGCGGAAGGCGGGGCGCACGATGCGCCGGCGGAAGCCGTTGCCGAACCCGCCCCCGTGATCGCCTCACCCCCGGTTCAGCCCCAAGCTCCCAAGGAGGCGCAAGTGGCTCACGGCACGCTGGTGGATCAGGTGCTGGAACGGCCGCTGCGTCCCGGCGAAGTCTCGCTCGACGAACTCGAGCGCGCCTTCCGCGAGACCGAAATCGAAGTCGCACCCGCGCCCGCAGCCGCTCCCAAGGCAGTAGCGCCGGCGCCGGAAGTTGCCAAGGAATCCAAGGTTGAAGCCAAAGCGGAGCCCAAGGCAAAACCGGTCCGCAAGGCGGCCGCCGCTTCCGATGTTGCCGACGTCCAGGAAGCCGACAAGATCGCCAACCAGTCGATCCGCGTCAACGTGGACACGCTGGAACACCTGATGACCATGGTCTCCGAGCTGGTGCTGACCCGCAACCAGCTGTTGGAGATCTCCCGCCGCAACGAGGACACCGAGTTCAAGGTGCCGCTGCAGCGCCTCTCCAACGTCACCGCCGAACTGCAGGAAGGCGTCATGAAGACGCGGATGCAGCCGATCGGCAATGCCTGGCAGAAGCTGCCAAGGATCGTCCGCGACCTCTCCGGCGAACTCGGCAAGCAGATTGAACTGGAGATGCACGGCGCCGACACCGAACTCGACCGCCAGGTGCTCGACCTGATCAAGGACCCGCTCACCCATATGGTGCGCAACTCCGCCGATCATGGCCTGGAGACCCCGGCCGAGCGGGCCGCCTCCGGCAAGCCCGAGCAGGGCACCATCCGATTGTCGGCCTATCACGAGGGCGGCCACATCATCATCTGCATCGCCGACAATGGCCGCGGGCTGAACACCGAGCGGATCAAGGCCAAGGCACTGCAGAACGGGCTCGTCTCCGAGGCTGAACTGGAGAAGATGACCGAAGCCCAGATCCACAAGTTCATCTTCGCGCCGGGCTTCTCCACCGCCGCCACCGTCACCTCGGTCTCCGGCCGCGGCGTCGGCATGGACGTGGTGCGCACCAATATCGACCAGATCGGCGGCACCATCGACATCAAGTCGGTGGCCGGCGAGGGCTCAAGCGTCACCATCAAGATCCCGCTGACGCTCGCCATCGTCTCGGCCCTGATCGTGGAAGCCGGCGGTGACCGCTTTGCTATACCCCAATTGTCGGTTGTCGAGCTGGTCCGCGCCCGCGCCAACTCCGAACACCGCATCGAGCGCATCAAGGACACCGCGGTGCTGCGGCTGCGCAACAAGCTGCTGCCGCTGATGCACCTGAAGAAGCTCCTCAAGATCGACGACGGCTCCTCCTCCGACCCCGAGAACGGCTTTATCGTGGTCACGCAAGTGGGCAGCCAGACGTTCGGCATCGTGGTCGACGGCGTGTTCCACACCGAAGAGATCGTGGTCAAGCCGATGTCCACCAAGCTGCGTCACATCGACATGTTCTCCGGCAACACCATCCTGGGCGATGGCGCCGTGATCATGATCATCGACCCCAACGGCTTTGCCAAAGCGCTCGGCGCCGCCGGCTCCTCCGCCCAGGGGATGGCGGACGAGAACGCGGCGGCCCATGCCAACACCGGCGAACAGCTGACCTCGCTGCTGGTGTTCCGCGCCGGCTCGACCCAGCCCAAGGCGGTGCCGCTCGGCCTCGTCACCCGGCTGGAGGAGATCGCCACCGACAAGATCGAACTCTCCAACGGCCGCTACATGGTGCAGTACCGCGAGCAGCTGATGCCGCTGGTGCAGATGAACGGGGTCAACGTCCAGACCTCGGGCGCCCAGCCGATCCTGGTGTTCGCCGACGACGGCCGCTCGATGGGGCTGGTGGTCGACGAGATCATCGACATCGTCGAGGAGCGGCTGCACATCGAGGTCGCCGGTTCCAGTGAGGGCATTCTGGGGTCGGCCGTGATCAAGGGCCAGGCCACCGAAGTGATCGACGTCGGCCACTTCCTGCCGATGGCGTTTGCCGACTGGTTCTCCCGCAAGGAGATGCGCCCCTCGGTATCCGCGCAATCGGTGCTCTTGGTCGACGACTCAGCCTTCTTCCGCAACATGCTGGCGCCGGTGCTCAAAGCCGCCGGCTACCGGGTGCGGGTCGCCCCCAATGCGCAGGAAGGCCTCACCGCGCTGCGCTCGGGCCAAATCTTCGACGTGGTGCTGACCGACATCGAGATGCCCGACATGAACGGGTTCGAGTTTGCCGAGACGATCCGGGCCGACCAGCACTTAAGCGCGATGCCGATCATCGCGCTGTCCTCGATGGTCTCTCCGGCGGCGATCGAGCGCGGCCGGCAGGCCGGCTTCCACGATTACGTCGCCAAGTTCGACCGTCCCGGCCTGATCGCGGCGCTGAAGGAACAGACCGCCGGCGAGACCCGGCGCGCGGCATGAGGCTAAAGGCAAGCGGCATAGGTAAAGGCAAGACATCATGACAACCAAGACCGACACCATCGAGGGCACCGTGGTCGAATACGTCACCGCCGTGATCGGCGGGCAGTTGTTCGGCCTGCCGATCTCCCGCGTCCAGGACGTGTTCATGCCGGAGCGGCTGACCCGCGTTCCCCTGTCCTCGGCCGAGATCGCCGGCGTGCTCAACCTGCGCGGCCGCATCGTCACGGTCGTCGACATGCGAGCCCGGCTCGGGCTGCCCCGGAACGATGACGGCAAGCCGCCGATGGCGGTTGGCGTCGACCTGCGCGGCGAATCTTACGGCCTGCTGATCGACCAGATCGGCGAGGTGCTCCGGCTGCCCGACGACAGCCGCGAGGAAAACCCCGTCAACCTCGATCCCCGCATGGCCAAGCTCGCCGGCGGCGTCCACCGCCTCGACGGCCAGCTCATGGTCGTCCTCGATGTCGATCGCGTCCTCGAAATCGCCCCTACCACACTCGCAGCATAGAACGATCGGCATAAGGAGGTCGAAAAATGAAAACATGTCTTGTCGTCGACGATTCCGGTGTCGTGCGTAAAATCGCGCGCCGCATCCTGGAAGAGATGGGCTTTGAAATCACCGAGGCTGAGGACGGCGAGAAGGCGCTCGAGGTCTGCAAACTCGCGATGCCGAATGCCGTCCTGCTCGACTGGAACATGCCCGTGATGGACGGTTATGAATTCCTCGGCCATCTGCGCCGATTGCCCGGCGGCGATGTGCCCAAGGTGGTGTTCTGCACCACCGAAAACGGCATCGACCATATCTCGCGTGCGCTGGATGCCGGCGCCAACGAATACATCATGAAGCCGTTCGACAAGGATATCGTCGCCGCGAAGTTCCAGGAAGTCGGCTTGGTCGAGCTTTCAGAACCGACTCCGGTTTAAATCTTATCCGCTTGCCCTTGAGAGGCCACCCGTGACCCCGCCAGACTATGAGTATCTGCGTAAGCTCCTGAAGGACCATTCCGGTCTCGACCTGTCCGCAGACAAGCAGTACCTGATCGAAAGCCGCCTGCTCCCGCTGTCGCGTAAATGCGGCCTCGCCGGCATCAGCGAACTCGTGCAGAAAATGAAGGGCGGCGCGTCGACGATTGTCGCCCAGGTGGTCGAAGCCATGACCACCAACGAGACCTTCTTTTTCCGCGACAAGGTGCCGTTCGATCATTTCCGCGATTCGATCGTGCCCGAGGTGCTGAAGGCACGTGCGGCCCGCAAGAGCATCCGGATCTGGTGCGCCGCCGGTTCGACCGGTCAGGAGCCGTATTCGCTGGCCATGTCGCTGAAGGAAATGAGCGCAGCACTTGCCGGATGGCGGATCGAAATCATCGCGACCGATCTTTCCCAGGAAGTGCTCGAGAAATCCAAGGCCGGCATCTACAGCCAGTTCGAGGTCCAGCGCGGCCTGCCGATCCAGATGCTGGTCAAATATTTCAAGCAGAACGGCGAGCTCTGGCAGATCAATGCCGACATCCGCGCCATGGTGCAGCACCGGCAACTCAATCTGCTGCACGATTTCTCGCAGCTCGGGATGTTCGACGTCATCTTCTGCCGCAACGTTCTGATCTATTTCGACCAGGACACCAAGATCAACATCTTCGGCCGTCTTGCCAAGTCGATGGAAGCGGACGGCTTCCTGGTGCTGGGAGCGGCGGAGACGGTGGTAGGCTTGACCGATGTCTTCAAGCCATTTCCGGACAAGCGTGGGCTCTATCGGCCGAACGCAGCGCGTGCGGCAACGGCAGCGATGCCGAAAATCGCGGCAATGGCGGGGCGTTGAGGAATGGCGGAAGAGAGCAAGGCAGCCGAGCGCGTCACGTTCAGCCGGGGTTACGACGTCTGCATCATGGCGATTGACGGAACCTGGCGCCGGGATTGCCAACTCAACTCGATCTCCGATACCGACGCCACGTTGACCGTGGAGGGCTCCATTCAAGGCCTCAACCTCAAGGAGTTCTTTCTGCTGCTGTCGTCGACCGGGCTCGCCTATCGCCGCTGCGAACTGGTGCGCGTCAACGGCACGGACATGGATATTCATTTCCTGAGGGGCAAGCACGCCAAGAAGCGACCGGGCGCGACGTCGAAGTCCGATGAGATGATGTCCTGAGCGTCTAGCTTTCGCACCGAACCGCCGGTCAGGCGGTGAAATCGCCCATTGCCGAAAAGCCGGGGCAACGTCCGGGCCAGGATGGCGGCAAACGGCGAGGACCCGCCGGCACAGGCTGGCCGGTTCGATGTCCCCAATTTTCAGATGGCCGTATTGGGCGGGCTGCTGCCGCACGGCGCCGCCATTCGCTTACGCGCTGAGAACCGAAAGCGCCGGCGGACTCCAGGCATGATCGCTGGCGCCCTGCTCCGGTGTATTGGAGGGTGTCATGGGGTCTAGCAGCGAGTGGAGGGCGATGGCAAGATTGGCGTCACAGGCCTTCAACGCCACGGTCGCCCTGACATAGGGCGGCGTCACATCATCCAGCACAACGAAATAGGTGGAGATGTCTTGGCTGCCGGACGCGGTTTCGCGGGCGATCTCCTGTTCGATCAGCCTCAGGCACGCCTGGACATGCTCGATCAGGGATATGACATCCGATACCACCGAGCGGTACGCGTTATTTCGGTCGTCAGGTTCGATCGCGATGCCGCCGCCTCGGGGGTTCTGCATAGCTGCACTCCTCAGGCTACTTTTTAGGGGCGCGTTGCTACTTGTGCGTTAAGCCAACGTCCCGTACAAATACGGGGGCGTTTTGATGCGGTATGGAGTTGAGTACCGATATCGAGTGCGCGTCACGTTTCACCATGCATGGAAGATGAAACATGGCTGAGAAAGCCCACTCCCGCGGGGAGATCTTTGTAGTCGATGACGACCCCGCCGTTCGCGACACGCTTTCCATGGTGCTGTCGGCGGGCGGTTATCAGGTCATCTGTTTTGCCGACGGCGCCGCATTGCTGGCCGTTGCAAGAACCCGGACGCCGTCCTGCATCCTGCTCGACGTGCATATCCCCGGCAAATCGGGCCTCGACATCCTGAAGGAACTGCACGGCGAGGACTATCCTGCGCCGATCTTCATGATCTCCGGGCAAGGCGACATCTCGATGGCCGTCAACGCCATCAAGAGCGGCGCGCTGGACTTCATTGAAAAGCCGTTCCGTGGCAGCGAGATCGTCGCACGGCTCGACGAGGCGATCGAGGCCTATGCGCGCCGGCAGGCGGAAAACAACTCCGCGTCCCGGATCGCGACGCTGCATTTTCCCGGACGCGAACCGCTCACCCGCCGCGAACGCGAGGTGCTCGAACAGTTCACCGCCGGCGCGTCCAACAAGGAAGCGGGCAGACACCTTGGGATCAGCCCGCGGACCATCGAGGATCACCGCGCCAACATCATGAAGAAGCTCGGGGCACGCAACGCCGCCGACCTGGTCCGAATCGTGATGACCACTTCGCGTCAGGCGTGAGTGGACGGCGACGGCGCAGCTTTCGCGAGAATGCGCGGCAGCTGTAGGCCGCTAGAGCGTTTTCCAGCGAAGTGGACACCGGTTCGCGTCAAGAAAACGCGTCAAATCTAGAATCTAGAACCCCGTTCCGATTTAATCGGAACGGAAAAGGCTCTAGTCGCCGAGGGCCTTGCGGATCATGATGGCCATATCCGATTTGCGATAGGGCTTGGCCAGCAGCAGCACACCCTCGTCGAGCCGGCCGTGGTGGATGATCGCGTTTTCGGTATAGCCTGACGTGAACAGCACTTTCAGCCCGGGTTTGATCTTCAGCATCTCGTTGGCGAGCTGGCGCCCGTTGAGGCCGGGCATGATCACGTCGGTGAACAGCAGGTCGAACGGGTGGCCGGCGTTGACGATCGCGAGTGCCTCCGTCGCGTTTGCCGCATCCAGCGTGACGTAGCCGAGCGAATGCAGTTGCGTCAGCACGTAATTGCGCACCAGCGCATCGTCTTCGACCACCAGGATCGTCTCATTGCCGCCCTCGACCGTCGGCCCGTGGCTCGGCCCGGCCGCAAGCGACGTGCCTGAGGCCGGCGGCAGGTACATCTTGATCGTCGTGCCGTGGCCTTCCTCGCTGTAGATCATGATGTGGCCGGCGGATTGCTTGACGAAGCCGTAGACCATGCTGAGCCCGAGGCCGGTTCCCTTGCCCGGCCCCTTCGAGGTGAAGAACGGATTGAACACCTTGTCGAGGATACCAGCCGGAATGCCGGTTCCGGTATCGCTGACCGCGATCATCGCGTAGCGGCCCGGCCGGACGTCATTGTGCGTCCTGGCGTAATGCTCATCGAGTACGACCATGCCGGTTTCGATGATCAGCTTGCCTCCGTCAGGCATCGCATCGCGGGCGTTGAGGGCGAGATTGAGGATGGCGGTGGCCAGTTGATTGGGATCGACGATCGCCGGGCAGGATTCGTCTTCAAATACCGATTCGATCTCGACATGCTCGCCGAGCGTACGCTGCAGCAGTTTGGCGGTGTCGATGATCAGCGTATTGACGTCGGTTTCCTGAGGCTCGAGCGGCTGCTTGCGGGCGAACGCCAATAGATGCTGGGTGAGGTCGGCGCCGCGCGACGCGGCTTCGTCAATCATCCGCGTGATGGCCGCGAGTTGCGGCTCGTCCTTGACGGCGTCGGCCAGGATTTCGATCGTCCCGGTGATGACGGTCAGGATATTGTTGAAATCATGCGCGATGCCGCCGGTGAGCTGGCCGACGGCTTCCATCTTCTCGGACTGCCGGATGCGGTCCTCGGTGGCGATCTTGTCGGTGAGGTCGCGTATGAAACCGTTGAACACGAAGCCGTTGCGACGCTTCAGCGCGGTGACGCTCAGTTCGACCTTGATCTCCTTGCCGTCGCGGCGCATCGCGTCGATCTCGAGACGGCGGCCGAGGATCACCCCATCACCGGTGCGCAGGAACCGTTCCAGGCCGGCCGCGTGCGCGTCGCGATGGACGTATGGAATGATCAGTTCGCTGAGTTTGGCTCCGACCGCTTCATCCCGTGTCCAGCCGAAGATATTCTCGGCTTGCGAATTCCAGTCCGCGATCGTGCCCTGATCATCCATCTGGACAAAGGCATCGAGCGCCGTGTTGATGATCCCGCGGGCCAGCTGTGCGCTTTCACGCAAGGTTTCCTGCGCCCGGCGGGTCTCGGTCATGTCGCGGCCGACAAAGAAGAACCGTTTCACCGGTTCGGACCAGACCCCGAGCCAGGACAGCCACACTTCGCGTCCGCTCTTGTGGAAGCAACGCGTGTCCGCAATCGTCGGGCGTTGCCCGCGCCGCAGGGCGCGCATTTCCTGGCGCGAGTTCTCGAGATGATCGGGATGGATGAAGTCTTCTCCACTGCGGCCGATCATCTCGCCGGGCGAATAGCCCAGGATGACGGCGCAACTCGGGCTGATCTGGACCACGGATCCCGCTGAATCCATCACCATGATCAGGTCCTGCGAAGTCTCGAAGACGCGGCGAAGCTCCTCGGCCTGCTGGCGCAGCGCCAGCCGGGTCCTGTTGCTGTCGGTAATGTCGCGGGCAACCTTCGATATGCCGATGGTCGCGCCCGAGGGCGCCTTGATCGGCGAAATGCTGAGCGAAACCTCGATCGGCGTGCCGTCCTTGCGAAGACGCGTGGTTTCGTTGTGCTCGATGCTTTCGCCCCAGCCGATCCGGCGCAGGATGTCCTGCGCCTCGGCCAGCCGGCCGGCGGGCATCAGGATCGCGATGTTCTTGCCTGCCGCTTCCGCCGCACTGTATCCGTACAGACGTTCCGCAGCCGAGTTCCAGCCGGTGATCGTGCCGTCGAGCGACGTCGTGATGATCGCGTCGTTGGATGATTCGACCGCCGCGCTGAACAGGCGTTCGCGCTCGGCGTGATGGTCGCGCGCCGCGATGGTGCGGCGATGCTCCTGAACCTCCTGCTGCAGTGCTGAGGTCTTCTCGTTGACCTCCTCGATCACTTCAGCGAATGCGCGCGCCAGCACGCCGGTCTCGCCGCGAGCGTCAACCGGAATGGCGATTTTCCCGTTCCGGGCGGCGCCCTGCACGGCGGCGGTCAGGCGAATGATCGGCCGGGTCAGCGACCTCGCGATCAGCAGGGCCAGCACTGCCGCGCACAGCACGGCGATCGTTCCGACCAGAAGGGAGGTATTTCTGATGCTGGCGGCCGGCGCCATGATCACGGCGTTGGGGGTGGTTTCGATCACGCCAACCCATTCGGTACCAGCCAGAAGGGCAGGGGCAAGAGCTATTCCGCCCGAGCGGGCAGCATGATCCGGGACGATATCGGCGATGCCCTGGGATGCCCCCGCCTGCGACGCCAGTTGCGGAAAGTCGGCCTTCCAGTCGTTGGGCGTACCGAGCAGCGTGCCGAACTCGCGTGAACGATCGGGATGAATGAGATAGTCGCCGTGCCGGTTGACGACGAAAATCGTCTCGCCCGGCAACACCGACGACCGCACGCGGTCGAATGCCCGCCGCATATCGACGTTGATCATGAAGATGCCGAACAGCTTGCCGTCATCGGCGAAGACCGGCGTCGCGATCCGAATTGTCGGCCTGTGCCTCTCCTCGATCAGTCCGTCGCGGCGCCCAAGATCGAGCGGCGAAACGTAGATTTGTCCGGGCCCGAGCGCGAGCGTTTCCGTGAAATAGGTTCGGTTGCTTCGCTTCTGCAGTCCCTCTTCGGGAACGATCCGAACCGTGTCGTTTGCTCCCATACGGTCGACGCGGACAACCTCACGGCCGTCGTCATCAAAGCTGAAGATCCGCAACATCGCATAGGTGGGCTTGGCTTCGAGCTCCGCCGCAAAGCGGGTCGCTATCCGATCGCGCCACGTCTTTTCGGAGACGCCATCCACCGGATCGATGCCGCCCGCCCTTCGGGCGCGGACCAATCCATGCAACGCCGCCGCCGAACGAAAGCTCGCGACATCTCCGGTCGCGCTGGCTGTGTGATATTCGAGGTCGGTCGCCACCTGCCGCGAATGCGTCTCGATGCGGTCGCGGGCCCGCAGCAGCAGCGCCTGTTCCAGGTTGCGATAACTCAGCCAGCCGACCGCGGAAACCGCGAGCGCGACCAACGCAATCATGGCGATGGCAAGCCTGGTTGTGAGCGTCATTTTTGGATTCGTTCGCCCTCCCGTTCATCCCCGGCAAGTGGCTGGGCGAACCCGGCAATGCTATTTCGCATTACGGGCAGGAAGCAACTCCGCCGGGGGCATGGGATGAACTTGACGACAGGCGTTTGGCGGCCTCCAGGCAGCTCGCGACCGTCGCCAGCAGGGCCGCCGGTTTGAACGGTTTCTGCAGACTGGAGACGGCGCCAAGCTTGGTCGCCATGGTCAGGAAGTCGGGGGCGGCGCCTTCTTCCGAAGATATCGGCCGTCCCGAGATCACGACGATCGGGATCAGTGGTCGCAGCTGGTGAGCCAGCCGCATGGTCTCGAACCCGTCCATTCCCGGCATGAAGATGTCGAGAAACAGCAGATCGAAATCTTCCTTTTCGAACAGCGCAAGCCCCTTACGGCCGTCACCGGCGGTGACCACGCTATGGCCTGCGCGCTCGAGCAATAGGCGGACCGTGGCCTGAACCGCGGTATCGTCGTCTACAATCAATACTCTTGCCAAAAGAAGGTTCTCCGGGCGCCCGCTGGAATCAGGTCAACGGCAGGTTGCGATTTTCGCTGAAACCTTGTTCTCCTGCAACGGTTTCCCCGCTGCAGATGTTCCTGCCAAAAACCGCATATCAGCCTGTTGTCGGGTAGACAGCGCGCAATTGCCGCCGCAACGGAACCGATTCGTCCTGATGGCGCGGGTTAATCTGCGGCGTTCAGTCGCTCAGATATTCCGGATACCGCGCCCTGATCTGGGCGAGTTCGCTGAGCGTTCCCGACAGATGGGTGCGCAGATGCTTCTGCGCCCCGTCCGGATCGCCGGCGTCGATCGCTTTGGCGATCAGCCTGTGGTGCCGCACGATGTCCTGCGCCTTGCCGGGGGAGGGCAGATGCAGCCGACGCAGCCGGTCGATATGGCCACTGCGGCTGCGCACCAGCGTCCAGATGTCCTGCTTGTCGGCCGCCGTGTAGAGCTGGGCGTGGAATTCATTGTCGGCGGCCATGAATTTCTCGAACTCGCCGGCCTTGGTGAATTGCTGTTGGCGCACGATTGTTCCATTCAGCTCGGCGACGAAGGCTTCGTCATGGCTGATCGCCAGCCCGCGCACGATCTCCAGCTCGACCGCCTGCCGCAAGAAATGCGCCTGCTGGGCCAATCGCACATCGACCCGGCTGACCACGGTCGCATATTGCGGGAACACGTCGACCAGGCCTTCCTCTTCGAGCCGCATCAGGGCGTCGCGGATCGGCGTCGAACTGATTCCGAACTGCCCGGCCAAAGCGGCCCGCGACAGCGGCGATCCCGGCGGCAGCTCCAGCGAAATGATCATGCCGCGCAGACGCTCGAACACCTGGGGTGCAGCCTGCCGGTCACGGTCGAGCCGCTCGGGGGAGCGCGGCGCGGCGCGGCGGGCGGCGATTGGCGTTGGACCCATCGGAACAACGGTCCTTTCAGAAGGTGCTTGCCTCAAATACACTAATACATTAGTGCATCTCCCCCAAGGGCGTCAATGCGTAGAGACCGCCGGAGGAAACCAACGATGAAGAACATGATGTGGCGCGCCGCTGCAGGCGCAATCGCGGCACTCGGAATGGCGCTGTCGGGCTCGCCCGCGCTGTCGCAACAGAAGAGCGAGATCGCGCTGTCGCGGCAGCCCGGCATTTTCTACATGCCGTCGCACATCATGGAAAAGCAGAAGCTGATCGAAAAGCACGCCACGGCGCTCGGCGTGCCCGGCGTGTCAACCAAATGGATCAATCTGAGCGGCGGCGGCGCGCAGACCGACGCGTTGCTTGCCGGCGGCGTCGATATCCTCAACACCGGCACCGGCAATCTGCTGTTGCTGTGGGATCGTACCCGCGGCGGCGTCAAGGGCATCGTCGCGACGTCGGCGCAGCCGATGACGCTGATCAGCCGCGACGCCCATATCAAGTCGCTCAGGGATATCGGTCCCAACGACAAGATCGCGGTGCCGACCGTCAAGGTCTCGACACAGGCCATCGTGCTGCAGATCGCAGCCGCCGAGCTGTTTGGCGCCGATCAATGGTCGAAGCTCGATCCCAACACCGTACAGCTCGGTCATCCCGACGCCTATGTGGCGATGACCAACGCCCAGCACGAGGTTCGCAACCATTTTGCGATCCCGCCGTTTACGTTCCTCGAACTGAAGAACGTGGCCGGCGCACATGTGGTGCTGTCGTCGCCCGACGTGATGGGCGGGCCGCTGAGCCAGGCGCAGTTCTTCACGACCACCAAATTCGCCGACGCCAATCCGAAGATCGTCCAGGCGGTGCGCGACGCCACCAAGGAAGCGCAGGACCTGATCCGCAGCGATACCAAGGCAGCCGTCGAAATCTACAAGGAAGTCACCGGCGACAAGACCAGCGTCGAGGATCTGCTGGCCTGGCTCAAGGAGCCCGGCATGATGGAGTGGAACCTGCAGCCGCAGGGCACCATGAAATTCGCCAACCATCTGTTCAAGGTCGGCACGCTGAAGACCCAGCCCAAGGCGTGGACCGAGTATTACCTGCCGATGGCGCATGATCTGAAGGGCAATTGACGCGATGACGGCGCTTCTCGACGTCAGCGACGTAACGCTGCGCTACAAGACTTCGAGCGCGGTGGTGACCGCGACCGAGCGGGTCAGTTTTACGGTCGATCGTTCCGATCGTTTCGTGCTGCTCGGTCCCTCCGGTTGCGGCAAGTCGACGCTTTTGAAGGCGGTCGGTGGCTACATGACGCCGAGCGAAGGCAAGATGCGGATCTCGGGCCGGGAGATCACGGAGCCCGGCGCCGATCGGATGATGATCTTCCAGGAGTTCGACCAGCTGCTGCCCTGGAAGACCGTGCTGGAAAACGTCATGTTCCCGCTTCTGATGACGCGGCGGCTGCCGCGCAAGGAGGCCGAGGTCCGCGCCCGCGCCTACATCGAGAAGGTCAGCCTCACCCGCGTCGTCGATTCCTATCCGCATACGCTCTCGGGCGGCATGAAGCAGCGCGTTGCGATCGCGCGCGGTATGGCGATGGAGCCGGATATCCTCTTGATGGACGAGCCTTTCGCCGCGTTGGACGCTCTGACGCGGCGCACCTGCCAGGACGAATTGCTGCAGCTCTGGTCGGAAACCAAATTCACGGTGCTGTTCGTCACCCATTCGATTGCCGAAGCAATCAAGATCGGCAACCGCATCCTGCTGCTGTCGCCGCATCCCGGACGGGTCAAGGCCGAAATTATCGACGTCGATCAGGTCTCCAGCGAAGACGGCAGCGCCGCTCGGCTCGAGAAGCAGATTCACGATCTGCTGTTCTCGAACGCGGACAACGAAGCCGCCGCGGTACATTAGAGCATGATCCGGAAAAGTGGGTGCCGGTTTTCCCTCGCGACAAACGCGGAACGCGTTTGCGCGGAGATCATGCTCAAACAAAAGGATTGAGCGCGCGATGGGCGAAGCGAAAATTTTGATGCGCGACACCTCCGCCGCAGCCGCGTCGGTAGAGGTCGAGCGTAAGCTTTCGGTGCCGGAACTGCTGTGGAACGACGGCTTCGTTCGCAAAGCCGTGATCATTCTCTTCCTCGCGGTGGTGTGGGAAGTCTACGGCACTTACCTCGACAATCCGCTGCTGTTCCCGACCTTTCATGACACCATCGTGACCATGTTCGAGAAGGTGCGTGACGGTACCATTCCGCTCCGCGCCTGGGCTTCGCTGAAGGTGCTGTTCATGGGGTACAGCGCCGGCATCATTCTCGCCGCCATCTTCACCATTCTGGCGATCTCCACCCGCATCGGTACGGATTTCCTCGAAACCGTGACCGCGATGTTCAACCCGTTGCCGGCGATTGCGCTGCTGCCGTTGGCGCTGATCTGGTTCGGGCTCGGCAATGGCAGCCTCGTCTTCGTGCTGATCCATTCGGTGCTGTGGCCGGTCGCGCTCAACACCCATTCCGGCTTCAAGAGCGTGTCGAACACGCTGCGGATGGTCGGCCGCAATTACGGCCTGCGCGGGCTGCCTTATGTGGCGCGCATCCTGATTCCGGCGGCGTTCGGCTCGATCCTGACCGGCCTGAAGATCGGCTGGGCGTTCGCCTGGCGTACGCTGATCGCCGCTGAACTCGTGTTCGGCGTCTCATCCGGGCAGGGCGGGCTCGGCTGGTTCATCTTCGAAAACCGCAATCTGCTTGACATACCTGCTGTCTTCGCCGGCCTGTTGACGGTGATCATCATTGGCTTGATCGTGGAAAACCTGATCTTCCGCACCATCGAGCGCAACACCGTCCAGAAATGGGGTACTCAATCATGAGCAGCAAAAACAAGACCCCCGACCAGCTTCGCAGCGCGCGCTGGTTCGCGCCCGACGATCTTCGCGCCTTCGGTCATCGCTCGCGCGCGATGCAGATGGGTTACGCGCCGGAGGAGTGGAAGGGCCGTCCCGTCATTGCGATCCTCAACACCTGGTCGGACGCGCAGCCCTGCCACATGCATTTCAAGTCCCGCGTCGACGACGTCAAGCGCGGCATCCTGATGGCGGGCGGCTTTCCGATGGAGCTGCCGGCGCTGTCGCTGTCGGAATCGTTCCTGAAGCCGACCACGATGCTCTATCGCAACATGCTGGCGATGGATGCGGAGGAATTATTGCGCGGCCATCCCGTCGATGGCGTCGTACTGATGGGCGGCTGCGACAAGACCACGCCAGGTCTCTTGCTTGGCGCCACCAGCATGGGCCTGCCGACGATCTATCTTCCGGCCGGGCCGATGCTGCGCGGCAACTGGAAGGGCAAGACGCTGGGCTCGGGCTCGGACGCCTGGAAATTCTGGGACGAGCGGCGCGCCGGGAAAATCTCCGACAAGGATTGGGTCGATGTCGAGGCCGGCATTGCCCGCAGCTACGGCACCTGCATGACCATGGGCACCGCCTCGACCATGACCGCGATCGCCGAGTCGATCGGCATGACCTTGCCGGGCGCTTCCTCGATTCCCGCGGCCGACGCCGGCCACATCCGCATGGCCTCGGAATGCGGCCGCCGCATCGTCGAGATGGTGTGGGAGGATCTGACGCCGAACAAGATCCAGACCCGCAAGGCTTTCGAGAACGCGATCACGGTGGCGATGGCGATGGGCTGCTCGACCAATGCGATCATCCATCTAATCGCGCAGGCCCGCCGCGCCGGCCAGGACATCGGGCTCGACGATTTCGAGATCGCCAGCCGTAAGGTGCCCGTGATTGCCAATGTGCGCCCGAGCGGCGACAAATATCTGATGGAGGATTTCTTCTATGCCGGCGGCTTGCCGGGCCTGATGAGCCGCATCAGGGAGCATCTGCACCTCGACGTCATGACCGTGACCGGCCAGACGCTCGGCGAGAACATCGCGCGCGCCGAAGTTTATAATGACGACGTCATCCGCACCGTGAATGACCCGATCTATGCCGAAGGCGCGCTCGCGGTGCTGAAGGGCAACCTCGCGCCCGATGGCTGCGTCATCAAGCCGTCGGCCTGCGAGCCGCGCTTTCTCAAGCACACGGGACCGGCGCTGGTGTTCGACGATTACCCCTCGATGAAGAAAGCGATCGACGATCCCAATCTCGATGTGACCGCGGATCACGTCCTGATCCTGCGCAACGCTGGGCCGCAGGGCGGTCCGGGCATGCCGGAATGGGGCATGTTGCCGATCCCGACCAAGCTGGTGAAGCAGGGCGTGCGCGACATGGTGCGGCTGTCGGATGCGCGCATGAGCGGCACCAGCTACGGCGCGTGCATCCTGCATGTCTCGCCGGAATCCTATATCGGCGGCCCGCTGGCGCTGGTGAAGAACGGCGATCGCATCACGCTCGACGTCAACGCCCGCACCATCAACCTCGATGTGCCGGAGGCGGAGCTGGCAAAGCGCCGCGCGGAATGGAAGGCGCCTGAGCGCCGGTTCGAGCGGGGCTATGGCTGGATGTTCACCAAGCACATCAAGCAGGCCAACGAAGGCTGCGATTTCGATTTTCTGGAGACTGGCTTTGGCAAGCCGGTAGGGGAGCCGTCGATTTATTGATTGAGTCGTCGTTCCGGGATGGTCTGAAGGACCAGACCCGGAACCTCGAGATTCCGGGTTCGTGCTTTGCACGCCCCGGAATGACAGGAGAGAGACGTTACCAAACAAAAAACATCTGGAGGAGGACCACCCATGAGCATCACACGACGCAACATCCTCGCCGCAGCCGGCGCCACCGCGGCCACCACGCTTCTCTCGCGTGCCGCAGGTGCGCAATCATTCCCGTTCACGATGAACCAGCGCTATCCCGATCCGTCGGTGCAAATCCTCGATCCGAGCTTTGCAAAATACCGGATCTATTCTTCTACGATCGAACAGGTCGCTACCGGGATGCGTTGGGCCGAAGGCCCGGCCTATTTCCCGGAGGGCGGCTATCTCCTGTACTCCGACATCCCGAACAACCGGATCATGAAGTTCGACGAGAAGACCAACCAGACCAGCGTGTTCCGGAGCCCCGCCAACTATGCCAACGGCAACACGCGCGACCGCCAGGGCCGTCTCGTCACCTGCGAGCACTCGGTGACCCGCCGTGTCACCCGCACCGAGAAGGACGGCAAGATCACGGTGCTGGCCGACAAGTTCGAAGGCAAGCGGCTGAACGCGCCGAACGACGTCGTGGTGAAGTCCGACGAGAGCATCTGGTTCACCGATCCCTTGTTCGGCATCAATGGCGAGTGGGAGGGCAACAAGGAAAAGCCCGAGCAGGCCACCACCAATGTCTACCGCATCGACAAGGACGGCAAGATATCAGCCGTCATCACCGACATCGTCAATCCGAACGGCCTGGCGTTCTCGCCCGACGAAAAGAAGCTCTATGTCGTCGAGTGGAAGGGCACCCCCAACCGCAGCATCTGGGCCTATGACGTCAACGCCGACGGCTCGATTGGCAGCCGGACCAAGCTGATCGACGCCGCCGACCAGGGCGCGCTCGACGGCTTCCGGGTCGATCGCGACGGCAATCTGTGGTGCGGCTGGGGCAGCAATGGCGCGCTGCAGGGCGAACCGACCGAAATCGGCGGCCGAAGAGTGTTCCAGCTGAAGGGCAAGTCCGAAGACCTCGATGGCGTGATGGTGTTCAACTCCGCCGGCAAGCCGCTCGCCTTCATCCGGCTGCCGGAGCGTTGCGCCAACCTCTGTTTCGGCGGCCCGAAGAACAACCGGCTCTATATGACGAGCTGCCACTCCGTGTACGCGCTTTACGTGGAAGCGCATGGGGCGGTGTGATTAAAGTTGTCGTTCCGGGGCGCGAAGCGAACCCGGAACCTCGAGTTTCCCCGGTGCGCAATTGCGCACCTGAGGTTCGATGCTGCACATCGCCCCGGAATGACGAACAGGGAAAGACCATGACAAAACTGAGCGACGCCACCCGCAACAAACTCAAAACCGTCTCCACCGCCACCGTCGCCACCGCGCTGTTCAAGCGCGGCTTCCGTATCCAGATGATCCAGGATGTGCATCCGCTCGGGCCAAATCAGCCGGTGCTGGTCGGCGAAGCCTTCACGCTGCGCTACATGCCGGCGCGCGAGGACCTCAACAAGATCGAGGTGTTCCGCGACCGTGCCCATCCGCAGCGCAAGGCAATCGAGGACTGCCCGCCCGGCGCGGTACTTGTGATGGACAGCCGCAAGGATGCGCGCGCGGCTTCGGCTGGCGCGATCCTGGTGACGCGGCTGATGAAGCGCGGCGCGGCCGGCGTCATCACCGACGGCGGCTTTCGCGATTCGGCTGAAATCGCAGCCCTCGGCTTTCCCGCCTACCACCAGCGGCCGAGCGCGCCGACCAATCTGACGCTGCACCAGGCGATCGAGATTAACGTGCCGATCGGCTGCGGCGACGCGCCGGTGTTCCCCGGCGACGTCATTCTCGGCGACAGCGACGGCGTGATCGTGATCCCCGCGCATCTCGCCGACGAAATCGCCGACGAGGCGGTCGAGATGACAGCGTTCGAGGATTTTGTTACCGAGGAAGTGCGCAAGGGACGATCGATCCTGGGCCTCTATCCGGCAACCGACGAGCAGACGCCGAAGGATTTTGCGGCTTGGCGCAAGGCCAACGGGCGGTAATATGCCGCCGGCTGGCACCAACGCTTTTTTCTCCAACAGTGAGTCCACATCATGCTGATGTTCAACAATCTGATCGACGGCGAATGGCTGTCCGATGGCGCCCGCGCGCCCAACGTCAACCCGTCCGATACCAAGGACATTGTCGGCCAGGCGGTGCGCGGCACGCGCGCGCAGGCCGAGGCCGCGATATCAGCTGCAAAGGCCGCATTCCCGGCCTGGTCGCGATCGACGCCGCAAGTGCGCTACGACATCCTGAAGAAGGCGTCGGACGAGATCCTCGCGCGCAAGGATGAACTGGGCCGGCTGCTGTCGCGCGAGGAAGGCAAGACGCTGCCGGAAGGCGTCGGCGAAGTCGCGCGCGCCGGGCAGATCTTTGCGTTCTTTGCCGGCGAATGCCTGCGGATGGCCGGCGAGAAACTCGCCTCGGTGCGCCCCGGCATCGACATCGAGATCACGCGCGAAGCGCTCGGTGTCGTCGGCCTGATCACGCCGTGGAATTTCCCGATCGCGATACCGGCCTGGAAGATCGCGCCGGCGCTGGCCTATGGCAACACCGTGGTGATCAAGCCCGCCGACCTCGTGCCGGGCTCGTCGTGGGCGCTGGTCGATATCCTGCACCGCGCGGGCCTGCCCAAGGGCGTGCTCAACCTCGTGCTCGGGCGCGGCTCCGAAGTCGGTGCGGTCCTGCTGGAGCATCCTGATGTAGCGGCGATCAGTTTCACGGGGTCCGTTTCCACCGGTCAGAAAGTCGCGGCGGCCTGCATCGCCTCGCGGCCGATGAAGAAGTTTCAATTGGAGATGGGCGGCAAGAATCCGCTGGTCGTTCTCGACGACGCGGACCTGAAGGTCGCCGTGGAATGCGCCGCCAATAGCGCGTTCTTTTCCACCGGCCAGCGCTGCACCGCCGCTTCGCGCCTGATCGTCACCGCCGGGATCCACGACAAATTCGTCGAGGCCCTGACCGAGCGGATGCGCGGCCTGAAGATTGACGATGCCGTCAAGGCCGGTACCGATATCGGCCCCGTCGTCGATCAGAGCCAGCTTGATCAGGATCTCAAATATATCTCGATCGGCAAGGATGAGGGTGCAAAACTCGCATTCGGTGGCGAGCGTCTCAACCGCGATGCGCCCGGCTTCTATCTGCAGCCGGCCTTGTTCACTGACGTGAGCAACACCATGCGGATCGCGCGCGAGGAAATTTTTGGGCCGGTGGCCGCGGTCATCAGGGTCAAGGATTATGCCGAAGCGCTGGCGACCGCGAACGACACCGACTTCGGCCTGTCATCCGGCATCTGCACCACCAGCCTGAAATACGCCAGCGACTACAAGCGCAATTCCGAAGCCGGCATGGTGATGGTCAATCTGCCGATCGCCGGCGTCGATTACCACGTGCCGTTCGGTGGCCGAAAAGGCTCCAGCTTCGGCGCCCGCGAACAGGGCCGCTACGCGGCGGAGTTTTATACGACGGTCAAGACGGCCTACACGTTGCCGTAGCCACCGTCATGCCCGGGCGTAGCCGTCCGAAGGACGGCGTCGCTTCGGCTCGCCTATGCCCGGGGCATCCACGTCTTATCAGTAGTCGACGCACCAAAGTCGAGGATGGCCGGGTCAAGCCCGGCCATGACGAGTTCAACGGTCGTCCCCACCGCCCACAGTGCGAACGCCGTAACGGCCGCACATTCGCCGTCTCACTCGGCCGGATGACGCGCGATATTCCCCACCGATGCCTCGCCATGTTGCGTCAGCGGCCGGTTGCCAGCCAAGGCGCGCAGCAGCACGTAGAACATCGGCGTAAAGAAGATGCCGAACGCCGTGACGCCGATCATGCCTGAAAACACGGCCACCCCCATGGCATGACGCATCTCGGAACCTGCGCCGGTGGAGATCACCAGCGGCACCACACCCATGATGAAGGCCAGCGAAGTCATCAGGATCGGCCGCAGCCGCAAGCGGCTGGCTTCGATCGCGGCTTGCACCGGCGTACGTCCGGCGAACTCCAGCTCGCGCGCGAACTCCACGATCAGGATGGCATTCTTGGCCGACAGTCCCACCAGCACGATCAAACCGATCTGCGTGAATACGTTGTTGTCGCCCCTGGTCAGCCAGACGCCAAGCATCGCCGCCAGCAATCCCATCGGCACGATCATGATGATCGACAGCGGCAGGGTCAGGCTCTCGTATTGCGCGGCGAGCACCAGGAATACCAGCAATAGCGCCACCGGAAACACCACCAGCGACGAGTTGCCGGCAATGATTTCCTGATAGGTCAGGTCGGTCCACTCGAACGCGATGCCCTTCGGAAAGGTCTCTGCCGCGATCTTCTCCACCGCTGCCTGAGCCTGCCCGGTCGAATACCCGGGCGCCGCACCGCCATTGAGGTCGGCGGTGAGGAAGCCGTTGTAACGCATGGCGCGTTCCGGCCCGGCGCTCTCCTTGATTTTCAGCAGCGCCGACAACGGCACCATCTCGCCGGTGTCGGAGCGCACCTTCAACAGCCCAACATCGTCGGCGCGGGCGCGGAATTTCGCGTCCGCCTGCACCCGCACCGAATAGGTGCGGCCGAACTTGTTGAAGTCGTTGACGTAGAGCGAGCCGAGATAGATCTGCATGGTATCAAACACGCTGGTGACGGGCACGCTGAGCTGCCGCGCCCGGGTGCGGTCGATATCGGCATAAAGCTGCGGCACGTTGACCTGATAGCTGGAGAACAGCCCGGCCAGTTGCGGCGCCGCGCCGGCCTTGGCGATGAACGCTTTGGTGGCGTCGTTGAGCGCCTCATAGCCCAGCCCGGCGCGATCCTCGATCTGCAGCTTGAAGCCGCCGATGGTGCCTAATCCCGCCACCGGCGGCGGCGGGAACATGGCAATGAAGGCTTCCTGGATCGCGGAAAACTTGCCGTTGAGCTGGCCGGCGATCGCGCCCGCGCTGAGATTGGCGGCCTTCCGCTCTTCAAATGGCTTCAAAGTAACGAACACGATTCCCGAATTGGAGCTGTTGGTAAAACCGTTGATCGACAGGCCGGGAAACGCCACGGCGCTTTCAACGCCCGGCAGCTTCAAGGCGATATCGCCCATGCGGCGGATCACCTCTTCGGTGCGGTCCAGCGTCGCGCCGTCAGGCAGTTGCGCGAAGCCGACCAGGTACTGCTTGTCCTGGCCGGGAACGAAACCACCGGGCACCGCCTTGAACAGCCCATAAGTGACGCCGATCAGCGCGACATAGGCGACCATCACGATCGCCCGCCGCGAGATCACCCGCTTGACGCCGCTGCCATAGGCCTCCGAACTGCGGTGGAAAAAGCGGTTGAAGCGTTGAAAGAACCAGCCAAGCACGCGGTCCATGCCGCGGGTCAATGCGTCCTTTGGCGCGTCGTGCGATTTCAGCAGCACCGCCGCCAGCGCCGGCGACAGCGTCAGCGAATTGAACGCTGAAATCACCGTCGAGATCGCCACCGTCAGCGCGAACTGCTTGTAGAACTGGCCGGTCAATCCGGTAATGAACGCCAGCGGCACGAACACCGCGATCAGCACCAGCGCGATCGCGATGATCGGTCCGGTCACTTCCTGCATCGCCTGATACGCCGCTTCCTTTGGCGTCAGCCCCTGCTCGATGTTGCGCTCGACGTTCTCGACCACGACGATGGCGTCATCGACGACAATACCGATCGCCAGCACCAGCCCGAACAGTGTCAGCGCGTTGATCGAGAAACCAAACACATGCATGACGGCAAAGGTGCCGATGATGGAAACCGGCACCGCGATCAGCGGAATGATCGACGCACGCCAGGTCTGCAGGAATAGGATGACCACCAGCACCACGAGGGCAACGGCTTCCAACAGCGTGTGCACCACCGCCTCGATCGAGGCGCGAACGAACTGCGTGGGGTCGTAGACGATGCTGTAATCCATGCCGTCGGGCATGTTCGCCTTCAGCTCGACCATCATCTTGCGGACGGTGTCGGAGATCTGGATCGCATTGGAACCCGGCGACTGGAAGATCGGCACCGCGACCGCGGACTTGTTGTCCAGCAGCGAGCGCAGCGAATAGTCCGCGGCACCGAGCTCGATCCGGGCGATGTCGCGCAGCCTCGTGACTTCGCCATTGGCGCCGTTCTTGACGATGATTTCGCCGAACTCCTCCTCGGTCTGCAGTCGTCCCTGCGCGTTGATGGAAAGCTGCAGATCGAGCCCGACTTCGCTTGGCGACGCGCCGACCACGCCGGCGGCGGCCTGCACGTTCTGGGCGCGGATCTCGCGCACCACGTCGGAAGCCGACAGCCCGCGCTCGGCGACCTTCTGTGGATCGAGCCAGACCCGCATCGAATAGTCGCCGGAACCGAACAACTGTACCTGGCCGACACCTTCGATGCGCGCCAGCCGATCCTTGACGTTGAGCACGGCATAGTTGCGCAAATAGGTCATGTCGTAGCGGCCGTTCGGCGACAGCAAATGTACCACCATGGTGAGGTCGGGCGCGCTCTTGATCGTGGTGATGCCGAGGGTGCGGACCTCGGCTGGCAGTCGCGGCTCGGCCTGCGCCACGCGGTTTTGCACCAGTTGCTGTGCCTTGTCGGGATCGGTGCCGAGCCGGAACGTGACGTTGAGCGTCATCAATCCGTCCGTCGTGGCCTGGCTGCTCATATAGAGCATGCCTTCGACCCCGTTGATCTGCTCCTCGATCGGCGTCGATACCGTCTCGGCGATGACCTTGGGGTTGGCGCCCGGATATTGCGCGCGCACCACCACTGTCGGCGGCGCGACTTCCGGATATTCCGAGATCGGCAACGCCGGCAGCGACAGCAGGCCCGCCACAAAGATCAGGGTCGACAGCACGCCCGCAAAAATCGGTCGATCGATGAAGAATCTGGAAAAGTTCATGGCACTGTCTCGCTGATATCGGCGCTGCGAAGCGCAAGGGTCCCGGCGCGGCCGACCGTGATCGACCCACTGATTCACTTCTGTTGCTGTTTGATATTGCCCGGTGCCCTCGTAAGAGCACCGGGATCAGATTGCTAGCGCTGCGCCAGCTCGGTCGCAGAAGAAGCAAAACCCATCGCGACTACCTCGGGCGCGACCAGCGCACCAGGACGCACGCGCTGCAGTCCCTTGACCACGATGCGCTCGCCGGCTTGCAGGCCGCCGGTCACCACGCGCATGCCGTCGATCGATATGCCGAGCGCAACTTCGCGATATTCCGCCTTGCTGTCTTTGTCGACGACCATCACGAATTTCTTGTTCTGGTCGGTACCGACGGCGCGCTCGCTGATCAGCAACGCTGGCTCGGCTTTGGGCTGTCCCATCAGCAGCCGCGCGAACTGGCCGGGCATCAGGCGGCCGTCGGCGTTGTCGAACACCGCCCGCACCCGAACGGTGCCGCTTCGGGCGTCGACCTGGTTGTCGATCAGCTGCATTCGGCCCTTGTAGGGCGTGCCGTCGGAGGTGCCGGTCCCCATCTGCACTGGGATGCGTCCGATCTCGGACGGCGTCGATTCATCCGCCAGCGTCCGCAACGCCCGTGTCACCACCTGCTCATCGGCATTGAAGCTGGCATAAATCGGATTGACCGAGACCAGCGTGGTTAGCACCGGTGTGCCGGGTCCGGCGGCGATCAGATTGCCGACGGTGATCTCGAGCTTGCCGACCCGACCTGTGACCGGGGCCCGTATTTCGGTATAGCCGAGATTGAGTTGTGCCGTTTGCAGCGCCGCCTCGGCCGCCTTCAGATTGGCTTCGGCTTCGCGGTAGGCGTTGACGCGACCGTCAAAATCCCGCTGCGAGATCGTGCGCGAATCCGTCAATTGCTGGCCGCGTTCGAAATCGCTCTTGGTGAGGATCAGGCGCGCCTTGGCCGCGGCGACCTGGCCTTCGGCGCGCGCCACATCGGCCGCATAGAGCGACGGATCGATCAGGATCAACAGGTCGCCCTGTTTGACCAGCGCTCCCTCCGTAAAGTGAATTTGCTGGATGGCGCCTGCGACGCGGGAGCGGATTTCGACCCGCTCGACGGCTTCAAGCCGGCCGGAAAACTCGTCCCAAGGCACGGTCTGCCGGGGTGCCACGACGGAGACCGAGACTGGCAGCGCCGCCGGGGCAGCTGCGGCCGCCACGGCCTGCGCGCTACCGCCGCGACCGCTCAGGAAGGTCGCGCCGGCGGCGATGGCGAGAGCGGCCAGCACCAGCCCGGTTCCAACCAAGCGTTTGTTTTTGATAATATTTTTCATGGAGACCCCAGACATTCGGCGCTGTTAACCCCGATTTGAACAGACTGGAGCCGGCACGACACCCGATCCACGTCTACGTTGCAGCGCACACATTCATAACGTTCGGTATAGATGGGCCATCGACATCCCCTGTCAAGTCACTTATCTAACGATCGGTAGGAAATTGGAGGAGGACCCCATCATGGCCATGGGACGGCCCCGCGAATTCGATGTCGACACGGCGCTCGACCTGGCGCTGCAGGTGTTCTGGCGCAAAGGCTATGAAGGCGCGTCGATCGCGGACCTCACCGAAACCATGGGGATCACCAAGCCAAGCCTTTATTCAGCCTTCGGCAACAAGGAAGAGCTGTTTCGCAAGGCGCTGGATCGGTATGTCGATGGTCCCGGCGGTTACTTCCAGGTTGCGCTGGCCAAGCCGACCATACGCGCCGTGGTGGAGCACCTGTTGTATGAAAGCGCCGACGCTGTCACGGGTCCCGACCATCCGCCGGGATGTCTGGCGGTCCAGGGCGCGCTGACCTGCGGCGATGCCGCCGAATCCATCAAACAGGAATTGGTGTCGCGCCGTGCCAAAAGCGAACAGGATTTGCGCCAGCGCTTCGAGCGGGCGATCGCCGAAGGCGAGCTACCCGAGGGATCCGACGCCGCCGATCTCGCGGCCTATCTCTCCGCGATCCTGCAGGGCATGGCGGTGCAGGCGGCTGGCGGAACCACGCGGGAGCAAGTGCGCAAGATCGCCGAGATGGCGCTGCGCACATGGCCGCCGCCACCCAGTCTGGCGACGGTCTGACGCTGCAAGCGCGGGCGAGGGAGAAGGTTAAACCTCCGCTCTCTCCGCCAATCCCACCGCCCATAGCGCGAACGCGTAAGCGATCGCGACCTCGTCGAGCCGGTTGAAGCGCCCCGATGCGCCGCCATGGCCGGCGCCCATATTGGTGCGGAGCAGCACCGGGCCGCCACCCTTCATGGTCGCGCGCAATCGCGCGATCCATTTCGCCGGCTCCCAATAGGTGACGCGCGGATCGGTCAAGCCGCCCATCGCGAGGATCAGCGGATAGTCCTTTGCCGCGATATTGTCGTAGGGCGAATAGGACAGGATGGTGCGGAAATCCCTTTCGCTCTCGATCGGGTTGCCCCATTCCGGCCATTCCGGCGGCGTCAGCGGCAGCGTGTCGTCAAGCATCGTATTCAGCACGTCGACGAACGGCACCTCCGCAACGATGCCGGCGAACAATTCGCCGGCGCGGTTGGCGACCGCTCCCATCAGCATGCCACCGGCGCTGCCGCCATGGCCGACGATGCGCTTTGCGCTGGTGTATTTGGCCTCAATCAAGGCGCGGCCTGCCGCGGCAAAATCGTCGAACGTATTGGTTTTCTTTTCGCGCTTGCCGTCGAGATACCAGCCCCAGCCCTTGTCGGCGCCGCCTCTGATATGCGCGATCGCATAGACAAAACCGCGATCGACCAGCGACAGCCGGTTGGCCGCGAACGAGGCCGGCATCGCCATGCCGTAGGAGCCGTAGCCGTACAGCAGCAGCGGCGCGTTGCCGTCGCGCACGAGATCCTTGCGATGCAGGATCGAGACCGGCACCTTGGCGCCGTCATGCGCCGTCGCCATGATGCGGGTGGTGATGTAGTCGGCCGGGTTGTGGCCGGACGGAATCTCCTGGCGCTTGCGCAGCACTCTCGTTCGCGTCGCCATGTCGTAATCATAGACTTCCGATGGCGTCGTCATCGACGAATAGGAAAACCGCAAATTGGTGGTTTCGAATTCATAGCCGCCCATGGTGTCGAGCGAATAGGCCGCTTCATCGAAGGCGATGGCGTGTTCTTCGCCTGACGTGAGGTCGCGGATAATGATTGCGGGCAGCGCGTTGGCGCGCTCCAGCCGCACCATGTGGCCGGCGTAAAGCTCGACATCGAGCACATAGATGCCCTCGCGATGCGGGATCAAATCGCGCCAGTTCGCGCGCTCTGGTGAAGCCAGCGGCGCGCTCATCACCTTGAAGTCGATTGCGTCGTTGGCGTTGGTGAGGATGAACAGCTCGTCGCCGCGGTCGGCGATCGAATATTGCACGCCTTCCTCGCGCGCCGCGACCAGCCGCGGCGGTGTCTCGGGATTGGCCAGGTCAATCAGGCGCTGCTCGGACGTTTCATGGTCGCCGCCGGCAATGACGCAAAAGCGTCCGCTGGAGCTTTCATGCAGATGGGTGAACCAGCCGGAATCCTGTTCCTCATAGACCAGCGTGTCGTCCGCCTGCGTGGTGCCTAAGCGATGCCGCCACACCTGCATCGGCCGGTGGTTGTCATCGAGCTTGACGTAGAAGAAGCTTTGTCCGTCCGTGCTCCAGACCACGCCGCCATCGGTCTCCTCGACGAGGTCGTCAGAGTCCTTGCCGCTCGCCCAGTCGCGCACGCGGATCGAGAAATATTCCGAGCCCTTGGTGTCCGCGCTCCACGCCTGCAATTTGTGATCCGGCGAATGCCGCGCGCCGCCGAACTTGAAGTATTTATGGGATGCCGCCAGTGCGTCGCCGTCGAGCACGATCTCAAGCTCGCCGCCATCGCGCGGGGTGCGGCCGTACATCTCGTGCTGGCCGCCCTCGCGGAATTTCCGCAGGTAAGCGAACGGGCCATCCGGCGATGGCACGCTGGAATCGTCTTCCTTGATGCGCCCGCGCATCTCCGCGACCAGCTTCTTCTGCAGCGGCGAGGTGTGGCCGAGCAGGCTCTCGGTGTAGTCGTTTTCGCTTTCCAGATATTGCCTGATGTCGGCATCCAGGATCGAGGGATCGCGCAGCACGTCCTGCCATTTGGCGTCCTTGAGCCACGCGTAATCGTCCGTCACCGTGATGCCATGGGTGGTGAACGAATGCGGGCGGCGCGGCGCCACCGGCGCCTGCAGTGAACGGCTTTTGCTCGTCGGTTGGGTCAAGCTATCCTCGTCTGATTTCTGGAAGTTCGTTCGCGTTCGTCCTTATATCGGGTCGAAAGCGCCAATTGCCAGACGGGATTGCTTTGATCAGACGTTGTCGGCTAGCTATTCCTCAACCGCGCGGCGGCATTTCCGCCCGGGATACGGTTGACGGCGAGCACCACCGCAAAGGTGATGATCAGCATCGCGATGCCGAGCACCGCGATCGCGGCGAGGTCGCCGCTTTCGTTGAGGTCGTAGATCAGCACCGACAGCACCTTGGTCTGCGACGTAAACAGGACGATTGCGGCCGATAATTCGCGCATCACGCCGATGAAGATGAAGCACCAGGTCGCGATCACGCCGGTGCGCAGCAAGGGCGCGGTGATCTGGCGCAGCGACTGCAGCCGCGTCGCGCCGAGGATGCGGCTGGCGTCTTCGAGTTCGGGGTGGATGGTCGCGAACGCCGCCTGCAATTGCTGATAGGCCGACGGCAGATTGATGGTGAGGAACGCCAGCAGCAGGATCCACAGCGTGCCATACAATACGAAGGGCGGCCGCGTGTAGCTCAGGAACAGGCCGACGCCGAGCACGATGCCGGGCACCGCGATCGGCGCGGTGGCAAGAAAGCCGAGGAAACGATGCCCCGAGATCACGCGCCGCGTCGTGACATAGGCGATGACCAGCGCCAGTAACGTCCCGATGGTCGCGGTCGAGGCGCCCAGGATCACCGTGTTCTTGAGCGCGAGCTGGGTCGACGACAATTCGGTGAACACGAACACGATGTTGTGCAGCGTCGCCGTCGCGGGTGTCACCAAGGTGGTCGCGTTCGGCGAGAAGGCGGCGTTGAGCAGCGCCAGATAGGGCAGGAACACGGGATTGAGCAGCACGATCAGGCAGAACGCCAGCGCCACCCAGCGCCAAGCCTTCATTTCAATCGGGCGCGGCGCGCCATATTTGCCGCCCACGACAGAATAGCCGCGGCGGCCGAGCAGGAATTTCTGGCCCTGCAGCAGCAGGATCGTCAGCAGCAGCAGCGGCACCGCGGCCGCCGCGGCGAGTTCGGGCTTGGGCGGATACTGGAACAGGCTCCAGATCTTGGTGGTCATGGTGTGGAAACCCGCCGGCAAGGCCAGGATCGCCGGCGATCCGAACAGCGTCATCGCCTGCAGGAAGGCGATCAAGGCGCCCGCGACCAATGCGGGCAGCGCCAGGGGGATCGTCACGCGCCGCGCCGTGGTCCACGCCTTGCCGCCGAGGATGGCGGAAGCATCCTCGAGCTCGCCCGGCATGTTGTCGAGCGCGTTGGCGACCAGCACGAACACGAACGGAAACGTGTAGCAGGAGATCACGAAGATGATGCCGGTCAACGAATAGATGTTGAAGAGATGCACGTCCGATCCGGCGCCGGTCAGGAAGCGATAGAGCTGGTTCAATAACCCGCTGTTGGGCGCGGCCAGCAATTCCCAGGCCACCGCGCCAAGAAACGGCGGCGTCACGAACGAGGCGGTGACCAGCGCACGGATGGTCTGCCGTCCCGGCATGTCGGTGCGCGACACCAGCCAGCCGATCGGGGCGGCGATGATGCAGCAGATCGTCGCCGACGTGGTCGCGATGATCGCGGTCGTCGCCAAAGGATCGAGGAAGTCCGGATCGGTGAACAGCTTGATGAAATTCTGCAGCGTCGGGTTCCGCGCCTTGTCGGTGAAGGCATACACCGCCAGCCACGACATCGGCATCACGATCAGCACGATCATGACGGCCGCGAACAGCCACAGGATAGGTTTGGTCCAGTCGAGTTTGGCTTTGGCGGGAGCGGTGTCGGCGATGGTCATTTATCTCTCTATCCGGTCATTCCGGGGCGCGAAGCGAACCCGGAATCTCGAGATTCTCAGGTGCGCAGTTGCGCACCGTAGTTCGATGCTTCGCATCGCCCCGGAATGACAACAGCAAATTGGTCCGAACTGGGTCGTCACACCCGAAACAACTTCGCATACCGTGTCTTGATCTCTTCCGTCATCGCCTCGACGCCGACAGCGTCTTCCTTCATCAGCTTGATGTCGGAAAGCTTGCGGCGTCCCGGCTTCGACTGCACCTGCGGATGAACCGAATATTGCGCGGTGTAGTCGACGAAGAATTGCTGGGTCTCGCGCGTGTGCAGCCAGGCCTGGAACAGTTTTGCGGCATTCGGATGCTGCGCGGTCTTGAAGATTGCGGTCGGCCCCGAGATCGTCGGCGTGCCCTCGGTTGGATATAGCGGCTCGACCGGCTGGCCGGCCTCCTTCAGGAGCACGACGCCGTACTCATTGCCGTCGGCCATCACCGCACGTTCGCCGAGCGCGAGCTTCTTCGGTGGATCGGTCGAGGATTGCACCTGCATCACGCGCTGCTTCGATAGTTTTTCGAGATAGCCCCAGCCCAGCTCACGCACCAGCTGGAAGGTCGCGGTCATAATGGTGCCGCTATAGGACGGATGAGCCTTGACCATCTTGCCCGCCCATTTTGGATCGAGCAGGTCCGCATAGCTCTTCGGCGCGTCCTCGGGCTTTACGAGGTTGGTGTTGTAGGCGATCGACGACAAGTAGATACGGGAGGTCGCGGACATTCCGTCGGGATCGCGATAGGTTTCCGGAAAATGCTTGGCAACGTCTTCCGGCAGGAACGGCATCAGCCAGCCGTTTTTCTTCCAGGTGATGATGTGCGAGGCGTCCGACGTGTTGATGATGTCGGCGGCGCGGATGTTGCTGGCGAATTCCTGGTCGACCCGCGAGAACAGCCGCTCCGAGCCGGAGCGCTCGATCTGCACACTGATTCCCGGATAAGCCGCCTCGAACGCCTTGCCGAGCTTTTCGCCGACCGGCAGATCCATCGAGGAATACAGGACGACCTTGCCTTCCTTTTTGGCCGCTTCGATCAGGCCGGGGTTGATCGCGACCGGTTCCGGCGCCTGGGCGCGAACCGGTGACGCGAACACGGTGCCGAGCGCGAGCGCGGCCGAGCCCTTGATGATGTCGCGCCGGTTGATGTGTTTTCGCATCGTGGTTCCTTGATCGCTGTCGTCATTGCGAGGAGCGCAGCGACGCGGCAATCCATTTTTTCTTCGTGCTGCACGATGGATTGCTTCGCTTCGCTCGCAATGACGCCCTAAACACGGAAGATCTTCTGGTAGCGCGCCTTGATCTCTTCGCTCTGGGCCTCGGCGCCCGCGGCGTCTTCCTTCATCAGCTTGATGGCGGCGAGCGGCTTGCGGCCGGTATGTTCCTTCACCTGGGCGTGCAGCGACCGCAGGCCGCCGGCGTCGATGATGATCCGCTGTGCGTCCGGCGTGAAGCAATAGTTCTGGAACAGCTTTGCCGCATTGGGATTCGGCGCCGCCTTGAAGATGCCGTTGGGGCCGACGATGAACGGCGTGCCCTCGGTGGGATACACCACCTCGACCGGCTGGCCGGCCTCCTTGAGCAGGAAGATATTGTACTCGGTGCCGTCGGCCATCACGCTGCGCTCGCCGAGCGACAGCTTCTTCGGCGGATCGGTCGCCGATTGCACCTGCATGATGTTCTGCTTGGCGAGTTGCTCGTAATACTCCCAGCCGATGTCGCGAACCATCTCGAAGGTCGCGGTCAGGATCGTGCCGCTATAGCCGGGATGCGCCTTGACGATCTTGCCCTTCCATTTGGGATCGAGCAGGTCCTTGAAACTCGCCGGCGCGTCTTCGGCCTTCACCAGTTTGGTGTTGTAGGCGATCGGGCTCAGCGTGGCGCGGAAGCCGGCAAACATGCCGTCGGGATCGCGATGCTCGGGCTTGTAATGCCTGGCGACGTCCTCCGGCACGTAAGGCAGCAGGATGCCCTGCCGCTTCCATGCCAGGAGATGCGCGGCGTCGGAGGAATTGGCGATATCGACGGCGTGCACGTTGCTGGCATATTCCTGGCCGATGCGCTGGAACACGCGCTCGGCGCCGGTACGTTCGACGCGCACCTCGATGCCGCCGAATTTGGCCTTGAACGAAGCCGCGATCTTTTCGGATACCGATAGATCGATCGAGGTGTACCAGACCACCTTGCCTTCTTTTTTTGCCGCCTCGATCAGTTGCGGCGTGATCGCTTCCGGCGGCGGCGCCTGCGCGCGGGAGGGCGAGGCGAACACGGTTCCGAATGCCAGCGCCGTCGAAGCCTTCAGCGAGCCCTGCAGCACCTCGCGCCTTGAGAGTTTTCGCTTCATTGCATCCTCCGCTTCTTGTTCTCTATCGGCTGATGGCTCTTTATCGGCTGAGCGCCCGGCAGCGGTCGGGCGGCAGGGTGAGCCAGACTTCGGTTCCCTTTGCGACATTGTTCGCGGTCGGCGTGGTGACGCGCAGCGAGGTGCCGTCGGCCACCTCCACCATGTAGTCGCGCGCCACGCCGAGATAGACCTGCCGCGTGACCGTGGCCTTGATCGCGTTCTGCGGCGCCGCCGGCGTCTGCGTCGAAAGCTGGATATCGTGCTGACGGATCGCGACCGGCGCGCTCTGGCCTGATGTGAGCGGCGCACCGACCACCTGCAAGGTCGCGCCCGCGAACGAGACATGATTGCCATCGCGCGCGGTGCCCTTGATCACGTTGCTGGCGCCGATGAAGCGCGCGACGAATTCGGATTCGGGGCGCGCATAGATGTCCTCGGGCGTGCCGAGCTGGTCGATCCTGCCGCCGTTCATGACCGCGATCATGTCGGCCGTGGTCATCGCCTCCGATTGGTCATGGGTGACGTAGATCGTGGTGTAGCGATATTCGTCATGCAGCCGGCGGATCTCGAACCGCATCTCTTCGCGCAGATTGGCGTCGAGATTCGACAAGGGCTCGTCGAGCAGCAGCGTTTCCGGCTCCACGATCAGCGCGCGCGCCAGCGCCACGCGCTGCTGCTGGCCGCCGGAGAGTTCGCCGGGGTAACGCTGCGCCAGCGCCTCAAGTTTCGTCGTCGCCAGGATCGCGGCGAGTTTCTTGGCGATGATATCGCGATCCAGTTTGCGCAGGCGCAGCCCGTAGACGATGTTCTCGGTCACGGTCATATGCGGCCACAGCGCGTAGCTCTGGAAGATCATCGACATCTTGCGCTGTTCGGGCGGCAACGTCCGCGCCTTCGACGACACCAGCCGGTCGCCGACATGGATCTCGCCGTCGGAGGGTTCTAAAAAGCCCGCGATCAGCCGCAGCGTCGTGGTCTTGCCGCAACCCGATGGTCCCAACAGGCAAACCAGCTGACCATGATCGATCCGCAGCGAGACGTTATCGACCACCGCGAGCGATCCAAATCGCTTGGTCAGGCCGCGCAATTCGACGGACGCCAATCGGAATCCTCCAACGTTTCTTGCACCGGAGTCTGCGCCCGGCTTTCTCTGGCATACAGTATAAGCACTAAATATGACGCGCGGGAAAGCCTTCGCGTCAGAAGTTAGTTGGATTGAATCAAGCGCATCGCCTCGAATCTCTCTCACATTGTGAGAGAGACGGCGTCGAGCGCGCAGAAGCCGTGATTACGCTGTCGCGCTCACGCTTTCGCCGAGCCATTCGATCGCTGCTTCGGTTCCGCCCTTGCCGTGGGGGATGTTGAGGGCGTTGAGGCCGACTTCGATGACGCCGAGCGTGCCCAGGATCATCGGCGCGTTGACGTGGCCCATATGCGCGATCCGGAATGCCTGGCCGGAGAGGTCGCCAATGCCGGTCCCAAGCACCACGCCGCATTTTTCCTTGCAATAGCGCTGCAGCGCGGCGGGGTCATGGCCGTTCACCGTCACCGTCGTCACGGTGTTGGAGCGATCGTTTGCTTCCGCGATGTTGAAGCCGATGACCTGGCCCTCGGCCCAGACCGCGACGGCGCGGCGAACCGCTTCGGCGAGCAGCCGGTGGCGCAGGAAGGCATTTTCCAGGCCTTCGGCGTGGAGCATATCGATCGCCTTGCGCAGCGCGAACAAGAGATGCACCGGCGCGGTGCCGGCATATTTGCGGTAATGCTCGCTGCCTTCGCGCTCGGTCCAGTCCCAATAGGGCGTCCGCAGGTTTGCCTTCTTGTGCACCTCGCGAGCGCGGTCGTTGGCGGCGACGAAGCCGAGGCCCGGAGGCGTCATCAGGCCCTTCTGCGAACCGGACATCGCGACATCGATGCCCCAGGCGTCCATCTCGAACGGTACGCAGCCGAGCGAGGCAACCGTGTCGACCATGAAGAGCGCGGGATGACCCGACGCCTTGATCGCCTTGCCGATCGCTTCGACGTCGTTATGGGCGCCCGAAGCGGTATCGATCTGCACGGCGACGATGGCCTTGATCTTGTGCTCCTTGTCCAGCTTGAGGCGCGCCTCGACCTCGGCCGGGCGGATCGCGCGGCGCCAGTCGCCTTTCAGCACCTCGACCTCAGCGCCCATCGCGGCCGCGGCATTGCCCCAGCCGATCGCGAAGCGGCCGCTTTCCAGCACCAGCACCTTGTCGCCCCGCGACAGCACGTTGGAGAGCGTCGCTTCCCACGCGCCATGGCCGTTGGCGATGTAGATGTAGGAGTGGCCCTTGGTCGCGAACAGCTTGGAGAGATCGCCGAGCAGGCCGTGCGTCAGGTCCAGCATCTCTTTGGAATAGATATCGAGCGCCGGACGGTGCATCGCCTGAAGCACTTCGTCGGGCATGGTGGTGGGTCCGGGGATGGCCAGAAATTCCCGGCCCGCGCGAACGGTCATTTTTCTTATTCCTTATCGGTGGAACGCGGAATCAAGGCGCCCGAGGTTTGGTAGAAATTGGAGCACAATCATATTCGATTGAAACCGTCATTGCGAGCGCAGCGAAGCAATCCAGAATCACAAATAGGGAATGGATTGCTCCGAGGGAAGCCTTTGAGGAAGCCCTGCAACTCCGTGCAATGTCTGTACTCTATCTCGTCGTCCCGGCCTTGAGCCGGGACCCATACGCCGCGGCCCATCGGTGAGGACGCTGGCGCTGGAGGCCTTCTGCAACAATGAGTGTCACGGAGTATGGGTCCCGGCTCAAGGCCGGGACGACAGCCATTGGCTATTTTCCCATTGCACCCGCGATCGCATGCCAGATCTGATCCTTCAGCTCGGTCGCCGGCGGGCTCGGGATGGTCACCGCGGGGCCGTCGCGCTTCCGGCACGCCTCGACCAGCCGCAGCACCCAGATCTCGCCGTCGGTGTAATAGAGGTCGCCGCCGCCATTATAGCCCGCAATCGTCGGCCCGATGCCGGTCACCTGATATTTCGCGGTCACCATGCCGGCATTTGCGAGGTCGGTGCTGAGCCGCGCGCGCTCGGTGTCGAGATCGGCGCTGATGTGATGCGTCACCGCGCCGGTGTATCTGCTGACGCCGACGCCGCGATCTTGCGTCGCCGCGCCGAGCCACACCGGGCGTTTTTCCTCGCCCTGATCCAGCACCTTCCAGTAGCGCACGTGGTTGCGGCGATCGGCGCTGGCGCCGATCGGCTTTTCGTAAGCCAGATCCTCGCGGCGTTCCTGATAATAGAGATTGCTGACCGGCGCATCCTTGTAGGGACGGTCGAGCAGCACGCTGCCTATGATCTCGATCGATGATTTCAGCGTGATCGGATCGGCCGGATACCAGCCGGCCTGATGCATCGCGCAGACCACGTCGCCGATGTCGCCGATCAGGCCGACATTCATCGGATCGCCGGGAATGCCTTGTCCCGTGCGCGTCACCATCGGCAGATCCGCAAGGCCCCTCTGGTGCTCATAATGCGTCCACAGCCCGGGCAGGATCAGATAGGCGAGCAGGCCATAGCCGCAAAGGATGAACAGGGTGAGCGTAATCGCGCGGCGCAGCCCGCCGCGCCGTTTTGGCAGTGGTCCATCAACTTGCGTGCGCGCCACAGCGTTGCTCGTTCAGTTGCGGCACTTCTCCCTCGCCCCGCACTTCGCGGGAAGAGGTAAGATCTTAGCGTTTAGTCTCGCGGCAGCCCGCGGCTTCGGCCTCTTCGACCGAGCAGAACCAGCGCGTGCCCTTGCTGATCTTCATCTCGATCTTCGCATACCAGCGGCTGGTGGGCTGGTGGAAGATGCACTCGCCCGAGCGGTTGACGTTGCCCTTGATGGTGCAGTCGGGCGACGGCGCGACCGAGCCGGAGGCCGATGCCTGCAGGATGGTGCTGGCGTTCTCGGGCGGCTTGGCGGCGCCGAGAATGGCGGTCTTCTTGTTGCGGGCGCGCCAGTCCCACGGCGCGATGAAGGCGCCCTGCCACATGCCGGCCTTGGCCTCGCGCGCGGCCTTTTCATCCGCCTCATAGTCGTGGGAAATACGAGTGAATGCCAGCGCCCAGCCGTTGGCGACCAGCCATTTCTGGACGTCCTCGCCGCCGACCTCGCATCGCGCCACAATGCGGCCGCGGCGATCGACGCTGCGGGTACGGCAGGTCCAGCTCTTGTTGCCGAAATGCTTGATCATTTCGTCACGCGCCGCGACGCCGCAGGTCCAGCGTTCGCCCTTGTTGTTGAGGCAGAGCTGGTCCACCGCCGGCGCGTCGATGCCGCCGAGCCGAATGCGGGTATTGCCGATCTGCAGCTTATCGCCTTCGCGGATCTTCGGGACGCCGGTGATGTCGGCGGCGTGCGCCATCGCCGGCAGCAACAACATCAAGACGGCACAAAGCCAAATCTTCGAATTCCAAACCTTCGATTTCAACCGCTTCGATTTCCAAATCTTGGACTTCATGGGCAATCCCGGCGCGGAAATGTGCATCATCATTGCGCGGATTGTGCGGACATTGAGGCCGGCTCGCCAGTGCTCTGGGGTCGCATGGCTTTCAACTTCCCGTCAGAAGGCCCTTATGCAGCGGGCCGCACTCGCAGCACCGTAGGGTGGGCAAAGGCGCCCTTGCGCCGTGCCCACCATCTATCACACTCGACGAAGTTGGTGGGCACGCTTCGCTTTGCCCACCCTACGCCTCTCAGCTGACTCCACCCCGCATCATCACACCCCGTGCCAGCGCCAGCCCCATCAGCACGAAGGCCGAGGTCACCTCGGGGCCACCGACCAGGATACGCGTCGGGGTCTTCATCTTGTTCCACTCATAGGCCTTGTAGGGACCGTGCCGGCCGCCTTCGCCGACACCGGCGACGATGCAATGCAGCGCTGGCGTAAAGCTCGAAGCGTCGGCGCCGAGATGCGCCAGCGCCATCAGGGCCAGCGCCGCGTCGAAGGCGTTCATCTCGTGGGTGATCAACTCGCCCTCGACATAGGCCAGCACGCGGCCGCGGATGAAGTCGAAGGTGTTTTCGGGATCGATCGCCAGCCGCGCCGCCGGCGGCAGCGCGATGAAGGCCGCGTAGCAGCGGCCGAAATAGGCGCAATACAGCTCCGGCAGATAATAGATATGCGAGCGCGGATTGGTGAACGCGCCGCTTTCCACCAGCCGCTTCTGGAAGCCGATGATGCGGTGAACCGTCTCCAGCCGTGACGGCGTCTCGATGATCTTCCAGCGCGCAAGGTTGCGGAAGCTGACCTCGAGGATGTCGAGATTGAGCGTCGGGTCGAGGTCGTTGCCGTAGGGCCGGTCGCCGGCGAGGTTGTCGATCCAGGTGACGACGCCGCCCTCGTACTCGACATTGTCGTTCAGCGGCACCGTCACGCGCGGCTCGTTGGCGCCGCTGCGGACCTGATAGCCGGCGTAGAAATCCAAAAGCGGCTGGTCGAGGATCGGATCGGTCGAGCCTGCCTGCGTCGCCGCCGAGAACGAGCAGGCCGTGGTGTCGCAGTCCGGCACGTAGATGCCGAAGCCGAGATCCTGCTTGATCTGGGAGAAGAATTTCGAAAAGCGCGGATGCGGCAGCGGCGCCAGTGCGGTGATGACGCGCACGGTGGAGCCGTCATGCGAGGGCACTTCCTCGGCGCTGGTGGCGAGGCAAAAATCGACCATCTCCGAGATGGCGCGGCGCGACGCAGCCGTCTGGTCCACGGAGGCCAGGCCGGTTTCGACAAAGCTGAGCAGCGCCTCGGTGAAGAAGGCGTCGTAATAGGCCGAGCGATGCCGGATCTGCATCGGCTCCCACATCGGCTCGGCGATGCCGGTCCAGGGCGGGTTGATCAGCGCGCGGGCGGGTGAATGCGCGATGAAGATCCGCGCCAGGCTGAACAGCAGGGTCGAGTTCTTGTAGCCGCGCGAATTGAGCCCGGTCAGCGCCATCAGCATTTCGCGCCCGCCCATGTCGGCATCGCCGAGCAGGTTGAACGCGGCATAGGTCGGGATGAAGCCGTTGCTGGCAAACGAGCGCAGCAGATGCGACCCGCAGGTCCGGATCACGCGCTCGATCTCGGCGAGGTCAGGCGCTTTGGCAGGCGTCACCGCCGGCGCCGGCTTTGGGTGGCGGACATCGATCGTCGCCATCAGTTCGGCGATGGGTTGACCGACCGCTTCCCAGTCCGGCGCGTCCTCGTCGCGGGCGCGGGTCAGCGCCTGGCGCAGCGACTGCAGGCGGCCTTCGTCGCGCAGTTGCGGCAATCCGGTACGACGCAGCAGCGGGCGCAGCGCGGGGTTGCCAAGCGCGGTCCGATAGAACTTTCCGAGATGGGGATCGCCGCCGGCGTAGTTCAGCAGCAGGGGATCGCAGACGTCATACAGCGACGGCCCGTCCTTGCGGGCGGTTAGCGCGCGGTAGGCGGCGCCGGCGAAATATTGAAAGCCCATGCAGTCTCTTTTCGCCGGAACCGTGAACCGAGGGCCGTCGAATCCACCGCCGGCCTGCAAGCCATTGAAAATGATACAAATCAGCGGGAAATACAAATGTGACTGATGTCACAGAAAATGTCCCGATTTGGTACCATCATTCTTCTGGGGAACGTCATGCGCCGAAGGAGGTTGCCCGCAATGGCCGTGCGGGTTAAGGGTTTCTTTGTTGCGGTGCCGCAAATTGCCACAATTCGACGGCACACCAATTCGCAACCCCTCAAACCTAAACGGCGCTGGCGCGACTAACTGGCGCGCCCTGGTCAACGATTGGGAATTGAATGATGGACGGTAAGCCTAGCATCTCTCGCCGCACGGTCACCGTGGCCGCCGCTTTGGTCGGTCTGGTGTCGCTGGCGATCGGCGCCCATGCTGCGCTCAACAAGCGTTCGCTCGATGCCGCCAAGGCGATCGCGACCGAACAGAATTCCGACGTCGCCACCAAGACTTCCCGCGTCGCACTGGTCATCGGCAACGGCCACTATCCCGACGCCTCGGCGCCGCTGGCGCAGCCGATCAATGACGCCCGCGGCCTGACCGCGGCGTTGCGCGGCAAGGGCTTTGACGTCGACGTGGTGGAAGACGCCACCAAGGACGACATGGCCCGCGCCATCGGCCGGCTCAAGTCCAAGATCAAGCCCGACAGCGTGGTGATGCTGTTCTTCGGCGGCTACGGCGTCCAGGTCGGCCGCCAGAGCTACATGATCCCGGTCGATGCCGCGATCTGGAAGGAAGCCGATGTCCGCCGCGACGGCGTCAGCATCGAGGCCGTGCTCGACGCGATGAAGGAGCAGGGCGCCAAGGTCAAACTCGTCGTGGTCGACGCCTCCCGCCGCAACCCCTATGAGCGCCGTTTCCGTTCCTACTCCCACGGCCTGGCGCCGATCTCGGCGCCCGAAAACGCGCTGATCCTGACCTCGGCGACGCCGGGCAAGGTGGCCGACGATTCCAAGGGCCAGTACAGCGTGCTGATGTCCGAGCTGCTCAATAACCTCGCCGCGCAAGCGGGCCTCGAAACGGCGTTCAACAAAACCCGCGTAACGGTCTCCCGCGCCAGCGAAGGCGAGCAGGTTCCCTCGGTGTCGTCCTCGCTGCTCGAAGACGTCAGCATCGGCGGCTAAGCACCCCTCGTCATGCGCGGGCTTGACCCGCGCATCCATCAAGAAAAATTTCTCTGAAGAGTGATAGATGGCCGGGTCAAGCCCGGCCATGACGGCTACGCCGTCACTTCGCGTCCGCGGCCACCATCACCGGGCGCACCGGATCGCCCTCGCGCAGCAGGGCGCCGGCGCGGGCCACCACGATATCGCCTTCGACGATGCCCTCGCGGATCTCGACCTGGCCCTGTGACATCAATCCGGTTTCCACCCGCCGCGTCTCGACGCGCTGGCGCTTCACCACCTGCACCACGGTGCCGGCATTGCCATAGAGGATCGCGGTCAGCGGCACCGAGATGCCGCAGCTCTGGCCGGTCTTGATCTGCGCCCGCCCGGAGGAGTTGACCAATAGCCGGCGGTTGGTGGTGACGGCGATGAACACCTGGGCGAGCTGGCTGTTGGGCTCGACCGTGGTCGACAGCCGCCGCACCCTGCCATCGACTTCGCCGGCGCCGATCACCTTGATCCGCGCGCTCTGGTTGATCTGAAGCTTTGCAATGTCGCGGGTCGGCACCAGCCCGACCAGGTCGAATTCGCTGCGGGCGATGATCGAGAACAGCGCCTCGCCCTTGCCGGACGCCATGGCGCCGACCGCGGCGGTCGAGGCCGAAACCAGCCCGGCGACGGGCGCCTGCACCAGCACCGTGCCGCCTTCCGGCAACGTCAGCCGGGCCAGCGTCTGGCCCGCGGTGACGGTATCGCCGGCATCGATCAGCACTTCGGCGACCTTCAGCCCCATGCGCTCGGGCCGGACCTGGGTTTCCTCGCGCGCGATGATGGTGCCGGACACCTCGACATTGTTGCCGAAGCAGGATTTTGTGGCCTTGAACACAGTGACCGCCGCGCCCTTGGGCGCCGTTTCCTCGTCGGCGGCGAAGGCCTGCGGCGCGGCCAGGCTGAGTGCCCCCGCAAGCATCAGGGCAGGCAGCTTGAGGTCGCGCGCGGTGATCATCGGCGTTTCGTTTCCATTTTGCCCGGTTTCGGGAACATCGATACCAGATGCCCGACCGGCGCGCCAAGCGGCAAGAAGGCCCAAACCGCCGCTCAACCGCCTGCCAGGCTGACCAGCTTCGCCGCCGGCTGGCCGGCCGCCAGCGACACGCCGGCGAGTTGATCGGCGCGGGCGATGCGGGCCGCGATCACAGGGTTGATGATGGCGGCATGGGTCATGGCAAGCATATGCCCGGCATCCGGCAGATGGCGCAGTTCGGCGCCGTCGATGACCGCGGCCAGCCGGCGAACGATGCGCTGGGTCAGGTTCGGAGATTGCCCGCCGGACAACAGCAGCGTCGGCACCCGCAACGAGGTCGCCGCCATCGTGACGTTCTCTTCGGCGAAGGCGGCTGCGAAATCGAACGGCAGCCGTTCCGCATGTTCGATCATGCGGATGCGCGCGGCCACAGGCAGCTCCTCGCGCGGGCCGGAGCCGCACCAGAATTCGCTGAACCTGTCGATCGCCTCCAGCACTGACCCGTTCCAGATATCCTCACGCACCTCGGCGGCGAGACCTTCGAACTGGTCGTGCAGCCGCCGGTCCGGCGCGCTGTCAAGCAGCAGCGTCGGCAGCACCGGCTCGATCAGCGCAAGGCTCTGGACGCGATGCTCATACGCCGGATCGGTCGCGATCTTGAACGCGATGGCGCCGCCATAGGAATGCCCGACCAGATGGATCGGACCATCAGCCTGATCCAGCGTCGCGCGCAGGCATGCCACTTCCTGCGCCAGCGTCAGCGGCAGGTCGAACGTAACGGCGCTATGGCCATAGCCGATCAGATCCGGCGCGATCAGCCTTGTGCCGGCGCCAAGTTCGGCGCCGAGCTTTGCCCATTGGCGTCCCGAACCGAGTGAGCAATGCAGCGCGACGACGCAAGCGGTGGCGCTTTTGCGTGAAGATACTGGAGTCAAAATATTCATCGAACTTGTCCTGTGCGTTCTCAGAAGTGACTTTCTCCCCGTCATGGCCGGGCATAGCCGTCTGAAGGACGGCGATGCCCGGGCATGACGATGATGGGGGTGTGTGGAAGTGCAGCGTCATCGCTTGGTAATCACCACTTCGAGATATTCGCTCGGCACCACCATGCTGCCGTTGGTGGCGCGGTTCATGCGCACGATCAGCGCGTGCAGGTCGTTGTGCAGCTCTTCCTGCTTGGCCGGCTCGAGCGCGGCGAACGCCTTCAGCACCGGGCCATAAAACGTCTTGAACACGTCGAGGAAATGCTCGGCCGAGCGGTAGCGGAAATTGAACAGCCGCGACTCGGCCTTGATCGAGGCCGCGCCGGCGTCGAACATTTCGGTGAGCCGCGCGCGCGTGCCCCACATCGCCGGCGATTTCGCGCCGGCGGGCGGCGGCAGATGCTTGCCGAGCGTCTTGAACACCTGGCCGATAAAACCGTCCGGCGTCCAGTTGGCGAGCCCGATCTGGCCCTTCGGCTTGCATACGCGCAGCAATTCAGCCGCCGCCTTGTCCTGGTTCGGCGTGAACATCACGCCGAAGGTCGACAGCACCACTTCAAAACTGTTGTTGTCGAACGGCAGGTTCTCCGCATCGGCCTCGCGAAACTCCATCGTCATGCCTTCGGCATTGGCGCGCGCCCGGCCGCGCTCCAAGAGCGCCGGCACGTAATCGGTCGAGGTCACGTCGCACCAGCGGCGCGCGGCGGCGAGCGAGGCCATGCCGTTGCCGGCGGCGACGTCCAGCACTTTGGCGCCGGCTTTGAGGTCCATCGCCTCGCACAGCTGCTCGCCGACGATCTGCAGCGTGGAACCGACAATGGCGTAATTGCCTGACGACCACGCTGCCTGCTGCTTGGTCTTCAGCGCGGCCAGGTCGGGCGCTGGCATCATGGTCGGGGTGGGGGTGGCGGCGGTAGCGGCAGCTGGGGTGGCCATGCGGTGTTGCTCCGGGTCATGCGGCCACGGGGTGGGCCGCGATGAACCGAACATCGCCTTCCGCGGACCTAAAGACTCTGACACGGGGTGGATTTTGCCTTGAGGCCACCCTGATTTTTCTGTGAGGTAGCGCACGTCATGGCTGATTTGAGCGCGCTAATTGAGCGGCCCCGCCAGCAAAACCCGGCAAAACCGGGCGCCAAGGGGGCCCGATCAACCGGCCACGGGGATAGTCGCGTGCAATTTCACTTTGCCAACCATGTGCTCGACACCGCCGTGCGGGAGTTGACCCGCGATGGCCAAATTGTCGCAGTCGAGCCGCAGGTGTTCGATCTCCTGAGGTACCTGGTCGAGCACCGCGACCACGTCGTCTCCAAGGACGATCTGATCGAGAGCATCTGGCATGGCCGCATCGTCTCCGAATCCACCCTGACCAGCCGCATCAACGCCGCGCGCACCGCGGTCGGCGACAGCGGCAAGGACCAGGCGCTGATCCGCACCATCGCGCGCAAGGGTTTCCGCTTCGTCGGCGACGTCAGCAGCGGCAGCGGCGCTATTACGCCCAGCGGCGCTCTTGCGCCGCGACCCGCGCTCAGCGGCACTCTTGTGCCGCAAAGCGCGACCCCTGCATCAACACCTCGCCCGCCCGAACCCGCCGTCGCCTCCCTGCCGCCGCTCGATCGCCCCGCCATCGCCGTGCTGCCATTCACGAACATCTCCGGCGAGCCCGAGCAGGAATATTTTTCCGAAGGCATTTCGGAGGACATCATCACCGCGCTGTCGAAGCTGCGCTGGTTCTATGTCATCGCCCGCAACTCCGCTTTCGTCTATCGCGGCCGTCAGGTGCATCTGAAGCAGATCGGCGAGGAACTCGGCGTCGGCTATGTCGTCGAGGGTTCGGTGCGCAAGGATGGCGACCATGTGCGCATCACCGCGCAGCTCAACGATGTCGTCACCGGCAGCCATCTCTGGGCCGAGCGCTACGACCGCAATTTGGCCGACGTGTTCGCGGTGCAGGACGAGATCACGCAGGCCGTGGTCGCCGCGATCGAGCCGCAGCTCTACGCCGCGGAGAATTTCCGCAGCCAGCGCAAGACGCCCGACAATATGGACGCCTGGGATCTCGTCATGCGCGCGCTGTCGCATTACTGGCGGGTGACGCGATCGGACAATCTGGTGGCGCAGGCGCTCCTGGAAAAAGCCATTGCGGTCGATCCCGGCTACGGCCAGGCGCTCAGCCTGCTGGCGGCCTGCCACACCTTTGCGGCCCATATGGGCTGGGAGGACATGCCGACGGCGGTGCGGGCGGCGGAACGCGCCGCCTTGGCGGCGATCCGCGCCGATTCTGAGGATGCGTGGGCGCATTATGCGCTGGCGAGCGTCTATCTGTTCAACCGCCGCTTTGACGATTGCATCGCCGAGTTCGAGCTGGCGCTGCGGCTCAATCCGAATTTCTCGCCTGCGCGCGGCATCTATGGCGTGGCGCTGTCCTATCGCGGGCGCTGGGAGGACGGCGACGCCGCCGCCCGGCAGGCGCTGCGCTTTTCCCCGCGCGATCCCTTTGCCGGCATCTATTGCGGCGTCGCCGCCTATTGCCAGTATGTCGGCCGCAACTACGAGGAGGCGATCCGCCTCTCCCGCGAAGCGCTGCGCCAGCGCCCCGATTTCGTCGGCGCCCACCGCGTGCTGACGGCCTCGCTGGGCATGTCCGGCTTCACCCAGGCGGCGGCAGCGGCGCTGGAGGGGCTTCGGAACGTGCAGCCGAATATCTCGCTGGCGTGGCTATCGAGCGAGATGCCGTATGAGCATGAGGTGGAGAGGGAGCATTATCTGGAGGGGTTTAGGCGGGCAGGGTTGGGGTAGGGGGACGGGCTACGACCACCGAAAGCTGCAATTCTCGCTGTTAACACGCTCCGTGAGCTGATTCCAGCAAATGTCCCAGAGCGCTTATGGATGTGACAGTGATCGTCTTAAACCAAGAACCGAGAACAAGGGTATACGTGCCGCCACAACGCGAATACGCTATGGCGCGATTTGTTTGTTTCTTTTTCGGGTGGCGTGCGCCTTGCGCGCTATTTCACTCCCGATCCCGAGCGCAGCGCGAGAAGCTGCCGCCTTTGAGCCAGCATCCTTCATGTACAACGTCGTCTTCTTTCCTTTTACTCGCTGCTGATGAGCGCGGAAACTCTTTAGCCCATCGAGCGGGATTAATCCGCGATCAAACCTGTGATGATCGGTCGGGCAAAGCCACGCGAGATTATCCGGATCGTTGTTGAGTGGGTCATGGTCAAGGTGGGCCAGTTCAACGTGCTGATTGTCGCAGATGCAGCAACCTGGATGGGGATACGCAGCACGCGCGATCCGACGGGCGTCGCTCTGATTGCGTCTTAGAGCCGTTGGTTTCTGGTTGGTCATTGGCTGTTCAGAAGGCACAGCGGTTACTCCACGTGAGTCGGTGGGTGACTAGCGATAGGTGTTGCCTTAATCAGCGCCTGAGCAAATAATCCTGACATAATCTACCATTCCGTTCGCGCTCAAGATAGTTCACGAGATGCCACTGCGTTGCCTCGGGCCAGATGACCAGAATATTCAGTCCTTTGACCTGACCAACGACGAATGGGCAGCGTTGCGACTGAGCAACAGGAGGTCGCAAGCTCTCCATATGCCATGCTGCGATGCGCCGGTCGTATTGAAGAGCTCGCGCCTTGGGACACGTTTCTTCGCCCACAAATCACGCGGAACATGCACTACCGCTCTGGAGACGGCACAGCACCTCATTCTCAAGACATTGGCGGTCGACGCGGCCCGCAGGGCAGGTTGGACCTGCTCGACCGAAGAGCGTGGGTCCTCGCCAGCCGGTGACGTCTGGACCGCAGACGTGCTGGCGACGAAAGGCAAACACAAGGTAGCCATCGAAATACAATGGTCGGGCCAAACAATCCAAGTGACCAACCTTCGGCAGGAGCGGTATCGGCAGTCTGACGTCCGATGCCTTTGGCTATTCCGACAGCGCGAATTTCCAATCTCGGAAGATCTGCCAGCAGTTTGTATCGTCGGAAATACGACAACTGGTTTTCAGGCTCGTATCACCTCTGATCAGATGATGCCTATGCCAGAGTTCCTCGACGCGGTGTTTGCGGGACGGTTCCGATACGGGGTCGCTGTCGGAAGGGGTGCCACAGTGACGGTACATTCCGGCGTGATGGATTGTTGGCGCTGCAGAGCATCAACGCGGATTATTACCTTCATCGACATCGCAATTGGACCTCACCGTTGCCAGCTCACGGTGGCAGATCTCGGAAGGTTTCCTGACCTTTTATCAACCGTAGTAAATCGCCTACCGCCGTCCCCCTTCGTGGGGGCTATCAAAGCAAGATACAGCCGAATGCAAGGCCACATTAGCAACGGGTGCTACAAATGCGATGCGTTGATCGGAGAGCACTTCGAACACGACGCTTGGTACTCAGAGAACAGCGTGCTGGCCGATTTCCCAATCATAATTTCCGAGTCGTGGCTGAAAGCAATTGAGCCAACCGAACGCAACTTCGGCTGGGCTGTCTACCCGGCGGAAGAATGAAATGCCGCTTATCTGCAAAGACTGGACTCGCGGTTAATTGAACTTCGAGGCCGTTCTAAGAACTCTATCCGAGCGTGCAGTTGCCTGCATGGTCCTCACCAGAGCCCAGGCCGTAAGGCGGGAGGTCGAGCGAACGAGCGGACCCTTCCACCAGCGCATACACTTGGCATTCTTTATTAAGGGCGCGATGGTTCGCGTGCGTCTTTTGCTTGTAGAAAGATCAAGTAAGCACATAGATTGTGTCGTGTGGGCGTTTTCAAACTTCAGCCTTCAGTTGCGGCCCGCTCCATGCACGAGACATTATTGATGACCGAAATCGTCTATGTCCTGATCAACGAAGCTATGCCCGGTCTTATCAAGATCGGACGAACTAATGGCGACTTAGCCATAAGAATCCGGACATTGTATTCCACTGGCGTGCCACTCCCCTTCGAACTCTTTTATGCTTGTGAGGTGGCCGATGGGGGCTTTGTCGAAAGGAACTTGCACGAGGCATTTGGTGACCATCGTGTGAGCAAAGGACGAGAGTTCTTTCGCTTGGCGGCCGAACGGGCACGAGCAGCAATGCTTCTTGCGGCGATCAAAGAAGTCAAACTTGGCGATGAAATATTCGAGACGACAGAGGTAAAAGCGGAAGTCGAGGCGGCGAAGCGGCGAAGCAGATTCAAGCTTTCAATGATTGGCATCAAACCAGGTACCGAACTTCAGCTCTTCAAGGACCCGACGATCATTTGTACCACTGTGGACGAAGGTAACCAGGTCAACTATCACGGCGATATTACCTCTTTATCGGATGCCGCTCTCCAAGCGCACACGGCGCTTGGAGACGAGTGGCCGTCGGCCTCGGGACCTTGGGCCTGGGGTTATAAGGGCAAGCGCCTGGACGAACTGAGGCGTGAAATCGAGGATCAGGCGGACTAGGCGTCGAACAATCCGACGGAGACACTGACCATGCCCTTGACGAGAAGTTTTTCGCGAGACGGTTCAGGCGCGCGCTCGCCGCGACGTCAAGTTTCGGCAGGCATTGCTCGCCGAGGCGATGCAGGCGCTGCTCGATGGTGATCTGGAGGAGGGGCGCGCCGCACTGCGCTCGTGTATCAACGCCACGGTCGGCTTCGAAAAGCTCGGTGGCGCGCTCGGCAGGTCGCCGAAGAGCCTGATGCGCATGTTCGGACCGTCGGGCAATCCGACGGCTGAGAACCTACTGGGCGTCATCAGCCTGCTGCAGGACGAGACGGGCGTTCGTCTGCGCGTGCGCGCGGTGGCCGACGCGGCCTGACGGAAGCCCTCCAAACATAGACCGCCAGCCCTTTCGAGCTGGCGGTCCTCATTCAGCACTCATCGCGCCGAACGATCCCACCTCACAGAATAAAATCCGCCGTCGTGAACTGGTGGTTGTTCGTCGAGATGATCTCCATGTCGGCGGCGCCGCCGTTGATGTTGAAGAACACGTGCTGGCCGTCGTCGTGGGTCTCGAACCAGAACTTGCCGGCCTGGGTGGTTGCACCGCTGGACGAGAACGTGAACTGGCTGCTGCCGTTGGCGGAATTGCCGTCGGCGTCCATGAAGGACACGTCGATCTTGTCGCCCACCTGGAAATCGGTGATACGGTCCGCGGCGCCGACCGCGCTCTCGTTCTCAGTGCCCAGGCCGACGAAGTAGACGAAAGTGTCGTTGTTGGTGCCGCCCGACATCACGTCGGCCTTGCCGCCGCCGTAGAGCGTGTCTTCGCCGCTGCCGCCGAACATCGTGTCGATGCCATGCAGGTTGGACGCAACCGCGTCATTGTCGCCGACCAGATAGTCGTTGTCGCTGCCGCCGCTGATGCGGTCCGCGCCGGCGCCGCCGAAGATGTGGTCCTCGCCCGACTGGCCGTTGAGGTTGTCGTTGCCTGCGCCGCCGTCGATGTCGTCGTTGCCGGATCCGCCGAACACCGTGTCGGCGGAGTTGCCGTCCAGGATGATGGTGTCGTTGCCGCCCTGGCCGTTGACGAGCTTGGGGGCGGTCCCTGTCAGCTGGAAGTGAAAGTTGTCGCCGCTGCCGAGATTCTGAAAACCGTCGCGCGCATCGTTCTGGGTCAGTTCGGATTGTTGTTCAGCGTAATCCAGCTTGTTGAAAGGTTTCCAAGGATAAATCATCGTCGTGTTCCCTCTGTGCCGGCCGCCCGGAATGGGCTTGCCTGTGACCCGGAACATCGCAGGGCCTGCCGCCCGGCGCTGTTCCCTGGGGAACAGGCTTTGGGTAGGAGTGCAGGGCGTAGCCCGCATGAGCGCAGCGATATGCGGGATCAGTGCAAGAAAGGCCCGGATGTCGCTGCGCTCATCCGGGCTACACGCTAGCCCGCGACAAATCGGCGCGACGGGCAAATCACTTCCGATTTACAGAAATCATGTCAAGCCCTGAAATAAAAAATATTTCTGTTTTACAGAAGTCTAAATCAGTTTATATGTGAGCCATCCCGTCCCACTCAGAGGGCGTCGGCCGTCGTCACGGACGTTGGACAGGTTGCGGTGGACGCGATGCGCGCACTTGACGAAGGCGCGCATGGCGTACGGCGAAGTCGTGTGGTCCTGGCGCCCCGTTGCTGGCGTCACGTTCGTGAGAAGCCAAACGCTTCTTGCGGGCAACGGTGGCAAAAAAGCCCGTTCACCGGGGAGAGCACGATATAAGTCGTAAAGCCACTGCGCAGGGAAGGCCGGATGCTCTCCGCTGAACCTGTATGCTCGTGTGCGCATTTTTCTGTGCAAATTGCACACGGGACCGCGGGTGCAGCGCGCACCCGGTCTTCCCTGCGCCCTCTTAATTCCGGGGGCAAGGTTTTCTGGCAAAGCTCGGGCGCAATGCGTCGCGAGAATGCGAACACATATCTACGTCGTCCCGGCGAAGGCCGGGACCCATACGCCGCGGCCTATCGATAAGAGCGCAGGCGTTAGAGACCTTCTGCAACAATGAACGCCACGGAGTATGGGTCCCGGCCCCCGTGCGCAATCGCGCACTAGGCCGGGACGACGATGAAGGAGCGACGCGCGGACACGTCGCGCCGTAGCTCGAAGAGTGAAGGCGGAAGGCGGCCTAGTGGCAAGTGGTGGCCATCACGGGGTGCCCCGGATTGGTGGTCCGATCGACGTACTTATGGCAATGCAGCTTCAGATTCGAATTGATCATCGGCCGCGTCGGCTGAACGCGGGGCGGCGTCGGGATCGGGTGATGGATCACCGTTTTCGAGCCGGCGAAGTTGGAATTGCCGATCGGTCCGGCCTGCGCGAGCGAGGCGGAAGCAAGGCTGGCTGCGGCGGCGGCAAGGGTGATGACGGATACATAGGTGGTGCGGGAAAGCATTGGGAAGCTCCTGGTGTTTGGGGACTGTCCAGGCCGCGACCTCGAATGCGAACTGACCGCCGTTTGTCGCATCCAGCGGGCAACGGGTTCTATGCGATGGCGGTGAAAGGGGGTGTTTTTGTGCGCTGCGACGATTTGGCAGGTTGGGGCTATGACGGGCATTCATCGTCGTCCCGGCGAAGGCCGGGACCCATAACCACAGGGTGAAGTTTTGCGAATGGTCTCTGCTACCGAGCCTCTATCGAGAGATCACGCGGTATGGGTCCCGGCGTTCGCCGGGACGACGGCAATTACTTCTTCTGTTGCCGCCGCGCCGCCGACGCCGCATCGACGACGTTATCCACCTCTTCCCGCCAGCTCGTAATCTCGGCCGCAAGAATCGGATGGTTAAATCCCTTCAAATTGAGATCGTCGATCGGGTGGCCTTCCACCCAGGGCTCGACCATGCCGTAGACGCGCCTGCTCACCACGATCTGGTTGGCCTTGGCTTCGTCGCACAGGCGCGAGGCGAGGTTGGTGACGCTGCCGATCGCGGCGTATTCCAGCCGCTGCTCGAAGCCGATCTGGCCCAATGTCGCGTAGCCGAGCGCAATGCCGATGCCGAAGCCGAGATTGTGGCCGCGGTTGCGCCATTTCTCGGTCAGCGCGCCCACCGTGTCGCGCATCTCCACGCTCATCTTCACCGCGCGCTTGACATGGTCCTCGAACTGGATCGGCGCGTTGAACAGGATCATCACGCCGTCGCCGGCATAGCGGTCGAGCGTGCCTTCGTATTTGAAAATCAGCGCGCCGAGCGCGGCGTGATACTCGCGCAGCACGTTCATCGCCTCTTCCGGCTCGGTGGTCTCGGTGAACGAGGTAAATCCGCGCAGATCGCAGAACACGACGGTGACTTCGCGGCGATGGCTGTCGAGCAGCCCTTCATGGCCGTCGCCGGAGGCGATCAGCTGCGCCACCTGCGGCGCCAGGAAACGTTCGAGGCGGCGGATGCGTTCGATCTCGCCGAGCTGGGTCTCGACCCGCTCCTCCAGCGACTTGTTCCAGTCCTTGAGCTGGTCGGTCTGCTCCTGCAGCTTGTCGGCCTGCTCGCGCACCGTGGAGTTCGCCATCTCCAGTTCGCGGCTCTTGTGATCGACTTCGCTGAACAGCCGCGCGTTGCGCATCGCGAGCACGCTCTGGTGCGCAAAGGTTTTCATCAGGCCGATGAGGTTGTCGGAAAACTCGCCGGCGTTTTGCCGCAGCACCACCAGCGATCCCAAGATGCCCTGCTGGTCGACCAGCGGCACGACCAGCACCGAATGGAAGCCGGCCTCGACCACGACGTCGCGCAGCGGATGATCCGCCGTCGCATCGAGATCGGGGATCGCGATCGGCTCGCCCCGCGCGGCGGCTTCGCCGAGCGGCGAATTGTCGGCCTCGATCGCGAGGTGCTTGCCTTCGGCCGCCTTGTCGATACCGATCGATTCGGAGAGGTTGAATTTGCGGTTCGCGGCGTCATAGCCGTAAATCAAGACCGCGTCGGCATGGGTGATTTCGAGCGCGCGGGCGGCGACCGTCGGCAGCACGGCGTTGAGGTCGAGCGAGGAGGACACCGCGCGGCCGACCTCCTCGAGGACTTTGAGCTCGTTGATCGACTGCGCCAGATCCCGCGTCCGCTCTTTCACCTTGGCCTCGAGGCCGGAATAGGTTTCCGCAAGCTGGCTCGCCATGCCGTTGAACTGGTCGGCGAGTTCTTCCAGCTCGTCGGATGTTTTCACCTCGATGCGGTGGCTGAAATCGCCGCCGCCGAGCCGATGCGCACCGGCGCGCAGCGCGTTGATCGGCACCAGCATCCGCCGCGCCATGACGGTGCCGGCGATGATCGCGGTCACGAGGCCCATCGCGATCAGAAGCGCGATGCGCATCAGTTGATCGCGGATCGGCATCAGCGCCTGCGCCGTCGGCTGCTCGAAGAACACGAACCAGCCGATCCGCGGCACCGCGCTCACCGTCGTCAGCACGTCGTTGCCCGCAATGTCCGTGCCCTCCGACAGCAGCGAGCCCTTGATGGCGGCGACCTGCGGCAGGCTTGAGACGTCCTTGCCGATTTCGGGGCCCTTCGACGAACTCGCCAGCACCTGGCCCTTGCTGTCGACGATATAGGCAAAGCCTGTCCTGCCGACCTCGGTATCGCCGAAGAAGTCCTGCAGGAAGGTAAGATTGATTTCGGCGACCGTGACCTGGGAGTCCGAATGCGGCAGCGAGATCGACGTGAACGGCCGCCCGTCCCGGAAATAGGGCGTCGCAAAGCTGGTGCCGCGGGACGCGGACTCGGTGAAGCGCAGGTCGCGGGAGAAATCGGCGTTGCTGCCGTAGTGGACCGTCTGGCGCGTGAGGCGGAGCTGCTCGCGGCCCTGGGCCGACAGCAGCGTCAGCTGGCTCACATAGGGCACCTGGGTGAGCAATTGCGCATAGTCGGCGCGGCGGTCCTCGATCTTGTAGGAAGAGGTCCGCGTCACCCAGTTGATCTGCCGTTCGAGGTCCGACATCGATTGCTGGATGCGCTTGGCGGTCGCTTCCGCCTTCTCCGACATGCCGTCGGTCAGCGAAGACTTGATGCCGCGGTAGCTGATCCAGATTTCCATCGCGCCGTTGACGGCGAGCACGAACACGACAAGGCCGACCAGCGCGACGACGTATTTCGCGAACAGGCCCTCACGCAGGAACCAGACTTTGTCCTTGACGGCGCTCACATCCACAACCCTCGAGCGCCACGCATCTTGCGCGCGCATCGGTTTTGCCGTTGGCGGCATTCCCCGGCCGGGAGCCGCCGCGGTTGGGCCTGTTTAGCACGATTTGAGAGGCCGAGTCGGTGGCCTATCCCACACATGGTTAGCCCCGACTTTGGGCGGATATCACCCAAATTCGTCATGCCCGCGCATAGGCGAGCGAAGCGACGCCGTCCCTCGGGCGGCTATGCCCGGCCATGACGGGGCAAAACTCAGCGATTAAACAGCTGCCGCAAGACGTCGTTCATCGGTTGGCTGTCCGCTTGCGGAGCACCGTCATTTTGCGCGATCGGGGCGGCGGGCGCCGCGGGTTCGGCATCAGCGGGCTGCTGGCCGGGAATCGGAATGCTGCGCGGGCTGTTCGGCCGCGGGGCGGCTTGGCCGGCACTCCCTTGAGCGGGTCTGCCCTGACCGCCTTGACCGCCATTCAGACCTTGCTGCAGCAGATTGCCAATGGCCTCGCCCAGCTGGCCGCCGAGCGGATCGTTAGGCCTGCCGCCGCCCTGGCCACCCTGTCCCCCCGGCTGGCCGCCGCCGAGCAGTCCACCCAGAATCCCCTCAAGCCCGCTGCCTTGCTGGCCACCCGGTCCGCCCGGTTGTCCACTCGGGACACCCTGTTGTCCGCCGAGCAGGCCGCCGAGGGCGGAGCCGAGGCCGCCGCTATTGGGACCGAACAGCCCCTTGCCCATCTCCTTGAGCTTGGCATAGGCGGCGTCGGGATTATCCAAAATGCCCTGCATGTCCGGATAGATTTTCGGCGCGCCCCACGGCCCCTCGATCATCACGGGAATGCCGAACCCGACCGGCTCGTTGGCGCGGCCCTGGCCTTCGGTGGTCATCACGAGCTTTGGTTCGACGCGGAACCCGATCTGCTTGGTGTCGAGCGCAATGGTGCCGACGCCCGTCATCCGCACCAGCGGGCCGACCAGATTGAGATCGGTGGTGACGGCCTGCCCCTTGTCGATCTTGAACGACGCCGAAAGCTGCGACAGATCCGTCGACTGTTCCTTGCCCTCCTGCCAGCCGGACAGGGTGCCCGAAGTGAGCGAGCGGATCATCTGGGCGACGTTGAGGCCCTTGATGGCGCCGTCCTGGAACACGACGAACGCGGTGCCTTGCAAGCCCGCCATGATCGCGCGCTGGTTGTTGCCGGTGGAGCGCACGCTGATCTTGGTTTGCATCTTGCCGTCGAGCTTGTCGAAATCGGCCAGGCTCCTCAGCAGCGGCAGCGCGCGCACGCCGGTGAGATCGGCCCGCAGCGCAAATGAAGGATTGGCGGTCGAGGCGTCAATGGTGAGATCGCCATTGCTGTTGCCGTCATAGGCGCCGAGATTGGAAACTTGCGTCTTCAGCACGCCGCTGTTGAGCGTGACCTCGATCGCCGCCGGCGCGAAACGCGCGTCGCCGATATTGAGCGCCGCCGCGGAGATCCGCGCCTGGGCGTCGACATAATTGAGGCCATTGAGGTTGATCGTGGCATTGCTCCAGGGCTGCGCCGCCGAACCGCCGTCACCACGGCCGATCGCGACATCGAGCCGCTGAAAATCGAGATCGAGCTTCACCAGCGGCTTGCTTGCGGTATCGACCGAGGCCCAGCCATTGAACGCGCCGTCGCCGAGCGTGCCGGTCAGGCCGTTGATCATCACCACCGGGCCGTTGAGCCGGACCTCCGCCTTGCCCGACAGCTGCGCCTGCAGGATGCCGGGCGCGTCGATCTTGAATTCGGTCGGGATGTTCTGGCGTTCGAGCGGCGGTGCCGGAGCCACCGCCTTGATGTCGAATTTCAACCCGTGCTCGCCGGCGCGCGCATTGCCGGTCACCCGGATCTTGCGGTCGGCATCGATCGTCATGTCGGCGTTGATGGTCTCGATCTTGTTCTCGACGCGGTCGCGCAGATTGGAAAACACGATCGTGCCGCCGGTGACGCTGACATGCTCGATCGTAAAGGCCTCGCCCTTGATCGCGGCGGCCGGCTTCGACGGCGGATTGATATCTTTGATGCGTTCGCGCTGCAGCGGCAGGTTCAGCACCGGACGAACGATGACAAGTTCGGTAACTTGCGGTTTGCCGGACCACAGGCTCGTCAGTGTCACGTCTGCCTGGATGCTGACCGCGGTGAGGCGGTGGTTGATGTCGCGATCTTTCGGATCCTGCAGCGCAACGTCGTTCAGCGTGATGTTGAGCGACGGCCAGAGCCCGACCCTGGTTCCGCCGTTGATGGTGAGCTTGTAGCCGGTCTCGCGCTCGACCCGTTCCTGGATCTGCGACGTCATGAAGCCGGACGGGATGCCGATCACGAGCAGCAGCGCGATGATGGCGATCACGGCGCCGATGGCGACTCCGGCGAATTTCAATGCTCTCATTTCGACTTTCCAGGCCGGGCAAACGGCATCGGTTTCGGCCGCGCCCGATGGGGCGCAGCCGGACAAGCGAGCTTATCCCGGAAGGGGACATCGCTCAAAGAAGCCAAAATTATTCCAAGGCTACTGCAATGCTATGTGACTTATGACACACTTCGGTCGGGGTGAATCTTGCTAGGGCCTTTGGGGACGGTTTTGGGATCGAACTGGAAGGCAAACCAATGAGCAAACAGGCCGAATTTGCGGTCATTTTGAAGATGAACCCGATGTTCGCGGACCTTGGCGCCGACGAGCTGCAGCGAATCTCCGGACTCTGCCACACCCAGCAACTGGGGCTCGGCGAGATGCTGTTCCAGAAGGGGGACCCCGGCGACGCCCTTTACGGGGTCCGCCGCGGCCAGATCCGGATCGAGACCGGCGCCTCCGACGGCAGCCGCCTGACCCTGAACTTCATGGGTTCGGGCGATCTCTTCGGCGAGGTTGCCGTGCTCGACGGCCAAAGCCGCACCGCGGACGCCACCGCCGGCGAGGCGACGGAACTGTTCGTGCTCCGGCGTGAGGATTTCCTCGCCTTCCTCGAACGTGAGCCGAAAGTCGCCATCAAGATCATCACGCTGCTGTGCCAGCGCATCCGCTGGCAGAGCGAGCGGATGGAAGAATCCATGCTGCAGCCGCTGCCGGTGCGGCTGGCGCGAAGGCTGGTGGCGCTGGCTGCCGATTTCGGATCGGAAGTGCATATTTCGCAGGAGCAGCTCGGCGTGTTCGTCGGCGCCGCGCGCGAAAGCGTCAACCGTCAACTGCAGGCCTGGCGCAAGGACGGCATTCTGGACCTGCAGCGCGGGCGCATCCTGCTGCAGAACCTGAACAAGCTGACGACGGTGGCGCGCAACGAGTAGGGCCTGATCGTCAGGCCCCGGCGGTTATTTCCTTGATCAGCGCCGTATCGGCGAACTCCACGAGTTCGATGATTTTTCCGTCCTGGAATTTGAACAGGTCGGCGACCTCGGTCGTGAAGGACACGTCTTTCGGTACAAATCGTACCGTGAGCCGGGAGTGCACCGCCGCGCGGTCGCCGTCGGCGATAAAGCTGATAATGTCGCGCTTGACGAACTCGAAGTGGCCGATGAAGGCAGTCATCGCTTCCCGAATGTTCGGATGACTGCGAACGGCTCCGGCCAGCGCGAGTGCCTTCGGTTCCCCGGCAAGCTCGAAAACCGCCTCAGCGTGGAACGCTGACATGAGGCCGTCGATATTGCCACCATCGCGATCCGCATAGGCTTGTGCGACAAATCTTCGCATTGTTTCGCGATCTGCCATCCCACCCTCCCTGAAACCGTTGGTTGAATGCGAGCATAGCACTCGCTTCGATGCTGGCAACAGCACGAGTCGTAGGGGTGAACAGGGCGATACAAGGGTCTACAAGGCGTCGCCGGCGCCTTCGACCGTCGGACTTATCAGGGGGCGTGTCTGGCGCGCCTCACTTCGCCGCGGGCGACATCGCCGGCGGGACCGGCGGCGGCCCCTTGGCTGGAGGCGGTGCGGTGTGATGACCGCCCGGCGGAACATCGTCGCTCTCGGCTTCCGAGGCCAACAGCAGCTTGCCGTAGCGCCAGATCAGCGCGCCGAGATCGTCCATCATCATGAACATCGCCGGCACGAACACCAGCGACAGCACCGTCGAGAACAGCAGGCCGCCGATCACGGCGAGCGCCATCGGCGAGCGGAACTCGCCGCCGGCGCCGAATGCCAGCGCTGACGGCATCATGCCGGCCGCCATCGCGATGGTGGTCATGATGATCGGACGGGCGCGCTTGATGCCGGCGTCGATGATCGCAAAATCGCGCTTGTTGCCTTCGCGGATCGACTCGACCGCGAACTCCACCAGCATGATGGCGTTCTTGGTGACGATGCCCATCAGCATCAGGATGCCGATCCACACCGGCGTGGTCAGCTGCTTGCCGGTCAGCAGCAAGGCTGCGATCGCGCCGCCGATCGAAAGCGGCAGCGAGAACAGGATGGTGATCGGCTGCAGGAAGGTGCCGAACAGCAGCACCAGCACGGCGTAGACCATCATCAGGCCGGCGGTGATGGCGGTGGCAAAGCCGTCCGACAATTCAGCCAGGCTTTCGGCGTCGCCCGACGGGCTGACCTTGACGCCCTTCGGCAGGCTCTTCATCACGGGCAGGTCGTAGATCATCTTGGTGGCGTCGCCCAGCGCCGCGGTGCCGACGAGGTCGGCTGCGACGGTGGCCTGCCGTTCCCGGTCGTAACGGTTGATGCTGGTCGGGCCCTGGTCGAGCTGGATGTCGGCGACGACAGACAGCGGCACGCCGCCGCGCTCACCGCGCTGGCCGAGCGGCACCCGTAATTGCTGCAGCATCTGCAGGTCGCCGCGCGCGCTGTCCTCGAGCTGGACGCGGATCGGCACCTGGCGGTCGCCGGCATCGAACTTGGCGAGCGCCGGGCCGACGTCGCCGATGGTGGCGACACGGATGGTTTGCGACAGGCTTTCGGTGGAGACGCCAAGCCGTGCCGCCAGTTCGGCCCTTGGGCGAATCCGAAGCTCCGGCCGGTCGAGCGATGTTTCCGAGATCACGTTGGCGATGATCGGAATCCGCTTCATCTGGGTCGCGAGTTCGTTGGCGACGTTGCCGACGATGTTGCTGTCGATGCCGGTCACGACGAGCGAAATCGCACGCAGGCCGTTTTCATCGAGGAACCAGAACCGGATGTCCGGGACGTTTTCCAGCTCCTTGCTGATATCGAGTTCGAGCAGGCGCTGGGTGTGCTTGCTGTCGCGGTCTTTCTTCGGCGTGTAGTTGATGATCAGCGCGGCGCGCCGCACTTCCTGCGTTCCCGGCGGCACCCGGCCGCCATCGACGAATATGCTCTTGATCTCCGGGCGCTTGCGCAGGCGCTGGACGATTTCCTCGGTCACCTTCTCGGTGTAGGCGAGTTGCGAGCCTGGCGGCAGCTCCATCGCCAGCAGCGAGCGCGCGGTGTCCTGCGCCGGCAGGAAGCCCTGCGGCAGCAGCGTGATGCTCCAGATCGAGGCGGCAAATATCGCAAATCCGGCCAGCACGGTGATGAAGTAGTGTTTCACCGACCATGTCACGAGCCTGGTGTAAGCCTTCAGCAAGCGCCCGGGCGGCGGGTCCTCATGCGGGTGATCTTTGAGGAAGTAGGCCGCCAGCACCGGCGTGACGAAGCGCGCCGCCAGCAGCGAGAAGAACACCTGCACCGACACGGTGATGCCGAATTGCTTGAAGAACTGCCCGGCGATCCCGGACATGAAGCTCGCCGGCGCAAAGATCGCGATGATGGTCAGCGAGATCGCGATCACGGCGAGGCCGATTTCGTCGGCGGCTTCCAACGCGGCGCGGTAGGGCGTCTTGCCCATCCGCATGTGGCGGACGATGTTTTCGATTTCGACGATGGCGTCGTCGACCAGAATACCCGTCGACAGCGTGATGGCGAGGAAGCTGACGAGGTTGAGCGAGAAGCCGAGCAGATCCATCACCCAGAACGCCGGGAAGATCGACAGCGGCAGCGAGATCGCGGCGATGATCGTGGCGCGGATGTCGCGCAGGAACAACAGCACGACGACGACGGCGAGAATAGCACCCTCGAACAGGGTCGAGATCGCCGCCTCGTAATTGCCCTTGGTGAAATCGACTGAGGTGTCGATCATCTTCAGGTCGACGTCGGGATAGGCCGCCTTCAGCGCATCGATGCGTTTTTGCACGGCGGCGGCGACCACCACGTCGCTGGCGCCCTTCGAGCGCTTGATGCCGAGCGCGACCACCGGCTCGCCGTTGAAGCGGGCAAAGGTCCGGCGATCGGCGATGGTGTCGGTGACGGTGCCGAGATCGTCGAGCCGCACCTCGCCGCCGCCGAACAGCGGGATCATGGTGCCGGCGAGTTCGTTCAGCGTCCTGGCGCCGGCCAGGGTGCGGATCGCCTGGTCGTTGTTGCCTATACCGGCGCGGCCGCCGGCGAGGTCGACATTGGTGCCGCGCAGGATCTGGCTGACATTGACGGCGGTCAGCCCCGAGGCCTGCAACCGGTCGGGATCGAGCGAGACCAGGATCTCGCGCTCGACACCGCCGATGCGCTCGACCTGGGCGACGCCGCGGACACCCTGCAGCGCGCGCTTGACGACGTCGTCGACGAAATAGGAGAGCTGCTCCGGCGTCTTGCCCGGAGAGATCGCGGCATAGGTGACGATCGGCAGGCCGATCACGTCGACGCGCTGGATCAGCGGTTCGGTGACGTTTTGCGGCAGACTGGCGCGAACGCGGGTGACGGCGTCCTTGATGTCGTTCAGCGCGCGGTCGGTGTTGGTTTCGAGCGCGAACTGGATCGTGGTCAGCGACAGGCCGTCGGTGATCGACGAGGAAATGTGCCGCACGCCCTCGACGCCGGATACGCCGTCCTCGATCGTCTTGGTGACCTGAGATTCAAGCTCCGACGGGGCCGCGCCGAACTGCGAGACCGCCACCGAGATCACGGGGATGTCGGCGCTCGGCAGCCGCGTGACCGCGAGCTTGGTGAAGCTGACCCATCCCAGCACCAGAAGGATGATCGAAAAGACGATGGACGGAAGCGGGTTCCGGATCGACCATGCCGAGATGTTCAAAGCCATTATCGTGTCCGCGTGCGCTCGAGTTCGTCGGCAAACATGGTCTTGATCTGGTCACCGTCATGCAGCGAGGTGCCAGCATCGGCCACGACGGTTTCGCCGACGGCGAGGCCTTCAAGAATTTCCGTAGAGGTGTCCGACGTCAGGCCGACCCGGACTTTTCGCGTCTCTATCCTGTTGTTCTCCTTGACCACCTGCAGGGTCAGGCGGTCGATGGCGGTACGCGGCACCGCGACGCCACAGCTGCGCTTGGCGTCGATATTGGCGCGGGCGAACATGCCGACCTTGAGCGAGGGATTGTTGTTCAGCGATATCCTGACCTTGCCGAGTTGGGTGGCGCGGTCGATCTGCGGCGAGATTTGCCTGACCTTGCCGACCAGATCGGGCGCGTCGTCGCGGCTGATCCGCACCGTGGCGCCGGGATTGAGCTTGAGCAGATGCACGCTCGGCACTTCGGCCTCCAGCTCGATCTCGTTGTTGATCGAAATCCGGAACATCGGTCCGGCCTGCGGCGAGGCCGGCGCGCCGACGGCGGTCCTGACTTCGGTAACGAGGCCTGGGCCAGGCGTGCGCAGCGATATCGGTCCGGTCCTGCCGCCCGGAGCTCCCGGCTGCTGCGGCGGCGCGGTCAGGCGTGCCAATTCCTGATTGTCCGCCACCATGTCGCCTTCGCGGACGAAGACATCGGTGACCCTGGAGCCTTCCTGATCGACGCCGACCTGCGCTTCGCGGCGCGGCACGATAAATCCGGTGACCCGCACCATGTCGGAGAAGCAGGCGTTGGTGGATTTGGTCACGATCACCAGCGCCTGGCTGGGCGCATCCTTGGGCTCGGGACGGGAGCGGTGCTCGAACCAGTAGTAGAAGCCACCCACAACAACAACGAACGCTACTCCGAGCGCAGGTTTGAGGTATTCGGAGAGTTTCATCGCCGGATCAGTCCAGACTGGAAGTCAAATGAAGCGGGGTGCATCCGGTTCACCGAAAAATCACAATGAACCCAAAACAAAATGCGTCCCGCAAGGGTGCTGCGGGACGCATTGTAGCCGGAAAATCTAGGTCAACGCCACGCCCTACTTGAACAGGCTATTTGGACGCAGTGGCCTTGTTTTCCATGTTCACAACCTGCACGCGGCGATTGGCTTCTGCCATCGGCTGGTTCGGGTCCTTCAGCTTGCTCTTGCCGTAACCGACGGTCACCAGATCGGTGCCGTTGATGCCGTATTTGTCGACCAGATAGCGCTTGATCGCGTCGGCGCGCCGTTCGGAAAGGTCCTGGTTGTAGCCTTCGCCGCCGGCTGCGTCGGTGTGACCGGCGACCACGAAGGTCGAGCCTTTCAGGTCGGAATTGGACAAGGCGCGGCCGAGCGCCTGAACCGATGCCAGTGATCTCGGGCTGATATCGGCCGAGTTGTAGTCGAAGTTGATTTCCAGATCGATCTTGGGCTTGTCCTTGACGATCGCGGCGATCTCTTCACGCTCGCTGAACGACAGCGACCGCGTCGAGCGGCCGCGGATTTTCTGGACGAATTGTCCTTCGGCGGCAACTGCGGCCTGATCAACCTGCTGCGGACCGACCGACAGGCCGCGGGTCAGCGGCTTCTTTTCCGGCGCCAGCGCGCGGAGGATCTGATCCTCGGTCACGTTCTTGTCCTTGGCCTTCTCCTCGGCAACCGCGCTGGCCATACCAAAGGAAAGTGCGGCTCCCAGCGTCGCGATCGAAAGGATTCCGGTCAGGGTCTTCGTTCCAGAGCTCTGTGACATTACCAGTCCCTCCTGCGCGTGGTTCCAAAACGTGATTCAAATGAGCTGCCGGACCAATCCGGTCGCGGCCTATTACGGTTAGTCTAGCCGCCCGCCTGCCGGTTCGAGGAGGTTGGCACTTAGCGTCAAATAATCGTCACTGTACCCCGTAATCGGCGAATTCCTTAACGATATTCGGATCCATCGCCTTGGCGTTGCTGATATCCAGATCGCCTTCCGGGATCGAGCCGTTGCGCTTCTTGGCAACGCCCCGTCCGTACAGCGACGAGGTCAATCTCGGGTTAATCTTCAGCGCGGCGTCGAAGTCAGCAATTGCATTCTTGGTCTGTCCGCTCTTGAGGTTGACGAGGCCGCGGCTGTCCAGCGCATCGACGAAATTCGGCCGCAGCCGCAGCGCCTCGTTGCAATCCTTCAGCGCGGCCTGCAGGTCGCCGATGACCGTGCGGGCCCAACAGCGATTGTTGTAGGCTTCCACATCCTTCGGGTTGAGCCGCAGCGAATTGTTGAAGTCCTTGATAGCGAGTTCGTAGGCGCCCTTGCTGGCATAGACCTGACCCCGCCGATACAGCGCGGCCCCATCGTCGGGGTTGTCGTTGAGCCTGGCCGTGAGGCTCTTGATCGTCGGATCATCGGCGAGCGCCGCGATCGCCGTGTTGCTCTCGGTCGGCTTGGCCGGCGGAGCGGGCGGCGGGATTGTGACTTCGATCTGTTTTGGCGGCTGCGGCAGAGCGGGCGGCTGCGGCGGTGCAGGCGGCGGCGGTGCCGGCGTCGCAATGGCCACCTGGGCTCCGGCGGGAGGAGGTGCCGGAGCAGGCGCCGGTGTCGGAGCGGGAGGAGGCGACGGAGCGGCGGCGACCGGGGCCGGGGAGGGCGTTGCTGCGACCGGCGGCGGGGAGGGGGCGGCGACGACTGGAGGCGGGGCCGGCGGTGGGCTCGAAGGCTTCGGCCCTGCACCACCCGGAATGAAGGAGAAATCCTCGGCCAGCGACGACGAAATCCACGGCACCTGTTCCTGGCGCGAGGCGCGGGTGACGCCGACCCGGGTGCGATTCAAAGTTTCCTCGGCCATCAAATCGGGGGTGCGGATTTCCTTGAGCAGTTCCCGCACGAACAGGCTGCGATCGCTGCCATTATCCGAAATGACCGACGAAAGGGCCGCCGAATACATCACCAGAGAGCCGTTCGGCGCAATCACCGGCGCAAGTCCGGCGGAAAAACTGCGGAACCGGCGCTCGAACGGATTGCGCCTGGAGGCGTCGACCAGGGCGATCTTGACGCCGGCGCCGCGGCTGTTGATCTCGCCCAGCACCATCTCGAGGCTGAAGCCGTCGCGGCGCACGTCGGCCTCGGCCCAGATCTGCGCGTCGACCGGGATCATGTAGCTCTGGCGGTTCGCCTGGATGCCGAAACCCGAGAAGAAGATCAGGGCGACCGAGCCGGGCTTGATCTTCCCGTACAGGCGCTCGAAGGCCCGGCGCATGCCGTCGCCGGTGAGGTTTTCGCCGATATCGACGTTGAAGCCATCGCGCTTGAGTTCTTCGGCGATATCGCGCGCGTCGTTGATCGGCTCTTTCAGCGGCGCTTCGGCGTCCGGATATTTCGAATTGCCGATCACCAGCGCAAAACGCTCGCCGGCCCCGAACGACGGGGCGATCGACGCCACGGAAAAAATCACTGTGAGCAGCAATGCAAGGCGGATTTTCATTATCACCGCAGTCCAGCCAAAAAAGCGCCGATCCCAGCTTGCGCCGCGGCGACCATACTCCACGCAAACCGCATTATCAAACGGGCCCCGCAGGCCGTCAACCACTTGCGAAGGCGGCGTTAATTGCGACAATTCACCGCGACGAACCCTTGGGGATTGAAGGGGAATAAATCCCGTTCGTCGTGACGTTGCGGTGCGTGATCATCCGGTGGTTGCGTGCGTGGGCCCTTCCCGGGGCCAGCTATGGCCCTGGCGCCCGGCCGGCCATCAGCGGTGTAACCGGTCGCACATTGGGTGTGTCGCCCTGTGCCGGTTTGACCTTTGCGGATGACGATGGCTTGTTGCGGACGTCGGCCAAAACTCAAACCTCAAGAAAAGTGACACCGATGGGAAATGCCTACGAAATCTACGCACTGCGCTATGCGACGATGTCGCCGCGCACCCCTCATCTGAATTTCCTGATACCGGATCCGCACGACACCACGGCGCAGGACCTCGACTACTTCGTCTGGCTGATCCGCGGCCACGGCCGCGAGATACTGGTCGATACCGGTTTCAACGCCGAGGAAGCCAAGGCGCGGTCGCGCAAGCTCAACCTCAATCCGGTCGATGCGCTGGAAGCGTTCGGCGTCAAGGCGTCAAGCATCAAGGACGTCGTCGTCACCCATCTGCATTACGACCATGCCGGCAATCTCGATCGCTTCCCCGGCGCCCGGTTTCATCTGCAGGATCGCGAGATGAGCTACGCGACCGGGCGCTGCATGTGCAACGGCCTGATCCGCCATCCCTTCTCCGTTGAGCACGTCACGCTGATGGTGCGCCATGTCTATGGCGAGCGCGTCACGTTCCATAATGGCGACGGCGAGATCGCGCCGGGTGTGACTGTGCACCGCGTCGGCGGCCATTCCGATGGTTTGCAGGTGGTGCGGGTCGAGACCGCGCGCGGGCCGGTGGTGCTGGCCTCGGACGCTGCGCATTACTACGCCAATCTGCAGAAGCGCAGCCCATTTCCGATCGTCTACAATGTCGGCGACATGGTGCAGGGCTGGGAGATTGTCGAGCGGCTGGCCGGCCATCCCGACCGGTTCATTCCCGGCCACGATCCGATCGTCAGCGAGATCTATCCGCGCGCCAGCGACAAGGTCGATGCGTTTGCGTTGCACCTCGCGCCGTCGCGATCATTCGTGAAGTAGGAGCACACGCGTAATGCAACGGAATCAGCCATGATCGAGCGCTTTCCCGGCCTCACGCCCACCCGCAGCCGCGCCGTCGTTCACAATGATTTGGTGCTCACGGTGGCGGTCGCGCCCGATCCTGTCACCCCGTCGATGTATGAGCAGAGCGTCAAGGCGCTCGCCCGCATCGACGAGAGCCTTGCTCTGTGCGGCTCGGACAAGAGCAAGATCCTCTCGGCGATCGTCTACATCAGCGACATGAAGCGCAAAAGCGAGATGAACCGCGCCTGGGATGAATGGGTCGATACCAGTAACCCGCCGATGCGCGCCTGCCTCGGCGTCGAGCTCGAACCGCCGCATATCGTGGAAATCGTGGTGACGGCGACGAAGTAGGCGGCGGTGAGTAGGCTTCCTTCGCACCGATCGCTCTTCGGAGGCGCGGCTGTCTCCCCGTCATTGCGAGCCACCGGGTCGCGCGAATGCGCGCCCGATGACAGGCTCCGCGAAGCAATCCATATCTCCACGTGCTGAGGCATGGATTGCTTCGTCGCTTCGCTCCCTTGCACAAACGCTTTGTGTTTGTTGCAGGCAATGACGTGGAGAGAGTGCCTAATACGCTTCCTTCGCGTCGGCCTCTGCGCTGGTTTGAACGAGATCGAGGCTTGCCTCGATCTTGCCGAGCAGCGCCGCCAGCGCCTTTCGCTCCGGCGCGGAGAGGCACGACAAAATCTCCTGTTCCCGGCGCAGCAGGCGCGGGATCAGCTCCTCGTACAGCGCCTTGCCTTTCCCGGTCATGCGCAGCCGGAATTCGCGGCGGTCCTCTTCGTTCTCGACGCGCTCGATCATCTGCCGTTTCATCAGCGTGGTGACCGCGCGGCTGATGGTCGATTTATGGGTGCGGGTGCAATGGGCGATGTATTGCGCGCTGCAGGGCTCAACGCGGAAACCCAGCGTCGCCAGTACGCGCCATTCCGGAATGTCGAGCCCGTACCGAGCCTGATATTCGGCCGAGAGCGCCGAGGAGACTTCCGCCGCCAGCCGGTTCAGGCGGAAGGGGACGAATTTGAAGAGGTCGAGACGGCCGCCGTTTCTTGCGGCTTTCGCAGGCGTTCCATCCTTATCCCCGTCTTTGCGCGCGCCGCTGTCGGGCGCGGATCGGGATCGGGCGCTGTTCTCGCTGGACGACGCGTTGGCCAAAATCGCTCCAATTTGAGTTGACGCCGGGGGCGCCAGCGGGTTTAAGATAGTTGCAGATGCGACTAATTTAGCAAGTCCGCGCACCCTTGGCCAGAGTAAACCTTCCAATGGTCCAGACCAAAACCCAATTCGGCTACCGCAGGCACCCCGACCAGGATCGGGCGGGTGCTGATGTGGCCGAACATCCCGTCGTCGTGGTCGGCGCCGGGCCGGTCGGGCTGTCGCTGGCGATCGATCTCGCTCAACGCGGCCAATCCGTGGTGCTGCTCGATGATGCCGACCGGATCGGCGAGGGCTCGCGCGCGATCTGCTTCTCCAAACGTTCGCTGGAATTCTGGGACCGGCTCGGCGTCGGCCAGCGCATGGTCGACAAGGGCGTGGTCTGGAGCGTCGGCAAGATCTTTCACGGCGCCTCGCAGCTCTACCAGTTCAACCTGCTGCCGGAGGAGGGCCACAAGCGGCCCGCCTTCATCAACCTGCAGCAGTTCTATGCCGAGGCCTATCTGGTCGATCGGGTCCAGGAGCTTTCCGGCATCGACCTGCGCTGGCGCAACAAGGTGGTCGGCCTCGAACAGCGCAACGACCATGTGCTGCTGACGATCGAAACGCCTGACGGACCGTACCGGCTGCATGCCGGCTTCGTCGTCGCCTGCGACGGCGCCCGCTCGTCATTGCGGCAGATGGTGGGCGCGGAATTCGCCGGGCAAGTGTTTGAAGATCAATTCCTGATCGCCGACGTCAAGATGACGGCGGCGTTCCCGACCGAGCGCTGGTTCTGGTTCGATCCACCGTTCCACGCCGGGCGCTCCGCGCTGTTGCACAAGCAGCCGGACGACATCTGGCGCATCGACCTGCAGCTGCATCCCGATGCTGATCCTGTCGTCGAGAAGCGCCCGGAAAATGTACGGCCGCGGATCGCGCGCATGCTCGGCCATGACAAGTTCGATTTCGAATGGATCTCGCTGTACAAGTTTCAGTGCCGGCGGATGGAGAAGTTCTTGCACGGCCGCGTGATCTTTGCCGGCGATGCCGCGCACCAGGTCTCGCCGTTCGGCGCCCGCGGCGCCAATTCAGGCCTCGAAGACGCCGAGAACATCGCGTGGAAACTCGATCGTGTCTTGCGTGGGTCGTCGCCGGAAGCGCTGCTGGAGAGTTACCACACCGAACGCAGCGCCGCGGCGGACGAGAACATCCGCGAGTCCACGCGCTCGACCGATTTCATGGCGCCGGTGTCGCAACAGGAGGCGCGGCTGCGCAAGGCGGTGCTGTCGCTGGCCAAGGAAACCGAATTCGGCAAGCGCATGGTCAATGGCGGACGGCTGTCGGTGCCTTCCACCTATGACACGCCGCTGTCGACCGCCGATCGCGATGCGTGGCGCGGTGGCCCGCGACCCGGCGCGTCGATGCCGGATGCGCCGATTGCGGCAGCGAGCGGCCAGCCGATGTTTCTGACCGAAGCCTTCGTTGGCAAGGGAGCGCAATTCACGTTGCTGGAATTCGGCAACGGTGCCGCGATCGATCCGCCTGAAGGCGTGGAAACTATTCGCATCGGCGGCGACGACGGCCTTGCCGACACCAGGGGCCTTGCGGGTACGCGCTACGACGCCGAGCCCGGCACCGCCTATCTGCTGCGGCCCGACGGCTATGTCGCCGCGCGCTTCCGGCATCCGACCCGGCCGGCGCTGGACGCGGCGTTGGCGCGCGCGGCGGGTCTCAATCGAGGACTGTCATGACGCTGTCCACCAGTTCGAATTTCGCAAAACCCGACGACGCCTTCCGCGCCATCGTGGAGGCGCATCGCGGGTTGAGCGAGGCGCAAAGTGCCGACCTCGACGCCGCGCTGGTTCTGGTGCTCGCCAACCATATCGGCGACATCGCGGTGCTGAACGAGGCCATCGCACTCGCCAAGCGGCGGATGCTCGATGCCAGCCAGCAGCAACAGCAGCAGCAACAATGAAAAGTTTGAACATGCCGTCATTGCGCGCGCAGCGAAGCAATCCATCCCTCCGCAAGCGAGGTGACAATGGATTGCTTCGCTACGCCTTGCACAAACGCTTTGCGTTTGTTGCAGGCAATGACGGGGATAGAGCTAACGTAAAGGAATTGAACTGATGGCCAAGGGTTTCGCGTCCACCACGGACATGGCGGAAAAGAAGATCACCTTTTCCGAGATCGGCACTGATCTCTACGCCTTCACCGCCGAAGGCGATCCGAACTCGGCGATCATCGTCGGCGACGATGGCTGCCTGGTGTTCGATGCGCAGTCGACGCCGGCGATGGCGAATAAAGTGATCGAGCGGGTGCGCACCGTCACCGACAAGCCGATCAAATATGTCGTGCTGTCGCATTACCACGCGGTGCGCGTACTCGGCGCCTCCGCCTACAAGGCGCAGGGCATCGTCGCCTCGGCGGAAACCTATCGCCTGATCGAGGAGCGCGGCCAGCAGGATTGGGATTCCGAATATGGCCGCTTCCCGCGCCTGTTCCAGGATGCCCAGAGCATTCCCGGACTGACCTGGCCGACGCTGACCTTTGAAGGCGAGATGTCGATCTATCTCGGCAAGCGCGAGGTGCGGTTGATGCAGCTCGGCGCGGGGCATACGTCCGGCGACATCGTGGCCTGGGTGCCGGATGCCGAAGTGATGTTCTCCGGCGACCTCATCGAATATCACTCGGCCTGCTATTGCGGCGATGCGCATTTGCGCGAATGGCCGACGACGTTGAACGAAATCCGCGCCTTCAATCCCAAGGCGATCGCGCCTGGCCGCGGCGACGCGCTCAAGGGCCTTTCGACCGGGCGCGATGCGATCGCGATGACGCGGGACTTCGTCACCACGCTCTATGGCGCGGCCGAGACCTCGGTCGCCAGGGGCCGCAACCTCAAAGAATCGATGGCGGCGACGCGCGAGGTGATGGACCCGAAATTTTCCAGCTTTGCGATCTACGAGCACTGCCTGCCGTTCAACGTCTCGCGCGCGTTCGACGAGGCTTCGGGGATCGACGATCCCGTGATCTGGACCGACAAGCGCGATCAGGAAATGTGGGCCGCCCTGCAAGGAGGAGGATGACCATGAATATCAACACCTCGCCCGATGCGATCTCGCGCAGCACCGTTGGCGTCACGCCGGGCTACATGTCCGGCTTCGGTAACAGCTTTGAGACCGAGGCGCTGCCCGGCGCGCTGCCGATCGGCCGCAACTCGCCGCAGCGCTGCGCCTATGGGCTCTACGCCGAGCAGCTTTCCGGCTCGCCCTTCACCGCGCCCCGCGGCGCCAACGAGCGGTCGTGGCTTTATCGCATTCGCCCCTCGGTCAAGCATTCGGGACGTTTTGAGAAGGCCGATGCCGGGTTGTGGCGCACCGCGCCATGCCACGAATACGAACTGCCGATCGCGCAATTGCGCTGGGATCCGGCGCCGATTCCGAAAGAAGACATGACGTTCCTGCAGGGCGTGCAGACCATGACGACCGCAGGCGACGCCAACACGCAAGGAGGCATGGCGGCTCACGTTTATCTCATCACGAAATCGATGGTCGATCAGCATTTCTACAATGCCGATGGCGAGATGATGTTCGTGCTGCAGCAGGGCAATCTGCGCCTTGTCACCGAGTTTGGCCGCATCGACGCCGAGCCCGGCGAGATCATCGTGATCCCGCGCGGCGTCAAATTCCGCGTCGAGCTCACCAACGGCCCGGCGCGTGGTTACCTTTGCGAGAACTATGGCGGCGCCTTCACGCTGCCCGAACGTGGTCCGATCGGCGCCAATTGCCTGGCCAATTCGCGCGACTTCCTCACCCCCGTGGCGGCGTATGAGGACAAGGACACGCCGACCGAACTGTTCGTGAAATGGGGCGGTTCGCTGTTCAAGACGATGCTGCCGCATTCGCCGATCGACGTGGTGGCGTGGCACGGCAATTATGCGCCCTATAAATACGACCTGCGCACCTTCTCGCCGGTCGGCGCCATCGGCTTCGACCATCCGGATCCCTCGATCTTCACGGTGCTGACCTCGCCATCGGAAACCGCAGGCACTGCGAACATCGACTTTGTCATTTTCCCGGAGCGCTGGGCGGTCGCGGAAAACACCTTCCGTCCACCCTGGTACCACATGAACATCATGTCGGAGTTCATGGGGCTGATCTACGGCGTCTACGACGCCAAGCCGGAAGGCTTTGTCCCCGGCGGCATCAGCCTGCACAACATGATGCTGCCGCACGGCCCGGATCGCCAAGCCTTCGATCATGCCAGCAACGGCGAGCTGAAGCCCGTGAAGCTGACAGGCACCATGGCCTTCATGTTTGAGACCCGCTACCCGCAGCGCGTCACCGCGCACGCGGCGAAGTCGGCGACCTTGCAGGACGACTACGCGGATTGCTGGCAGGGACTGGAGAAGCGATTCGATCCGAACAAGCCGTGACGGTTCTTGCCCTCTCCCCTTGTGGGAGAGGGTGGATCGAATGAGCGAAGCTCATTCGAGACGGGTGAGGGGTCTGTCTCCGCGGAAAGAACCCCTCATCCGGCGCAATCTCCCTCCGGTCGATTTCGCCACCTTCTCCCACAAGGGGAGAGGAAGAAAGGACGAAGCACAAAGTGACCACCCACCCCAACGATCCCAAACTGAAATCCTTCATCCCGGTTGATCCCGCGTCGGATTTCCCGATCCAGAATCTCCCCTACGGCGTGTTCTCCGCCAAGGACGGGCTCGCCCCGCGCGTTGGCGTTGCGATCGGCGACTATGTGCTCGATCTCTGGCAGCTCGCGCAGGATTGCCGGATCGACGTCGTCGAACCCGGCGTGTTCGCGAACGCATCGCTCAACGCGTTCATGGCGCTGGGCCCCGAAGTGTGGTCGCGGACGCGGGCGCGGATCAGCGAGCTGTTGCGCCACGATCATCCCGAGCTGCGCGACAATGAAAAACTGCGCCAGCGCACGCTGGTGCCGATGGCGGATGTCACGCTGCATCTGCCGATCGCGGTTTCCGGCTACACCGACTTCTATTCGTCCAAGGAGCACGCCACCAATGTCGGCGTCATGTTCCGCGGCAAGGACAATGCGCTGCAGCCGAACTGGCTGCATATGCCGATCGGCTACAATGGCCGCGCGTCCACCGTCGTCGTCAGTGGCACCAGGGTGCGCCGGCCGCGCGGGCAGTTGAAGCCGCCGACGGCCGACGTGCCGAGTTTTGGGCCGTGTAAACGGCTCGATTTCGAATTGGAAATGGGCGTCGTCATCGGACAGGCGTCGGCGATCGGCGAGATGCTGACGGAAAAACTGGCCGAAGAGATGATCTTCGGGTTTGTGATCCTCAATGACTGGAGCGCGCGCGACATCCAGCAGTGGGAATATGTGCCGCTCGGGCCGTTCCAGGCCAAGGCGTTTGCGACCTCGATCAGCCCGTGGATCGTGACGCGCGAGGCGCTGGAGCCGTTCCGCGTCCAGGGTCCCGCACAGGATCCGCAGCCGCTGGAATATCTGCGCCAGGCGCAGCCGAACAATTACGACATGCAGCTCGACGTCGCCCTGCGCGCTGGCACCATGAACGCGGCCGCCGGCATCTGCCGCACCAATTTCAAGTACATGTACTGGTCGTCGGTGCAGCAATTGGTGCACCACGCCTCGTCCGGCTGCGCCATGAATGTCGGCGATCTCTTAGGGTCCGGCACCATCTCCGGCCCGGAGAAGGATCAGCGCGGCAGTCTTTTGGAGATCAGCTGGAACGGCACCGAGCCGATTGAGTTGCCCGGCGGCGTCAAGCGTACGTTCCTGGAAGACGGCGATTCGCTCGTGATGCGCGGCTGGTGCCAGGGCGAAGGCTACCGCGTCGGTTTCGGCGAGGTCGAAGGCACGATCACGCCGGCGGGGTAGTAGTACTGAATATTAGACGCTGTCGTCCCGGCGAACGCCGGGACCCATAATCCCGGTCAGCTGTGGTTATGGGAAGTCGTCAAACAGCTTTCTTAAACGATGGGCCGCGGCGTATGGGTCCCGGCCTTCGCCGGGACGACCAGAGTGTCACCGCTCCTGCGGCGGAACGGCCCTGATTCGCGCCGAATGCGTCGCGACCTCGTCGAGGCTGTAGGACAGATGCACGCGCTTGTCCGATGGCGGACGCTTCGCAACGCTTAGTCCCGGCCGCCATTCCTGCGCGGGGCGGATCGGCCGCGGCGCAAAGCCACCGCCGCAGTTCGGGCACACATTGTGCAGCTTGTTGTCGGCGCAGTCAGCGCAGAACGTGCATTCATAGGAACAGATCCGCGCCTCCGTCGCGTTCGGCGGCAGATCCTTGTCGCAATATTCGCAGTTCGGCCGGAGTTGCAGCGCCATGGTCGTCTCTTTGCGTTGATTCAAGCTGGATCATCGCAAACTGGTCGTCGAAAGCGAATGGCGAATACCCCTCGATTTCGGCCATGTGCATCAAATTCTACCGCGCCAATTCCTTTAACGGCAGCTTGGCGCTTTCCTTCAGCCGGTCCAGCACGATCGACGAGCGCACATGCGCCACGCTCTGGTGCGGCATCAGCACGTTGTTGACGATGTCGGACAGGCTCTTGAGGTCGCGCAGCACCGCCTTCAAGAGATAATCGGCATCACCTGTCAGCGAATAGGCCTCCTGGATCGCGTCGACGCGGCCCACCAGCGCACGGAATTTCTTGGCGTTGTCGGGCGAATGCGTCGCCAGCGTGATGTGGATGAAGGCGATCAAATTGAAGCCGAGCGCCTCGGAGGCGAGGTCGGCGTGATAGCCCGCGATCACTTTCTCTTCTTCGAGCCGCATCCGCCGCCGCGAGCATTGCGATGCCGACAGGCCGACCAGATCGGCCAGTTGCTGGTTGGTCAGCCGGCCGTCGTCCTGCAGCGCGGCCAGCATTTTGAGGTCGAAAGCGTCTACCGGGATCATGCGTGAAATGCCCATTTGATGCACGAACTGTGCGCCACCATAGCCAATCCCGCCGCCATTTGCATGCACATTGCGCCTGATCTGGCGGAAACTCCAAGGATCAAATCAAGAAGGAGATTCCGCCATGGGTCCATTTCCGCACGACGCGCCGGCCGCCACTGTGAGCGCCGACAATCCGATGGGCACCGACGGCTTCGAGTTCGTCGAATACGCCCATCCCCGGCCGGAAGAGCTGCACGCGCTGTTCAAGCTGATGGGCTATGCGCCGGTCGCCCGCCACAGGACCAAGAACATCACGGTCTATCGCCAGGGCGACATCAATTACCTCGTCAACGAAGAACCCGGCACCCATGGTTTTAGTTTCGTGGCCGCCCACGGCCCCTGCGCGCCGTCGATGGCGTTCCGCGTGGTGGACGCCAGGCAGGCCTATGAACGCGCGATCTCGCTCGGCGCGGAGCCCGCGGGTATCCCGTCAGCGCAGAAGACGATCGACGTTCCTGCCATCAAGGGCATTGGCGGCAGTCTGCTGTATTTCGTCGATCGCTACGGCGCCAAGGGCTCGGCCTATGACAGCGAGTTCGAATGGCTCGGCGCCAAAGACCCGCGTCCCGCCGGCGCCGGCCTGTTCTACATCGATCACCTCACCCACAACGTCCATCGCGGCCGCATGGATGTCTGGACCGGCTTCTACGCAAAGCTGTTCAACTTCCGCCAGATCCGTTTCTTCGACATCGAGGGGCGCGCCTCCGGCCTGTTCTCGCGCGCGCTGACCAGCCCGGACGGCAAGATCAGGATTCCGATCAACGAGGACGCCGGCGATTCCGGCCAGATCGAAGAATATCTCAACACCTATCGCGGCGAGGGCATCCAGCACATCGCCTGCGGTGCGCGCGACATTTACGGCACGGTGGAGACGCTGCGCGCCGACGGCTTGCCGTTCATGCCGTCACCGCCGCTGACTTACTTCGAGAAGATCGATGCACGGCTGCCCCGGCATGGCGAGGACGTCGCACGCCTCCAACGTGACGGCATCCTGATCGACGGCGAGGGTGTCGTCGAAGGCGGCCACACCAAGGTGCTGTTGCAGATCTTCTCGGCGAACGCGATCGGACCGATCTTCTTCGAATTCATCCAGCGCAAGGGCGACGACGGCTTTGGCGAAGGCAATTTCAAGGCGCTGTTCGAATCGATCGAGGAGGATCAGATTCGAAGGGGTGTGTTGAAGGTGGACGCGGCGTAGCTCATGTCGTCCCGGCGAAGGCCGGGACCCATACGCCGCGGCCAATGTTGTTGGAAAAGGAAGACAACGACCAGCGTGCCATATCATTTCCGCTGGTGGCTACGGGTCCCGGCGTTCGCCGGGACGACGGAGAGATTTTACCTCCCCGCCCTCCACGCGCTGGTCAATTCCCCAATCTCCGCCTTCTCCGCATCCCGGATCGCCGACGGCGTCCGCGAAAACCGCGGCGCCGGCGCGGGCTGCGTAACCCCGTGGCGTTCGACAAAAATCTTGCGCGCGGCGTTGTGTGGATGCTTCGGCGCTTCCGCCATGGTCAGGATCGGCGCGAAGCAGATGTCGGTGCCTTCCATGATCTTGCACCAGTCTTGGCGGCTCTTGCTCTTGAACACTTTTGTGAGTTTTTCCTTCAGCGCCGGCCAGGCGTTGCGGTCCATCTGGGCGTCGAAATCGGCGTCGGTCAGGCCGGCGTGTTCGCGGAGCAGGGCGTAGAACTGCGGCTCGATCGATCCGATCGAAATGAAATTGCCGCAGGAGCATTCGTAGACGCCATAGAAATGCGCGCCGCCGTCGAGGAAATTCTGATCGCGTCCTTCGGTCCAGCGGCCGATCGCGGTCATGTCGAAGAACATCGACATCAGCGACGCCGCGCCGTCGCACATCGCGGCATCGACCACCTGGCCCTTGCCGGATTTCGACGCTTCCAGCAGTGCGGCAAGAATGCCGACCACGAGATAGAGCGCGCCGCCGCCGAAATCGCCGACCAGGTTAAGCGGCGGCACCGGCTTTTCCTTCGTGCCGATCGCAGCGAGCGCGCCGGTGACCGAGATGTAATTGATGTCATGGCCGGCAGCCTGCGCCAGCGGGCCTTCCTGGCCCCAGCCGGTCATGCGGCCGAACACCAGCCGCGGATTGCGCGCCATCACGACGTCGGGCCCGAGCCCCAGCCGCTCCATCACGCCGGGACGAAAGCCTTCGATCAGCGCGTCGGCATTGGCGAGCAAATCGAGCACTTGGCCGACCGCGGCCTTGTCCTTCAAATCGAGTTCGACGACTTTGCGGCCACGGCCCGCCACCGATTTCAAATTCTTCTTGGCGCCGACGCGGTCGAGCGTCACGACCTCCGCGCCCATGTCGGCCAGCATCATGCAGGCGAACGGACCCGGGCCAATGCCCGCGAACTCGACGATGCGAAAGCCTGCGAGCGGGCCGGAGGCGCGAACTGCGGATTGAGCGGCGGGTTTGTCGAGCACGTCTTGTTCTCCCGAAGTGGTATTTTTAATTAGCTGATTAGCTAAATTGTCTCGCCTTAGGGAAGGCGTGGCAAGCTTCTTTCGTCGAGAATCTGACCAAATGCAGAGCGGCGCGCATATCCATAGCGTTTTGAGCGAAGGCCTGCCCCGGACTTGATCCGGGGTGGGCCGCCGGTTCGCGTGAAGAAACGCGTCAAAACAAAGCGCAGGGCCCGGTTCTGATTTAATCAGAACCGGGCTCGCACGCGCCGCTTGCATGGGAACTTGTGTCTAGACGTTATTAGCCCGCCGCAGTCACCGCGCGCTGCGCCATCACCTTGACCAGGTTGGCGCGATAGGCGGCGGAGCCATGGATATCGGCGAGCATGCCGCTGTCGGACACTTTGACGCTGTCGAGCGCGCCGGCCGACCAGTTCGCCTTCAGCGCTGTCTCGATCACCGGTACTCGCATGACGCCGTTTTGCGATGCTCCGGTCGCGGCAACCCTGACATCGCCGGCCTTGGTCTTGGTCACGAACACACCGGTCAGCGCGAAGCGTGAGGCGGGGTGGCGCATCTTCTCGTAACCGGCCTTGGCCGGAATCGGGAACGCGACCTGCGTGATGATCTCGCCGTCTTCCAGTGCCGTCGTGAACAGGCCCATGAAGAAATCATCCGCCGCTATCGAGCGCTTGTTGGTTTTCACCGTGGCGCCGAGCGAGACCAATGCCGCCGGAAAATCCGCCGCCGGGTCGTTGTTGGCGATCGAGCCGCCGATCGTGCCGCGGTAGCGGACCGCGGGATCGCCGAGCACCGAGGTGAGGTAGGCGATCGCCGGGATCGACTTCTTCACATCAGCGCTTTGCATGATGTCGAAATAGGTCGTGGCCGCCTTGATAACAAGCGTATCGCCTGATGCTTCGATCCCGATCAGCTCCTTGATCTTGCCGAGATCGATCACGTCGGACGGCGCGGCCAGCCGCTGTTTCATCACGGGGATCAGCGTGTGGCCACCGGCGAGATATTTCGAATCCGAGCCTTTGCCGAAAAGCGCCACGGCTTCGTCGACCGAGGAGGGGCGATGATAGATTGTCTCGTACATGATGGTACTCCCTGAAATTTTGCTCTTTGGTCTCCTCCGTCATTCCGGGATGCGCGCCTCTTGCGCGCAGACCCGGAATCTCGAGGAGTTAGCCGTGCTTCAGATTCCGGGTTCGACGCTTTGCGTCGCCCCGGAATGACGAGAATTAGCCGTGAATGGCGTGCCAGACGCGATCAGGCGTCGCCGGCATTTCGAGTTTGTTGTTGCCGATCGCATCCGTGATCGCGTTGATCACGGCGGCGGATGCACCGATCGCGCCGGCCTCGCCGCAGCCCTTGACGCCGAGCGGGTTGCCCGGACACAGCGTCGTGGTGTGGTTCAGCTTGAACGACGGCAGATCGTCGGCGCGCGGCATGGCGTAATCCATGAACGACGCCGTCAGCAGCTGACCCGAGCTGTCATACGCTGCGCCTTCGAGCAGCGCCTGGCCGATGCCCTGGGCGAGCCCGCCATGGACCTGGCCCTCGACGATCATCGGGTTGATCAGCCGGCCGAAATCGTCCGCCGCCACGAAGTTGACGAAGGAAGTCTTGCCGGTGGCGGCATCGACCTCGAGTTCGCAGATATAGGCGCCGGCCGGGAAGGTGAAGTTGGTCGGGTCGTAGAACGCGCCCTCCTTCAGGCCCGGCTCCATGCCGTCGGGCAGATTGTGCGCCGTGTAGGCGGCGAGCGCGACCATCGGCAGCGCGATCGACTTGTCGGTGCCGGTGACTTTGAACTCGCCGTTCTCGATCACGATGTCGCTTTCGGAGGCTTCGAGCGCATGGGCGGCGATCTTCTTCGCCTTGGCCTCGACCTTCTCCATCGCCTTGAGGATCGCGGTCAGGCCAACCGCGGCCGAGCGCGAACCGTAGGTGCCCATGCCGAACTGCACCTTGTCGGTGTCGCCATGGACGATCTGCACCTGGCTGATGGGAACGCCGAGGCGTTCGGCCACCAGCTGGCAGAACGTGGTTTCATGGCCCTGGCCGTGGCTGTGCGAGCCGGTGAGGATCTCGATGGTGCCGACCGGGTTGACGCGGACTTCCGCGGATTCCCACAGGCCGACGCCGGCGCCAAGACTGCCGACCGCTTTCGAGGGCGCGATGCCGCAGGCCTCGATGTAGCAGGAGAGGCCGATGCCGCGCAGCTTGCCTTCGGACTTGGCCTTCGCCTTGCGGGCCGGGAAGCCGGCGTAGTCGATCGCCTTCATCGCCGAGTCGAGCGAGGCGCCGAAATCGCCGATATCGTAGGCCATGATGACAGGCGTCTGATGCGGGAATTGCGTGATGAAGTTCTTGCGGCGCAATTCCGCCGGATCGACCTTCAACTGCCGCGCCGCCGTCTCCAGCAGCCGTTCAACCACGAAACTCGCTTCGGGCCGGCCCGCGCCCCGATAGGCGTCGACCGGGGTGGTGTTGGTGTAGACGCTGATCACCTCGGCGAAGATGTTGGGGATGTTGTACTGGCCCGACAACAGCGTCGCGTAGAGATAGGTCGGCACTGACGACGAGAACAGCGACATATAGGCGCCGAGATTGGCATAGGTCTTGACGCGCAAGCCGGTGATCTTGTTGTCGGCGTCGAGCGCCAGTTCGGCGTTGGTCAGGTGATCGCGGCCATGGGCATCGGTCAGGAAAGCCTCGGTGCGATCGCCGGTCCACTTCACCGGCCGCCCCACCTTCTTGGAGGCCCACAGCGCCACCATCTCCTCAGGGTAAATGAAGATCTTGGAGCCGAAGCCGCCGCCGACGTCGGGCGCCACCACCCGCAATTTGTGCTCCGGGGCAATGTTATAGAACGCCGACAGCACAAGACGGGCGACATGCGGATTTTGCGAGGTCGTGTAGAGCGTGAAGTGCTCTTCCGCCTCATTATATTCGCCGATCGCCGCCCGCGGTTCCATCGCGTTCGGCACCAGCCGGTTGTTGGTGATGTCGAGCGAAACCACGTTGGCCGCCGCTTTGAACGCGGCTTCGGTGGCGGCCTCGTCGCCGATCGTCCAGTCGTAGATCACGTTGCCGGGCGCTTCAGGGTGAAGCTGCGGCGCGCCTGCCTTGATGGCCGCGCGAATATCAGCGGCGGCCGGGAGTTCCTCGTAGTTGACGACGACGGCTTCGGCGGCGTCCTTGGCCTGGTTCTTGGTCTCGGCGATCACGACCGCGACCGCCTGGCCGACAAAGCGCACGGTCTCCGGCGCCATCGCCGGCCATGCGCCCATCTTCATGCCAGTGCCATCCTTCGACGTAATGGCCCAGCCGCAGATAAGGTTGCCGACCTTGTCGTCGACGATCTGCTGGCCGGTCAGGACGCCGACCACGCCGGGCATGTCCATCGCCGCTGACGTGTCGATGCTCTTTACCTTGGCGTGGGCGTGCGGGCTGCGGATGAAGTGCGCGTGGGTCAGGCCCACAATCTTGATGTCGTCGACGTAACGGCCCTTGCCGGTAATGAAACGGCGGTCTTCCTTGCGCACAACGCTTGCGCCAATGCCTTCAACGCCCATGTCCTGTCCTCCCAACCGGAGTTATTGTTTCCGCCATTTCCATCGAAACGAAGCGGCCTTTGAATGCTGGTTTGGTGGCCTGCGGCAGCTATTCGGCTGCCTGCGAGACCTTCATGCGTCCGGCCGCATCGAGCACCGCCTTGACGATGTTGTGGTAGCCGGTGCAGCGGCAGATGTTGCCTTCCAGCTCCTGCCGGACGGTTTCCTCGTCGAGCTTGCCGCCATGGCGATTCACGATATCGATCGACGACATGATCATGCCCGGGGTGCAATAGCCGCACTGCAGGCCGTGATTGTCGCGGAACGCCAATTGCATCGGGTGCAATTCGTCGCCCTTCGAGATGCCCTCGATGGTGGTGACGTTGGACCCGGCGGCCTGGCCCGCCAGCACGGTGCAGGATTTGACCGCCCGGCCGTCGATATGGACGACGCAGGCGCCGCACTGGCTGGTGTCACAGCCGACATGGGTGCCGGTCAGGTTCAGGTTTTCGCGCAGCAGATGGACGAGGAGGGTCCGGTCCTCGACGTCGGCTGAGACAGCCTTGCCGTTCACCGTCAATTTGATGGTAGACACGCGTGATACCTCCCGATGTTTTATAATTATTCCAATTAGAAACACGGGCGAGGGAACTTGCAACTAGGATTTTGGTCGCCCTTGTCATTGTGATGACATCCTCGCGGCGACGCGGCGTCGGCCAAGCCGATTCTTCGGCCGTCATGCGGCGGTCGGGCCGGAATGAATTCAAAGCGCCGCACGCGATGGAAGGTAAATTGACGGGGTGAGGTCTCGTCCACACCGCACCGCATCATATTTGCGTCGATCGTCCGAACCCCACGGGTGCGACCCAAGCCAAAAATGCGCGCTTCCGGCGATGCAATCCACGGGAGTGGGGGCCGGAGTTTACCCAGCCTTATCCATTCTGCCCTATCTTTGCGCACTGGATCGGGGGCAGGGCCTCCCGATCCGGGTTTTCAGAATGAAAACGGGGGGCTTGAGGTGGGATTTAAGAAACGTACGGGCTTGTTCTCGATCAAACTCCCAACCTTTCGATTCCGCGCCAAAATCATGCTTGGTTTTGCCGTGACGCTGGCCATCTCGGCGGCCAGCATGGGCATTGCCTATATGGGATTTGAACACGTTTCCGCAGGTGTGGACGCCTACCGGCGCAGCGTGCAGGAAGCCGACCTGGCGCGCGACATCGACCGCGAGTTGATTTCCTATAGTTCGCTCGCCCGCTATTTCGTGGTCACGGCCAAGGAAGAGGATGGCAAGGCGACGCTGGCGGCCGAAGCCAGCCTGAAGGCAGCCATTATCGCCTCGATGAAGGGCACCACGGATCCAGGCCGGCTTGAACAGCTCGCCAAGCTGGAGCGGGAATTCCGCGCCTTTGCCAAGATCTTTGCCGACGTCGTCAAGGTCAAGGACGAGAGCGCGCGGATCACCCAGAACCAGCTCACACGCAGCGGCATGTCGCTGCACTACAAGCTCGACGATCTTCCCAGCAACGCCGAGGAGTCCGAGCAGCAGGTCATCAGTCTCGGCGCGAAAAAGGTCTATGAGCAGTTTCAGTCCGTCACCGCACTGGTCAACACGTTTGTCATCAATTCGGACAAGGCGGTGGCCGCCAGCGCGTTGGCGCGTCTGAAATTCGTCGAGAACTCGCTGAAGTCGATTTCCTCGAAGAATGAAAAGGTCGTGGCTGACCTCAAGGAGGTCGCCGGACTTCTGGAAGCCTACCGGGAGGCGCTCGCCAAGCTGATTCACAACGCCAAGGAAATCGACGATCTGACGCTCGACATGACGGATTCCGTCACCGCGATCAGCAAGGGCGCTGCCGTCATGAAGTCCAGCCTGCTGGCCGATCAGAAACGGCTCGAGGCCGAGTCGAACGCGAGCATTGGCGAAACCGAACGGCTGATCCTGATCCTGGCGGCCGGCGGCTTCCTGCTCGGCTGTGTCTGGGCGTTCTTGCTCGGCAAGGGCATTTCCAAGCCGATGACCGCAATGTGCGGTGCGATGCGTGAACTCGCCGCCGGCAATTTCGACGTCGTGCTGCCCGGCCTCGGGCGCAAGGACGAACTTGGCGAAATGGCCGGCGCGGTCGAGGAGTTCAAGGTCCAGGCGGTCGCCAAGGCCGAACGCGACGCCGCCACGCAAGAGGCGCAGAACAAGGCGAGCAGCGCCGCGCGCCGCGCCGAACTCATTCGCTTTGCCGACGAGTTCGAGGCCGCGGTGGGCGCCATCGTCTCCAACGTTTCGGCCTCGGCCGTGCAGCTGGAAGCCTCGGCGGGAACGCTGACGCGAACGGCGGAAACCACCCAGAGCCTGTCGAGCCAGGTCGCCGGCGCTTCGGAACAAGCCTCCGGCAACATGCAATCGGTGGCATCCGCGACCGAGGAGCTGTCGGCCTCCGTCGACGAGATCGGCCGCCGCGTCAAGGAATCCAGCCAGATTGCGGAAGCCGCGGTGCGCCAGGCCGAACAGACCGATAGCCGCATCGGAAAACTGTCGCGCGCCGCACAAGAGATCGGTGACGTGGTCAAGCTGATCACGGCGATTGCCGAGCAGACCAACCTGCTGGCGCTGAACGCGACCATCGAGGCGGCCCGCGCCGGCGATGCCGGCCGCGGCTTTGCCGTCGTCGCCTCCGAGGTCAAATCGCTCGCCAGCCAGACCGCGAAGGCGACCGACGAGATCTCCAATCACATCTCGGGCATGCAGGGCGCGACCCAGGAATCGGTCGCGGCGATCAAGGAAATCGGCGGCACCATCGGCAAGATCTCGGACATCGCCACGACGATTGCGGACGCGGTCGAGCAGCAGAGCACGGCGACGCAGGAAATCGCGCGCAGCGTCCAGAACGTCGCGCAAGGCACCGAGGAAGCCGCCGCCAGCATCATGCAGGTCAATCGCGGCGCGACCGAAACCGGTACGGCCTCGGAAGAGGTGCTGCATTCGGCGCGCACGCTGTCGAGCGAAAGCACGCGGCTGCGCGAAGAACTCGACCGCTTCATGGCGAATATCCGCGCGGCGTGAGGACATCGCCACAACACCGGTGTCGTCCCGGCCAACCCATAGCCACCGCTGTTTGTTGTTTGAAAAATCTCTGCCAACTCGCCGTATCATCACGGCCGCTGAGTATGGGTCCCGGCTCAAAGCCGGGACGACGATGAATAGTATTGCTTCTGCTTTGAGTCGCTTCGCTCGCAATAGAAAATATCGCCGTCGCCTGCGACAAATCAACCCGACGGGCAAATCAGTTCTGATTTTCGGAAGGTGTGTCAAGCCCTGAAATAAAAAATATTTCTGTTTACCAGAAGGAAAGTCAGGGGCATATATTCGCCCATCCCGTCCCACTCAGAGGGCGTCGGCCGTCGTCACGGACGTTGGACGGGTTGCGGTGGACGCTGAAGTGCTGGCGACGAACGGCACTGAGGCGTACGGCGAAGTCGTGTGGTCCTGACACCCCGTTGCTGGTGTCAAGTTCCTGAAAGGCCAAAAGCTGATCAGGAG